>JAYTUY010000098.1:0-6581 GCA_043744275.1 Saprospiraceae bacterium
AAACGTAGGAGTCCTCTGGACTCATTTTAAGCATTTTGCAGATATATCGTAAAAGTATAGTTAAGTATATGCCATAGGTTTTAAAAACCTCATAGGTTTATGATGAATAGGCAAATCATGAAAGACCTATTTCTTAACAGATAAAAACACCACCGCACTCGCCCAATCCTGTTTTAAAAGCGGTGTTTTATTGTAATATTCTTTCAAAACGGCAGCGTGTTCGATGTTTTTAAACACAATATCATCGGCATGGACGTAGCCATAAATGCCCGACGGGTGTTTGACATAGAGCCAATTATCTATTTTTTTAACGCCTTTTTCAGATTTTAAAGCATCGAAGTGCTTGATAATCAATACTTTATCATCGGTGGCAAGCGTCGTTATTTTTTCAGAATTAGCTGAAGGCGACTTGCGAAGCGTCAAAGTTTTTTTAATCGAACCGTTTAGAGGAACGCGGCTTTCTTTATAAAATGGTTGAAAATTTCTTTTAGCATTATCCCAAACAAAACTATAAGTCACGTATTCAAGACACCGCTCCATCGTATGGCTACGCACATCGGTTGGCAGTCGCAACGAATATTTTTCGCAAGGCACATAATCCACATATGCTATGCGGATTTCAGAGCCTTCAATTTCGACGAATTTTGAAAAAGCAGGCGAAGGCACATCTTCCTCCCACGTGAGGGTTAGGCGTTCTTCAAATATTTTTGACAATGAGCCAGCTTTGAAAGTATAGATTTCGATATTGCGGGCTTCGAGGTGTTCATCACTTGTTGTATTATTCGTTTCGATGATGATTTCATCAATTTTATTATTTGTAACATCTTGAAAATAAATGCTTTGCAAATATTTTTTACTCAAATCATTGATATTTGAGAAGTTCAAATTGACACTTTTCCCGCCATCGTTCGTAATAATAAGGTAGAGTTCTTTGTAAGCAGGATTTGATTTTTTCACATCATGCCCTTCTGATGAGGCAACCCAAATAAGGGATTTTTCAAAACCATTATCAAAATGTGCTTCTTTTTTATAAAAGGGTTTCAAATGGCTGTCTATCAAGAGTTCGGGCATCACAACAGCGAGGTTGTCGCCAAAAATCCAACCGATTTGACCGTTCAGAGAGCGGACTTTATACCATTTGAAGGTTTGGGTTTGAGTATTATCAAAATGTTCTTTAATCGTTTCGCTGATAATTTCAAACAGCTCCCCCTCAGTAAAAGTAGTCTCAGTGGACTTTGTGAAAGAAGAATCAGCGTAAAAACGGACAGGACTAACGGTAACAGCGGCGCGTTTTTGGAGAATTATCTGCGTAGCGGTATCAGCTTTCACTGAGGCAGTGAATAAAGAAAGAAAAAATATAATACCAAAAATACGCATCATGAGGTTTTTTACAAGATATAATAAATAATTGCTGTGCCTAAATGTTTGAATTTCAGAGTATTAAACGCAATTATAATTCCAAAATTCGACATTTCTTTAAAACGCTTCATCAAACATTTTAGAATCCATTGAACATTTTAAAAAAATTATAACTTTGCCGCATGAAATTAACGATTAATAACTCATTAACGGGTCAAAAAGAAGAATTTAAACCAATTATCGAAGGTCGCATAGGCATGTACGTCTGTGGACCCACTGTTTATAGCGATGTGCATCTCGGCAATTGCCGCACTTTTGTCAACTTTGATGTCATTTATCGCTATTTGTTGCATTTGGGTTACAAGGTGCGTTATGTCCGCAATATTACGGATGTGGGGCATTTGGTGGATGATTCTGATGCGTTGGATGCAGAAGATAAAATTGCTAAAAAAGCCCGTTTGGAGCAAATACAGCCGATGGAAGTTGTTCAGAAATACACGAATGGCTTTCACGACATGATGACCGTTTTTAATACTTTGCCGCCTTCAATCGAACCCACTGCAACGGGTCATATTCCAGAGCAAATTGAGATGGTGCAGGAAATTATTGATAGAGGTTTTGCTTACGAACAAAATGGCTCAGTTTATTTTGATGTGCCAAAATTTCATAAAGAAACGGGTATTTATGGCAAATTATCAGGTCGTGTTTTAGATGATTTGATTGCAGAAAGCCGTGAGTTGAAAAAACAAGATGAAAAACGCAACCCTGCTGATTTTGCGATTTGGATGAAAGCCTCGCCTGAGCATATATTAAGGTGGAAATCGCCCTGGTCGGTGGGTTTCCCAGGTTGGCATTTAGAGTGCTCGGTGATGAGTACCAAATATTTGGGGCAGCAATTTGACATACATGGAGGCGGTCAAGATTTGAAATTCCCGCATCATGAAAATGAAATTGCTCAAAACTTTGGCTCGTGCAATTGCATCGGTGCCAACTATTGGTTGCACGCCAATATGCTGTTGTTGAACGGTAAAAAAATGTCCAAATCGGACGGCAATAATATTACGCCAGCCGAGTTATTTACAGGCAATTCCCCACACGTTTCAAAAGGCTATACCGCCATGATTGCTCGCTTTTTTTTCCTGCAAGCGCATTATGGCTCTACGCTCGATATGAACGACGATGCTTTGTTGGCAGCAGAAAAAGGCTATAAACGTTTAATGGAAGCGAATAAAATCCTTCAAAACCTTGAAATTCTAAAGGGGGGTGACGGTCATTTTATTTTAGATAAAGACATCAATGATTTAATGGCACTGGCTTATGAAGATATGAATGATAATTTCAATGCTCCAAAAGCCCTGTCTCGTTTGTTTGAATTAGCATCAAAAATCAATGGTTTGAAAGGCGGACAATTGAGTTTGAAAGACATTTCTCTGGAAACTTTGACAGATTTGAAAAAAATGTTCAACGATTTTATTGTCAATATTTTTGGTTTCAAAGACGATAGTGCCAGTGAAAACGGTCATTCTGCCCTTGATGGTGTTATGAAATTGGTCATTGACCTTCGTGCTCAAGCTCGCTCTAATAAAGACTTTGCCACTTCCGATAAAATACGCGATGGTTTGAAAGAAGCAGGCGTTTTGTTGAAAGACTCCAAGGACGGGACGACTTGGGTGAAAGAGTAATAATATTGTAGCGCGGAACTCCAGTTCCGCATTCAACATTTGCGGAACTGGAGTTCCGCGTTACTTTAACAAAGCGGAACTGGAGTTCCGCGCTACGTAAAAAAAAGCGGAATGAATTCTGCGCTACGTTAATCATGATAAGAAATAATTTAAAATGGATAATGCTGGCTTTGTTGAGCATCTTCGCATTATCCTCCATTATTCCGATGATTTCGGATATAGGAGCAGGTTGCAAATCCGACCCAAGAGGAACAACTGTCGTAGCAACAACGCCATTGCCTGATGTGGCTGTTCCACAATTTAATTCAGATTCAGCTTATGCTTTTACTGAAAAAATCGTCTCATTCGGTCCCAGAGTGGTGGGTACTGAGGGGGCAGGCAAGGTGAAAAAATATGTCGTCGGTTTGTTCCAAAAATATGGTGCTGAGGTCATTGAGCAACAATTCACGGCTAAAACCTACGATGGCAAATCTCATAAGGCGACGAATATCATAGCGAGTTATAATGTGGGAGCGAAGAACCGTGTTCTCCTTTCAGCGCATTGGGATACGCGCCCTTTTGCAGACAAGGATACCGCCGCCGCCTTTAAAGACAAACCCATTTTAGGGGCTGATGATAGCGGCTCGTCAATGGGCATGTTGCTCGAAATGGCTCGGCAGTTGCAAAGCACCCCCCTCAGTAATTTGGGCGTGGACATCGTGCTTTTCGATGCTGAGGACTATGGCAATCCAGCTGCCCCTAAGACGGAACAGGAAGAATCATTGCAGAATTTTACATGGTGCTTAGGGTCTCAATATTGGTCAAAAAGCCTGCATACGCCTAATTATATGGCAAAATATGGCATCAATCTCGACATGGCAGGTGCTAAAGGTGCGCGTTTTGCAAAAGAATTAGTGTCTATGAAATTTGCTGCACCAGTGGTTGAAAAAGTATGGCGTGTGGCTCGTGAAAAATATGGTTATGTCAATCTTTTCGTTGATGAACCATCTAAAGGACCCATGATAGATGACCATCTTTTTGTCAATGATTTGGCTAAAATCCCGACGATTGACATCATTAATCACCCTGCGGATACTTATTTCGGCAAATATTGGCATACGCACAATGATGATATGAGTGTGGTAGATAAAGAAACGCTGAGGGCTGTGGGTCAAACCGTTTTGGCAGTTTTGCATTTTGAAAATACAGGAGCATTCTAATTAAAGGTCTAATAAAAATGGCTCATGAGTCGTTTAATCGTCCAAAAAGTTCTTTACTTTTCGGACGATTTTTTTTATAAAATTTTCAACAATTTCAATCCAATTTTAAAATCATGAAAAGAGTATTTTTATTAAGCATTTTTATTTTAATCGGTTTAACCATCCAAGCTCAAACGCTCGTCGGCACTTGGAGAAGCGTTGATGATGCCACCAACAAAGACAAATCTCATGTTCAACTTTATGAAGAGAATGGAAAAATTTATGGAAAAGTTGTCAAATTTTTAGATCCTAAAACCGACCCCAACAGAGTCTGTGCAAAATGCACTGATTGGCGTAAAGATCAAAAAATCATGCAAATGATGATTATTAGAGATATGAAACTCAGCGGCAGCACTTGGAAAGGCGGCAAAATCCTTGACCCTGAAAACGGTAAGGAATATACTTGCACGATATGGTTCGAAAACGGCAAGCCCAATGAATTGCGTTTGAGAGGTTGGGTAGGTCCATTTTATCGGACTCAAACATGGTATCGCCTTTAATAAAATGTCGAAACGGAACTATTTTTTGTATTTCGTAGAAATTTAGTTAAAAAATTTTTAGAGATACAATAAAAAGAAGGTGAAAAAAGTTTTTGTAGTATATTTTAAAACAGTTCATTTTTTCACTTAATCCTAATAATTGCGCATGGAGGAACTCTCTACACAACAACACAACCTAATCAAATTTCTTTACAATGAAACTTCGATGAGCGAGGATTTGGCTCTACAATGTGAGATGTCTTTTGACACCTTCTTACTTGACGAGTATGAAATGTTGAGAACTGCTAAACAAGCACTTCCGAAAGCATTATTTAATCCCTCAGACGCAGTGTTAGACAATATACTCAAATACAGCCGCACAACGGCTCCAGAGCATCATTGTTAAAAAAAATCATTTGACTAAAGAAAATCAGACGAAAAAAAACTAAATACTTATAAAAAAGGCTGTCTGGAAGGTGAAAACTTTTCAGACAGCCTTTTTTTATTTTGGTTGCTACCGACATTTTGCGCCTCTGGCGCATTCTGCTAAAATTTAATTAATTTTGTCACTTACTTAAAGCCCGTATTTGAATCGGCTGAAAAAATGTTATAAAACAATGGAAATCAATCAATTACTCCGCCCACACGCCGAAGAAATTTATAAAAAAGAACTCGATTTTTTGAGTGAAAATGATGAAAAACCGCGCCCTCAAAATTGGAAAATTTCGCCTTGGGCGGTAGTCACCTATCTTTTAGGCGGTAAATTCAAAGGGTTTGAGATCGAACCCAAATATTATGGTAGCCGCCGATTAATGGAAGTAGCCGTTGCCACATTAGCGACTGATCGCGCTTTGCTGCTCATTGGCGTACCGGGCACGGCTAAAACGTGGGTATCGGAGCATCTTGCAGCCGCTATTTCAGGCGATTCGACCTTGCTCGTGCAAGGCACAGCAGGCATGAATGAAGAGCAAATTCGCTACGGTTGGAATTATGCCCGCTTACTTTCTGAAGGTCCGAGTGCGGCTGCGCTTGTCCCTTCGCCTGTGATGAAAGCGATGCAAGACGGTAAAATTGCCCGCATCGAAGAGTTGACGCGCATTCCGAGCGATGTTCAAGATGCTTTGATTACATTATTGTCTGAAAAAATATTGCCGATTCCTGAATTGGGTATGGAAGTCGCAGGGCGCAAAGGTTTTAATATTATCGCTACTGCCAATGATAGGGATAAAGGCGTCAATGAATTATCGAGCGCATTGCGGCGGCGTTTTAATACCGTCGTGCTGCCAGTGCCGTCTAATTTTGAAGAAGAAGTGAAAATAGTGCAAAATCGAGTAGAAAAAATAGGCAAATCCCTTGAATTACCTGCCGAAGCTGCCCCTTTGCAAGAGATTCAACGCCTCGTCACCATATTCAGAGAATTGAGAAATGGGGTGACTGAAGATGGCAAAACCAAATTAAAATCTCCCACAAGCACCCTCAGCACCGCCGAAGCCATTTCAGTGATTAACAGCGGTCAAGCCCTCGCAGCGCATTTTGGCAATGGCACTTTGTCCGCGCATGACCTCGCCGCAGGCATTACGGGAGCGATTGTGAAAGACTCCACGCAGGATAAAATTGTCTGGTTAGAATATTTAGAAACCGTTGCTAAAGGCAGACAAGATTGGGGCGATTTGTATAAATCTTGTAAAGAATTTATTAATTAATTGCTTGATTTTTTGGAGCTACAAACCTATGAGGTTTTTAAAACCTATGGCATATACTTAACTATACTTTTACGATATATCTGCAAAATGCTTAAAATGAGTCCAGAGGACTCCTACGTT
>JAYTUY010000099.1:0-6545 GCA_043744275.1 Saprospiraceae bacterium
TCACTTTTATCGCTTACAAATACTTCAAATCCGCATTTTTTCGCTAATAATGCTGCGCCTACACCACTTTCTCCTGCGCCGAGGATAACTATTTTTTTCATCTTAAATTTTATTTGTACTAAAATTATCTAACCTTCAACGTCACCAAAGTCAATACAGCGAGCAAAATGCCGATAATCCAAAACCGTGTAACCAACTTGGCTTCGGGGATGCCTTTTTTCTGAAAATGATGATGCAGCGGCGACATGAGGAATATCCTTTTCCCTTCGCCATACCGCTTTTTGGTGTATTTAAAATAGCCAACTTGAATCATGACTGATAGGTTTTCGACGACGAAAATGCCGCAAAATATAGGAATTAATAGCTCTTTTCTAATCAATAATGAGAAAACGGCGATGACACTGCCGAGCATCAAACTGCCCGTATCGCCCATAAAAACTTGCGCTGGAAAGGCATTGTACCAAAGAAAACCGATGCAGGCGGCAAAGAAAACAGCACCAAAAATTACCAGTTCGGAGGAGTTCGGAATGTATAAAATATTGAGATATTCTGAAAAAATGGAGTTACCCGTTGCATACGCTAAAAGGGCGAGCGTTGCGCCTATGATGGCACTCGTTCCTGCTGCCAAACCGTCAATTCCATCGGTCAAATTAGCCGCATTTGAGACAGCGGTGACAATGAGGATAACGAAAATAATATAGATAATGGTGGTCAATTTTTTACTCGTTTCCTCGCCGACGATGGGTTTCAAAAATTTACTATAATCCAATTCATTGTTTTTATAGAAAGGCACATTGGTCAGTGGGGCTTTCACATAGACCATTTCTTTGAGCCTGCCACCGCGTTTGGAGTCGGGCGTATAGACAGTTTTCATGATTTGGTATTGATTGATTTCGGCAGTTTGTCTATCCATTCTCACTACAATATCATCGCTTTTAAGAATGAGTAACGAAATCACTAAACCCAATGAAATTTGACCAATTACCTTGAAAATGCCAGGCAAACCGCGTTTATCCTTCTTAAAAACCTTGATATAATCGTCTAAAAAGCCCACGATGCCCATCCATGAAGTGGCTAAAAGCATGATGATGACATAAATATTATCCAACCGACAGAAGAGCAAAGTTGGGATGATGATAGCCATGATGAGGATAATGCCGCCCATCGTTGGCGTGCCTTGTTTTTGTTTTTGACCATCTAAACCGAGGTCGCGGACGGTTTCACCGATTTGTAATTTCCTCAAAAAGCGGACAATTATTCGACCAAAAATGAGGGCTATGACGAGTGACAAAATAATCGCCATACCTGCGCGAAAAGACACATATTTGAACAAGCCTGCGCCTGGAATATCATAGTATTTATTGAGCCAATCGAAGAGGTGATAGAGCATAGAAAAAAGGATTTTTCAGAATTCAAAAATGGGTTGCTGTTTGATGCCCAAAGTTATATCAATGCTTTTGTTTCGTCATAACAAGCCTACCTTTTTTATTGTATTTTTAAAAAAAATATAAAAACAGCCTCTTTTCGGTAGATTAAAATATCGGAAGAATGACCCCCTCAGTATAAAAAGATTTTTATGTGTAAAAAGCTGATTTTCATTGTTTTAAATAAAAATTAACTTGAAAATCAAATGAAACAAATATTTTTCAAGCTGTCACAAAGTGCTAATAGTCAGTGATAAGCCTTCAATCGGTTTCAAATAGGCGTAAGATTTGCGTAATGGAAACTAACCATTATTTATAAAAGCCTCCCTTCTTTTAAGTTTTGTGTTTGTATTGGTCAAAACCCAAAACTGTTTTCCTACTTTCTATAAACTTTGAAAATGAGAAAAAAACAACGACTCTTTTTAACCTGTACTTTATCAAGGCTTTATTTCTTGAACAAAAAAACGTTTTTTTATAGCTTTTTAGCACTGAATTTTTTACTATCAGTGGAAGCGTCGGGTCAAATACAGCCCGGTTGTGTGAATGCCAATTTTGGGGTGGATGCTGACATTAATGCTAATCAATTTCAATTTGGCGGATTTTCAAGCCCCAATGGAAAAGATGACTGGTTCAAATCGACTTCATACAGCGGTTCGGGCTTGGGTGTGTTAGACACTACGGGGGCTGCTGCCTTATATAACTTTTTCAATACGCCCGGTAATTTAAATAAAATGTTTACTCGCCGCTCTAATTCAGTTTTTTTTGAGCAAGCGAATAATACCATTCAAGTAGATGCCCTTTTTGCAAAAGATTATACGGGTTCAATGGGCGGTTATGTAGATTCTACGGCTTTTGCTACGGGTTCAAAAAATGGTATGGATCCGATGGATTGGGACGCTACTTTCATGCCTGTTCAAGGAAAAAATGATATTTTAGACGTCTATGGGCATCTTCGGCGGGCTGGTACAACCAATACCTCGCCGCTGTGGCTATTTATGGGCGCGTCTATGGCTGACCCGAATGGTACGCGGTACATGGATTTTGAGTTTTTTCAAAAATCTTTAACTTTTAACAATACCACCAAGTTTACATCCGCTGGTACTGAAGAAGGACATACCGCTTTTGCTTTTAACAATACGACAGGGAAAATAACTCAAACTGGCGACCTGATTTTCAGCATGGCTATTACAGGCGGTGCGCCCTCTGATTTTGAAATACGCATTTGGGTGAGTAGAGCCATTTATAATTCATCTTTTAATCCAACTGATTTTGATTTTGACCGCTCAGGGGCTTATTTCGATGGCGCGTCTAATGGCTCTGCATATGGTTATGCGCGGATTATTCCTAAAGGTACTGCTATGTTACAAGCCTGTGGCATTGTCAATACGGCTCCTACGCCCGCTGGTCCGTGGGGAACTTTAAATAGCAGCGGCGATTATACAACCAATTATTCAATGTATCAATTTGCTGAATTTGGTTTCAATTTATCCTCTTTTGGCATCGATCCCTTGATTGTAAAACCAGGGGCTTCGGTTTGTACAGCCGCTTTCTCATCTTATACAGTTAAAACGAGAGCTTCTGCTTCTTTTACAGCAGCATTAAAAGATTTTGGTGGACCCTATGTTTTCGGTGGACCTCAAGCTATCGCCGCATCAATAACAAGTAGCAATATTTTGACATGTGACCAGCCCTCTGCAACCTTAACGGCTACTACTTCTCCTGCTTCATCCGTTACTTATTTCTCTTGGACAGCACCAGACGGAACTAAACAAGCGGGTACAGGTTTATCAAGCATCACTGCTACTCAAACAGGAACCTACACTTTAGAAATTTCTCCCGTTGAAGGCTGTTCTGTTATGGGTGCTTCTACTTTCAATTTAATAGAAGATAAAATAGTCCCTCCAGCACCCACTAACCCACAAGGCGCAAGCTATTGTGCAGGTGGTTCGCCACAGGTTATTTCAGTGGCTGACCCAGGCATAGGGTATCAAATAAGATGGTATAATTCGGAAACAGGTGGAACAATTCTCGCAACAGGTAGAACTTATACACCGACCACAGCCGGTACATATTATGCAGAAACACGCAATACAACCAATGGCTGCGCTTGCAATCGCATAGCCGTCATTTTAACCGAAGTAGCAGACCCCTCAGTCAGTGTTAATGTTTCGGAGGGCATGATTTGTACGAATGGATCTACTGTTTTAACGGCGACTGTTTCATACGGAACAGGCACCACAACTTATCAATGGCAATCATCGCTTGATAATATCACTTTCAATAATTTATTAGGTGAAACAAATGCGGTATTAAATATTTCTAATTTAAATACAACAACATATTACAAAGTTATTGTCTCTCAAACAGGCAGCGGTTGTGGCTCAGCATCTTCATTTTCTACTAAAATAACGGTCAATCCAACTTGTAATCCTTGTAATTGTCAAAGACAATTACTCCACAATACCGACTTTGAAAACGGCACTGCCAATGGGTGGGTAACAGGAATTGTTGGGCAAGCAGGTACGGCGTCTGTTTATATTTATTCAGGCGGACCGACTGGTAAATATGCTGCGCTCAATTATACAGACGCAAACAGCACAACAGGTGACTATTATATCGAGCAAAAATGGAACAGCATCATACCAGGGCGTACCTATATTTTTTCAGGCGACCTCGCACGTCATGCAGGTACAAGGGCTTATATCAGAGCTGAGTTTTATGATGCCGCTAATCAATTGCTCAGCCAAACGCCTGACCAATATGCTACCACTCAATTCCCTACATTTATTCCTTTTTCATTCAATTTAGTCGCTCCTCCAGGCGCATCTTATATTAGAATCGTCGGTTTTGCTAATAAAACCGCTTTAAAAATGGACAATGTAAAATTGGTTACATGCTTTGAGCCAGTTATTTCTTTTGTCAATTTAATGGATGCTAATACGTGCTCAGGTGGTTCTGTAAGCTTTAATACTATCCTTTCAGACCCCTCAGTAATTGTCAATTATCAATGGCAATCTTCGCCAAATGGTACAACTTGGACGAATATTTCAGGCGCAACAAGTGCTACTTTTACAGTATCGCCGACTGTCAATACCTTCTATCGCGTCAATGCAACTCCTACAAATGGCTCTTGCAGCACAACAAGTTCTTACCCTTTAAAAGTTACAATCCATGCAGACCCGACGGTTTCGGTGGTTGCCGATAATGCATCTATTTGTACGGGTAGTTCAGCTACATTAACTGCCACCGTTACAGGCGGCACAGGTACAACCAACTATCAATGGCAATCTTCAACGGATAATGTGACTTTCAATAATATTTCAGGTGCAACCAATGCTACTTTAAATACAGGGACTTTGACCGCTAATCGATATTACAAAGTGGTTGTCAACAAAAGTGGCAATGGATGCAGCTCATCTACTTCCGCAGTCACGACTATTGCTGTAGCGACCCCCTCAGTCAATATCAATTCTATCGGTTCAAAAATATGTGTTGGGCGTTCGGCTACCTTAACAACTACGGTGACACCTGCTCAAAACATTGTCGGTTATCAATGGCAAATCAGCACTGATAATTCAACTTGGTCTAATATATCGAATGCCACAAATAGCAGTTTTGATGTGCCAACCGCTGCCATTTCTGATAATTATTATAGAGTTATTGTCAGTATGAATGGAGGCTGTGGCACGCTCACATCCAACAGCGAGCATATTATCGTCGGTCAATATGCCGGCTGCGATTGTATCGTTCAATCTTGCTCGGCTTATACAAAATTGGTATATAAAAACCCTACTCAGATAACAGATGTCACGGGTTTAGTAGGCGACCAATGGCGTTTTAACAATGTGGCAACTGGTTTTGATGCCATTGTTGAAATTACAAAAGCAGTGAATGCCAATTCATTGAATGCTATTGACAATACCGCCGTAAATGTAGATGATTGGTGTCCTGAAATAAATTTCAATTTTTTAGCTGGTCAAGATTCTTATTTGGATTGGAAAATTACAATCGTAGCAGCGGGCACTAATACGCCCGCCAATTTGCCCACTTCCTCAAGAGTCAGCTCTTATGATGTGGATGGCAACAGCAATTATCGTGAAATGCACGGACATATTAATTCAAACGGCTTTATCGTCAATGACCCGACTGAATTGTCCATAGTCAAAGAAGCACCTTTCACTTTGGTCTTGGGTTCGCCTAATGAATACACCAGTATTTCAACAGACCCAAAAGTTAAAGCAACTTTCTATTATCCAGGTCAAAATAATGTTTTCACTATCCGCTTGGGTGTGAGAACGACTAACGCTGTTTCAGCAGGCTATCGCCAATTTGCCGTTTCATTTGACCCTTGTATCAGCTACACAAACCCTGATATTAATCCTCAAAAACCTGAAATTATAGGGGCTGTCGAAACTTGTAAAGATGGAGCGAACCAAACCTATTCAACCACTCAACCTTTTACATCTTATAATTGGTCTGTTATAGGCGGCACAATTGTATCAGGTCAAGGCACTCAATCTATTTTAGTTGATTGGACTTCTCTCGGTGCTCAATCTATTTCGTTGACGACAATAGATGCCAACGGCTGCGCAAGCACAGTGGCATATTCTGTCAATGTTGTCAATAATCCCTCAGTATCAGTCGCTGCTAATAATGCTGAAATATGCTCAGGCGGTTCAAGCACATTGACCGCAACCGTCATAAACGGTTCAGGTTCAACCACTTATCAATGGCAATCGTCAACAGATAACACCACTTTCAGCAATATTAATGGTGAAACAAATACCACTTTAAACCTCAATAATTTAACGGCAACCACTTATTATAAAGTCAATATCACGCAAGCAGGAAGCGGTTGTGGAACAGCCAGTTCAACGACTTCAACTAAAATTACGGTGAAAGCTGCCCCCTCAGTCAACGTCGCAGCCAGCAATGCAGAAATATGCTCAGGTGGTTCTTCAACTTTGACCGCAACCGTCATAAACGGTTCAGGTTCAACAACTTATCAATGGCAATCGTCAACAGATAACACCACTTTCAGCAATATTAATGGTGAAACAAATACCACTTTAAATCTCAATAATTTAACGACAACAACTTATTACAAGGTCAACATCACAC
>JAYTUY010000100.1:0-24992 GCA_043744275.1 Saprospiraceae bacterium
AACTTTCAACTCAAAACTCTCAACTTTCAACTCAAAACTTTCAACTTTCAACTCAAAACTCTCAACTTTCCACTCAAAACTTTCAACTTTCAACTCAAAACTCTCAACTTTCAACTCAAAACTCTCAACTTTCAACTCAAAACTTTCAACTTTCAACTCAAAACTCAAAACTTTCAACTTTCACCTCAAAACTCTCAACTTTCAACTCAAAACTCTCAACTACCATGTTTATCATTGACGCACATTTAGATCTCAGCATGAATGCTATGGAATGGAATCGGGATTTAAGATTGCCCGTTTCCACCCTTCGCCTTAGGGAAAAAGGCATGACCGACAAGCCTGATAGGGCAAAAGGGACAGTGGCTTTGCCTGAATTGAGGCGCGGCAATATCGGATTGGTGGTGGCTACTCAGATTGCCCGATACGTGACGCCCGATAGCCCGTTGCCCGGTTGGCTCTCGCCCGAACAGGCTTGGGCGCAAACGCAAGGGCAATTGGCGTGGTATCACGCGATGGAGGCTTGTGGGGAAATGGTGCAAATTCGAGATTTAGAAGGTTTAGAAAAACATATAGATTTATGGTGTGAAGAGTCGAAAAAAGGAGAAATACTGAGGGGGTCGGCACGGGCGGTTGGTATGACGAAATTGACAGGTTTAGAAACAGAAAGCACATTGAGTGATGCGGAACTGGAGTTCCAAGCTAAGCAGGATAAACCCATCGGCTATATTTTGAGTTTAGAAGGAGCTGATTCACTCATCACGATTGACCATGTTGAGGTGGCATATAATTATGGTTTGCGGGCAATTGGTCCCGCTCATTATGGGCGCGGACGATATGCACAAGGCACGGATGCGAGAGGGCATATGGGTAAAAATGGCAAAGCCCTGCTTCATAAAATGGAACGGCTGGGTATTATTTTGGATGCCACGCACCTCTGCGACGATAGCTTTTGGGAAGCCTTAGATAATTTTAATGGAGCAGTTTGGGCGAGCCACAATCTTTGTCGGGCTTTAGTCAACCACAATCGGCAATATAGCGATGAACAAATTAAGGCTTTGATTAATCGAGGGGCAGTCATCGGCGGCGCATTGGATGCTTGGATGATGGTGCCGAATTGGGAGCGAGGCATATCGATGCCCAAGCCCATGAATTGCAATTTAGAGGTAATGATTGACCATCTTGACCATATTTGTCAAATAGCGGGCAATGCGCAGCATGTCGGCATTGGCTCAGATTTGGATGGCGCATTCGGTACTGAACAAAGCCCGTATGATTTGGATACGATTGCTGATTTGCAAAAAATACCTTTTCTCTTAAAAAAGAGGGGTTATACTGAGGGGGATGTTGAAAATATTATGCACGGTAATTGGTTGCGTTTTTTGAGAAAAGCTTGGAAATGATAATTCCAAATTTCAGATTCCAAATTCCAGATTTCAAATTCCCAGTTCTATATCTGGAATCTGGAATCTGGAATCTGGAATCTGGAATCTGGAATCTGGAATCTGGAATCTGGAATTTAATTTATCTTTGAAATTATAAATGGTCTTGAAAAGTAGAATAAAATACAAGTTTTCCTTAAAAAAATACAACACCTTTGGGATTGAAGCCCAATGTGCTGCCTTTATCAACATCAAATCCATTGATGATTTGATAAAGGTGTTAAAAATTAACAAATTGCCTATTCAAATTATGGGTGGTGGCTCTAATATTTTATTCACACAAGAGCATTACGATAGGCTTTTTATAAAAAATGATTTAAAAGGTATTCAAATCGTCGGCGATGCTTTTCATGACGATAAGGCGAGCAATGAGTACGTAGAAGTCGGTGTCGGCAGTGGTGAGAACTGGCATGGGTTTGTAGAATTTGCTGTTAAAAATAATTGGGGCGGCATTGAAAATTTATCGTTGATACCGGGCACTATCGGTGCATCACCGATTCAAAATATAGGGGCGTATGGCGTGGAATTGAAAGATATATTTGTCAAATTAGAAGCCTTGAATTTGAAAACTTTAGAAATTGAAACGTTTACCAACGCGCAATGTCAATTTGGCTATCGCGATTCTATTTTTAAAACGGCATTGAAAGGGCAATATTTTATTACTAAAGTTTTCCTCAAACTCCGTACTGTCAACCATATTTTACACATGGATTATGGTGATATTCAAAAGATTTTAAAGGAAAAAACCATTAATAACCCGACTATTCAAGATATTTCAACTGCTGTCATTCAAATTAGACAATCCAAACTACCCGACCCCTCAGTCATTGGCAACGCAGGAAGCTTTTTCAAGAACCCTGAAATACCGACAGCAGATTTTCAAAAACTCAAAGAACAACACCCCTATATCGTCGGCTATCCAACAGCGAGTGGCGTAAAAGTGGCTGCCGGTTGGCTCATCGAACAATGCGGTTGGAAAGGCAAACGCTTAGGCGATATTGGCGTTCACGAACGCCAAGCTTTGGTCTTAGTGAATTATGGCAACGGGCATGGCGCGGATATTCAAAAATTAGCCGAGCAGATACAAGCGGCAGTCATGGAGCGATTTGGGATTCAGTTAGTGGCGGAGGTGAATATGCTTTGAAATAGTGAAAAGTGAAAAGTGAAAAAAACTGCAAAATGTAAAATGTAAAATATTAAATGTAAAAGTGGCATCCCCTCAGTATTTTTCACTTTTCACTTTTCACTTTTCACTTTTCACTTTTCACTTTTCACTTTTCACTAATAAAGTCACTCCAACTTCATCTTTACTTTATAATCCTTTTGTGCAATGGACATATTCACGGTCGGATATGGCGTGACATTATAAAGTATGGCTTTTTTACCAAATACAGAAACGGTATTTGGCTTCGGCGGGTTTGATAAACCCAATACTTTAAGCGATAGTGAGGTTTGTTCAGAGCCTTTGGTAAAAGTCATTTTCGCAACTGCCCAACCTGCTTGAATACACCTCGCACCATCAGGACAACGACTATCTTCCACACTATCCAAACTTACCTTAATATTTGTAATCGTCACAGGATTACCTTGTTGGATTTCAAATATTTCATCCAACCCTACTTTTGATTTATTGCAACTGGATATGGCAAAAGCAATCGAAATTAAAAAAAGCATTTTTTTCATAGCATACAGTTTTTTAATTAATGTTATTTTAGATAAAAATACTCATTTTCATCTTTTTTTCACTAATAAAGACTGTTTTTCAAGCTAAAAGGTTGGGATGAAATTGTTAAACCTTTCTTAAAAATTTAAAGATATTATTTCAAATTATTTAACAAATTCTAAATGTTCATCCTCTAAAGGTTCTTTATTGTCCAATTTTATATCTTTAGAAGTTGTGGTTGTATTGACATCCCAACTTTTGTTGAGTTTTGCAAAACTGCTTGAACCGTTCATACTTAAACTAAAAGTTGCGGCGGCAGGTGGTGCACCATAATACGACGGCTGAGCAGCAGTAGATGACCAAGTGCCAATGGTTACTGTTCCGCTTTTAGTGGCATTGACAGTGCCATCAGAATTGAAGACAAAAGTAACACCGCTGAAAGCAGAGGTTTTATCTTCCGTTTTTTGTCTAAACGAGCTGATTGACCAACTTCCTGAAACGATATTGGACTTAACATCAGTAGCAGTCGTTGCAGGGGTGACGTCATTATTATTTTTACAAGAAGTGGCGACTAATACAAAAGCAGCCAAAATCAACATTCCTTTTTTCATTGCATTATTTTTTTAAGTTAATTGAAAGATTTTTGAAAAGGTATAATTCCTTTAAAACCATGATTCAAAATTAGTTTCTTAAAATAAACATTGAAAATCTATACAACTGAATCGGGAAAAAGCGTAGCTGAACAGGGAGGTTTTCATAAATTGCATTAAAATTGGCTCATTTCTTTTAAATTATAATCAAACTATGGCTTACATAAAATTAGAAGAACACCTGCCTGGTGTCACAGGCTTATTGGAATATCGAAAAGATACGTCTGAACCGTTGAGAGAATTGACTCAAATACTCTTGCGCGGTGCTTCATCGCTGACCGAAGCGGAGAGGGAATTAATCGCTGCCATTGTGTCTCATAAAAATGAATGTGTTTATTGCACCACTTCGCATACGGCTGCTGCCGATGTCTATTTTGGCGAACATGAAACGACTCAAAAAGCAAAAGACGATATACAAACTGCCCCCCTCAGTATAAAGATGAAAACACTGCTCGCCATTGCCCTTCAAGTGCAAGAGAATGGTAAAAATGTCACCTCAGAAGCCATTGATAAAGCCAAAGCTGCGGGTGCTACAGATATGGAGCTGCATGACACGGTCATGATAGCTGCCCTTTTCTGTTTTTACAATCGCTATGTGGATGGTTTGAGTACTTTTGCACCGACTGACCCGCAGTATTATTCAGCTATGGCAGACCGCTTGAAAGAGAGAGGTTATCACAGACCGACAGAAGGTTATGAGCATTTGAAAAATCAAAAATAGTTTAGTAATCTACAAGTCACCATACCCCTCAGTATTTTCAGGTTTTAAATACATTTTCCAATGAAAAAACTATTCTATTTGGGCATTTTAGGTCTTATTTTATTTGAAATAGCCAATGTTTATTTCATCATGCCGATGCCTAGCAGTCAAGATATGAAGAGTATTGACACCGCCTATTTTCTCTATTCATGGCGTTGGCTGTTTAGAGGATTGTTCAGCTTAATGGTTGTATTGGGCTTGAAATCTGCTTTTTCAAGTTCAAAATGGCTGCCTATTATTCCGATTTTGGCTTTAATCGGCATTGCTTATGAAACCAATTTTGTTATGGCGGCTGATACTATGTTTTATCAACCTAAAGTTTTAGCAGTAAAAAATTTAGGGGAAAATTTAGTTGAAAATAACCGCCTCGTCATAGGCGTAACGCATGAAGGGCAAGCCAAAGCCTACCCGATTCAATATCTCGGCTACCACCATCAAGTGCGCGATACGCTTGGAAATAAGCCCGTTATGGTCACTTATTGCACTGTTTGCCGCACAGGGCGCGTATATGAGCCGATTGTAAATGGCAAATCAGAGGAATTTCGATTGGTCGGCATGGATCATTTTAATGCCATGTTTGAAGATAAAACCACTCAAAGTTGGTGGCAACAGGCGACTGGAGAAGCCGTTACAGGCACTTTAAAAGGTTATCAACTTCCTGAATTTCCTTCTATGCAAACCACTTTGAGCAAATGGATTGAGCTTTATCCGAATAGTTTGGTCATGCAGCCCGATAAAAATTTTCAAGTGGAATATGACAGTATGAGGACGTATGAGAAAGGCAAATTGACGGGCAAATTGACGCGGCGAGATACCAACTCATGGCAAAATAAATCGTGGGTAGTGGGTGTAGAAATTGGGAAAGTGAGTAAGGCTTATGATTGGAATCGCTTACAAAAAGAGCGGATTATTTATGATGAGTTGAACAATCAGCCCATTGCTGTTATTTTATCAAAAGACAGCAGCAGCTTCGTCGTTTTGGAAAGACTGAATCAAGAACAATCGTTTTCACTCGAAAACGATACCCTGAAAAGTGGCATTAAAAGCTATAATTTCATAGGTCAATCCCTTAATCCAATGGTTTCTAATTTAAAAAGAATGAATGCCTATCAAGAATATTGGCATAGTTGGCAGCATTTTCATCCTTTGACTTTGAGGTAGTGAAAAATGAAAAGTGAAAAGTGAAAAGTTGAACTCAGTATTTTTCACTTTTCACTTTTCATTTTTCACTAAAAAATTATTCAACAACTTTTTCAATTCTTTTATCAGGAATCAACCACATAATAGACACTGATAAATAAAACGCACATGAAATATAGGGATTGATAAAAGAAATTAAAACCCCTGATAAGTACAAAATGACGGATATAATGCCCTTTTTATCTTTTCCAACGGCTTTAGCCAATGCAGAATCTTTTCCATGATAATCAATGAGCATTTGGCTCAAAATAAAATAGGCAACGCCTGAAAATAGGGCAACCAGACCATATAGCATCACAGGCAATTGGGTAAAATGATTTTCTCCCATCCAGCCCGTTACAAAAGGCGTGAGTGACAACCAAAACAGTAAATGCCCATTTGCCAGCAATATTTTACCATTGACATGTTTTACGGTTAAAAATAAATGATGGTGATTGTTCCAATAAATGAGTATGAAAACAAAACTCATGATATAGCTCAAAAATATAGGCAAAATAGGGGCAATATCCGCCCAAGTGTCGCCATGAGGCACTTTGATTTCCAAAACCATAATGGTGATGATGATGGCTATAACGCCGTCGCTGAAAGCTTCAAGCCTATTTTTCGTCATGTTTTTACAAATTCCTTTAATAGATTATTTTAAACAAAAATAACAATATCACCTCATTTCTCTAATGAAATTATTGATGAAAATAAATCCAAATTATACTCCACAACCAGCTAATGAGTTTAAAAACCACATACAACATACCAATCATGACTATAAAAAACATCAAAAACACGACTAAAAAGCTGCGTTTGGCACTCGGAGGATTCGGGTTTTCAACATAATATTGTTTGAGCATTGCCACATTGCGTCGATTGGCTTTATATCTCAAATCAAATAAATCTCCTAAAATTGGAATCGAGCCAATCGTCGCATCCATCGTAATATTGCCCATCATTTTGAACAACATGCCTATCCCAACGCCCCGCCTCACAATGGCTAAAACCACAATCGAGGAAATACCAAAACTCAACCAATCCCCTATCGTCGGAATCAAACCGATGAGCGAATCAACACCAAATTTAATTTGGGTGAAAGGAATCGTGAATCTATTATCTAAAAGCGTCGAAATGGTATCTATCCATTTGAATTCAGGATGATGTTTCTGCTCTACAGCTTCTGGATTTATTTCTTTTTGAATATCCATGCTAAAATTATTTTTTTATGTATTTATTGGATAAAATAAACATAATGACGAATAAAAATAATGAAAAAAGCAAGCCTACACGCAAACTAAAGGCATCCGCTATATAACCAATGACAGGCGGACCTACGAAAAAACCTGCATAGCCAATCGTCGTTGCCATCGCAATCCCGACGCTCGGAGCGACCCCCTCAGTATTTCCAGCTGTAGAATAAACAATCGGCACTATCGTCGCCAATGATAAGCCGATGATAAAAAAGCCTATCAATACAATATAAGGTTGAATAGTGAATAGTGCAATGGCAAGCCCCACTATTGCAGCTAAACTATTGAAAATCAACATGTTACGTTTACCATATTTGGCTGTAAAATAATCGCCAAATATGCGCCCGATAGTCATAGCCGTAGCAAATGCGCCAAATGTCAGTGCTGAAAATGCTTCGCTCTGCCCTATCTCTTTATTCATATACAACGCTGCCCAATCGGCAATCGAGCCTTCGCCAGTCATGCCGCAAAAGGCGATAAAGCCAATGGGCACAATGGCTTTTGTCGGCAATCGGAAAGTAGACCCCCCCTCAGTATTTGACTCCATTTTCGACATATCATCGCTAATCAAGTTAAATGCTGCCCAAAAAATAACCGCTAAACAGGATATAGCTACCACTAAAAAATGGCTAAAAAGACCGACCTGCAATTTTGCCATCAGAGCACCACAACCCGCTCCCAAAGCCGTTCCGACGCTCCAAACACCATGAAAAGAAGATAAAATAGGTTTCTCATACAGGCGTTCTACATACACGGCTTGCCCGTTCATGGCTACATCTTCCGAGCCACCCAAAACGCCAAACAGAAAAAAAAGACCGCCAATGAGCCATAAATTAGATAAAAGTGGAATCAATGGAATCAAAGACACCATCATCGCCCCCGTAAAAATGGTGATGCGGCGGCTGCCGAAAAGCACCGTCAAATAGCCAGCAAAAGGCATGGCTGCCATAGCACCCGCTGCCGAGCAAAGTAGCAGCGTGCCGAGCGTGGCATGAGAGATATTGTACAGTTTTTCAACTTCGGGCAAACGCGCTACCCAATTGGCATATTGAAATCCGTTGGTAAAAAAGAACAAGGCGACTGCCAGGCGTTTGATTTTCATAGAGTTTTATAATAATAGTTTTTCAATATCCAACCAATTATCCACACGGTGATGTCTGCCACTGTCGGCATAAATATTATGAGTGGATTTATTTTATTTTACCATGAAAACGCAACAAATAGTTCTCAGTTTTTTCATTAAAAATGCATAAAACGAGCTTTTTAGCCCATTTATCTGAAGCGTCGAAAAGGATTTTTATGGGGTTATGAACATAGCCATTATCGCCAAAAAGGAGAATTTGCTCTTGCTTAGTGGGCAGTCGAAAATGCAATAATTCATCGGCAGTTTGAGGCATCGGCACATCTTCGTATCCCTCTTCCGCTAAAAATGATTTGACCATATCCAAACTCGATTGCAAATTAGTACCTGCAAATTTTATTTGATATTGCCAACCATCGCTGATGCCACCTTCATAGTGACTACCCTCTTTCGGAAAATCCTCTCTAATCATTTATTGAAATTAAATTGCAAAATTATTTTATTTAAACAATTTTTTTTAAAATAAATACATTTTGTTTTTAAAAAAAACCGCCTTCCTTAAATCCAATTTAGCATAAATAGCGTTTACTTTGTGAATAAAACAAACATACATGTCCAAATTTACATTCATCACTCTTTTTGTATGGTTAAATATACAAATACTTGGCGCACAAAAAATCACCATATTTTTTGATAATGCGCTTACATCCACCCCCTCAGTATCCAAAGCCCCATTGAAATATAATAAAGATTTTGCTTATAGTTTAACGCTCGACGATGGCACTTCAGACGCCTACACTCATGCCATGCCGCTCCTGCGTGGTGGTAGTTTGAAGGAATTTGACACTCCATTTACAGGCTTATTTTATACAGATGGCTGTGGTAATGACGTGCCATTTAGAGCCGGTATTGCTTGGAATGCCGCTACTTTCAATGGCAACGACCCGCATAATGGCGAAGTTCAAGGCATCATGACTTGGCGACAACTTGATACGCTCTACGACTACGGATGGGATATTTTGAACCATAGCTACACCCATAAATCAGTGTTTACAAACCAAATGAGTACGCTCGATTATGTGAATGAAGTGATTAAAAACCAAGCAGCCGTGCGTGAAAAAACGGCAAAACATGTAGAAATGCCTGTTTTCGTAGTGCCTTCAGGCGATGCAGCTTATCAAGATATTGCTCTGCAATTTGGGAGTAAAGTGATTTTTGACCAATCTGGCAACAACCTTATTGGCTTTGGTGGGTTACAGATAGATGCCGATTTGAGCCTCAATGGGTTGCGCATTCATCGTCAGAAAATAGAAGAAAGCTTGACGCTCAATCAGTTGGAAAATGTTGTGAATAGGAGTCAAAATGGTGGTCATTATTGGTACAACGAATTTGCTCACCGTGTTGATAATTTCAACTCTTGGGGTTTCAATTATTATTCATTTAAAAACCAAATGCAAAAAATAGCAGATAATTGGGGAAAGAATGGCTCTGATCGCGTTTTAATGGCACCTTTGCAAGAGGTTTTTGAATATTTAGTGTTGCGTCAAACTATCAAAATGACGACTTCAATATCGGGTCAAAAAATGGATATTACTTTCGATGTCTCGCAAGTGCCCAATTGGTTGCGTCGTAAAACCTTAACTTTGGTCATTAATTCCAACACCACTTTTAGTCGTGTGGACGTGCCCAATAATATCAGACGAACATTCAAAGGCATTGGCAATCAAAAAATTATAAATATTGATTTTTCACAATACCTCAATTCAACGCCTACACATGACTTACCTACCCCCTCAGTATTTCGGGTGTTTCCCAACCCCACAGGTGATTTTTTAAACATCGAATTGCTCAATGACATACCTGAATCGGCAGAGTTGACCATTAGTGACTTGAGTGGAAAAGTATATTTAACACTGCGTTTGCCTTCAAAAAAATATCAACAAAATATCCAATCTCTCCCTCATGGCATGTATATTTTAAAGATTCAACAAGGCACTCAAATATCAGCATCTAAATTTTTAAAAAATTGAAAATAGGTATTATTGGAGCTGGTATAGCGGGATTGGCTACCGCAGTCAGATTGGCGAGCAAAGGACACGAAGTTCATGTTTTTGAAGCGAATAATTACGCAGGTGGTAAATTATCAGAATTTACTTTGAATGCCAAAAGCTCAAAAAATACACATAAGCCCAATGTAACAAATGAGGGTGAAAATCGGGCTTACAGATTCGACGCTGGACCCTCACTTTTTACAATGCCGATGTATGTAGAGGAGCTTTTTGAAGAAGCCAATGTGCCCATAAAAGATTATTTCAACTACGATAAAATGGAAGTCGTTTGTCAATATTTTTGGGAAGATGGCACTCAATTGACGGCTTGGGCAGATGAGCATAAACTGGCGCAAGAGATTCAAAATCAATTAGTTATAAAACCTGAAGTCATTGAAAAAGTGCTTGCTTCAGCTAAAAGAAAATATGAAACAGCAGGACGTATTTTCCTTGAAAAAAGCCTGCATAAAGTGTCAACTTGGACAACTCTTACTGTTGCAAAAACTCTGCTGATGATGCCTCGTTTTGATATTTTTAAAACAATGAACGCCACTCATGAGCAATTTTCAAAAAACCCTAAACTCATCCAATTCCTTAACCGCTTTGCTACTTACAACGGCTCAAATCCTTACAAAGCATCGGGCATGTTGAGCATGATTCCGCATTTTGAGCACGGCATCGGTGCATTTTATCCGCGCGGAGGCATGTACGAAATCACAAAATCCATTTATAAATTAGCTCAATTCAAAGGTGTTCATTTTCATTTCAATCAAAAAATTGATTCTATTAAAGTAGAAAATAAGGCTGCAAAGGGCTTAAATACTGAGGGGGGGGTATATTTCGACTTTGATACCATTATTTCCAATATGGATGTCTATTTTACTTACAAAAAACTCTTAACTCATGAAAAACACCCTGAAAAAACCCTGAATCAGGAACGTTCCACATCTGCTCTCATATTTTATTGGGGTATCAAAAAATCATTTAATCAATTGCATTTGCACAATATCTTTTTCTCAAATGATTATAAAAATGAGTTTGATTATTTAGCAAAAGGAGAAATTTGCAACGACCCGACTGTGTATGTGAATATCTCTTCAAAGCAAACGCCGAGCGATGCACCCGATGGTTCTGAAAATTGGTTTGTGATGGTGAATGTGCCCCACAATTCAGGGCAGGATTGGGATGAGGTGATAAAAAGGACGCGCAGGAATATTATTAATAAAATATCTAAAACATTAAACGTTGATTTGCAATCACTTATAGAAGTTGAAGATATACTGCACCCCCTCAGTATTGAGAGCAAAACAGCATCTTTTGGAGGTGCACTCTACGGCACCAGCAGCAATTCGATGATGTCTGCATTTTTAAGGCATAAAAATTTTTCGTCAGATATTAATAATTTGTATTTCTGTGGCGGGTCGGTACATCCTGGCGGTGGCATTCCGTTGTGTCTATTGTCGGCTAAAATTGTTTCGGAGTTGATTGAGAAATAGAATTAGGAATTAGGAATTAGAGTTAGGAATTAGGAATTAGGAATTACAGTTAGGAATATGGAATACTTTAGTTGATACTTGGTTTTGGGAAAGTGAAATAGAAAGTAGTGCCTACCCCCTCAGTACTATCAAGCCAAATTTTGCCACCAGCTCCTGCGACAATTTTTTTGCAAGTAGCCAACCCTATACCGCTGCCTTCAAATTCGCTGCGAGAATGTAGGCGTTCAAAAATAGCAAAAACTTTATCGTGAAACTCTTTTTTGATGCCGATGCCATTGTCATCGAGGCTGATTAGATAATTATCACCTTCATCAATAGCCGTTATTTTTATTTCAGGAACCACATCTGCTTTACGGAATTTAATAGCATTGGCAATCAAATTTTGAAACAATTGAATCATTTCACTCGTCGAACCTTCGATAGTTGGCAAATCATTGATTACAATAGTGGCTTGCGTATCCTTCATGGTTGCAACAAGATTGCTAATAACAACGTATAACACAGTATTCAAATCAATTTCCTTGTTGTCCTCTTGTTTTTTACCAGTCCGAGAATATTGAAGCAAATCATCGAGAAGGCATTGCATCCTGTCAATCCCATCAGTGACATAGGTCATATATTCAATGGTCGGTTTATCCTGTATAGTCACCATTCTCTTTTTTGATAAACCAGTATACATGCCTATCATTCGGAGTGGCTCTTTAAGGTCATGTGCAGCAGCAGAAGCAAAATTTTCAAGTTCACCATTGGTATAGATAAGTTTTGCTTGAGTAGCTTCGAGTTCGGCATTTTTAAATTGTAGTTGATCATAGGCAGCTTCAATTTCTTCATTTTTTATAGAAATTTCTAATTTTTGTTGTTCAAGAAGTAATGTTTTCTGATTCAACATTTTGATAATAAGCGTTTGACCTATTTCAAAAATGATGACAATGCCGAAAATGAAAAAAAAGAGGAAAGAGTAACTAATGTAGTAATAAGTAATATCAACCTGATGATTTAATAGCTGTCCTTGATTTTCAGTAGTTCCAAAGAGGTATAGATAAGTGGAAAATAGAATTAAGCAACACAGCCAGAAAAAGCCAGATTTTTTATTGCCAAAAAGCAATGCTATCAGAGGAGAAATAATGAGCCACAATAAGTTATCTGAAAATAACCCACCAGAGTTGGGTACACTTGTACTCATTAGAACAAAACATAGAAATGCTAAACAATTGCTTGCTAAAACTAAATTTCCATATTTCTTGAAAAACCACATTAAGGAAGTACAAATGATAACACCCCCCAACAAAAAAGGGTCGTTATCCAGCGCAAGTACGCTACATGTAAGGTAAATAATAAATCCAAAAAATGCTAAAAACAAATGGAGATATGATAAGACAAGTGCTTTCCGATAACTTATAGGATTGTTTTCTAATTGAGGATGAATTAAATATGTTCTTATATTATCAGAAATATTTCGCATTGGATTCAATTTAGTACATTGGAAAACTTTTGTCAATAATATGAATAGACTATAAAAAATGTGTTTTATCATACTGAATGATAAAACACATAATGTCAAACTTTATACCAAATGTACTTATACGGCACTTGCTAAGGCGAATGCTTTATTTATTTCAGATTTACTTATCATTTTATCTTTCTCCATAGATTTTATAACAGAATCTAAGGCAGTTAGCATTTCAAAAATATCTTCCATCGTAATATGGTTGCATAAATTAGCCCTCAAACCTGTATTTTTATATGGCACCGCAGGAAAAGCAGCTATATTGAGTAGAAAACCTAATTTCATCATTCTTTTAGAAACTTCATATCCATTTTCAGGAGTTCCCAAGCCGACAAAAAATATTGGCGTTTTGTCATAACTCACTATTGGAAGCCCTAAACCTTTAGCTGTGAGATTGAAATAGTGAATCCTATCCATCAGTTTTGCTTGCAAATCATATATTTCATCCGTCAAATGTATTTTAGTTGATTCAATACAACTGGCAAGTGTAACAGGCGGCATTGGACTTGAAAACATTAAAGTAGAGCCGCAGTTTCTTACTACATCTCGCATTTCTCTGTTAGGAAAAACGAAGCATCCACCATGAACGCCAAATCCTTTTACAAGTGAAACAGCCAAAATGAGTTGATCATGAAATGAAGGAAATTGACTTAGAGCATAACCACTTCCTCTCTCTCCAGCCCAACTCATGCCATGTGCATCATCAATGTAGCACCAAAAATTCTCATATTTGTTCATCAATTCGTGCATTTCACTGAGGGGTGCACTGTCGCCATACATGGAATAAATGCCATCTGACATGTACCATATCCTTGAATAAGTTTCGCTCAATTTTTTGATTCTACTTTCAAGAATATCCATTCTATTGTGCCTCAAAACTTCAACATGCGTACCATTTGCTTTAACTATTTGAACCGCCATTTGTACACTCGCATGTACCTGATGATCTAATATGACAGCATCATTTTGATTGATTAATGTTGAAATTGTAGCAATATGCCCCAAAGTTGTTGTAGGTGTTACAAGTGTTGGTTGGTCGAATATCTGTTCTAATTGATATTCTAACTCATCATACATCGTTAATGCTGCATAGCTCCGTGAGCAAGCGAATTGATTGCCATATCTATGAATGGCATCAATGGCGGCATTTTTAATTCGAGGATCTAATTCAAGTCCTAAATAGCTGCAATTTCCAAAATATGTCAATCGCTTACCATCAACAGTGACGTGTCTTCCATTAGTGGCGTGGTCTTGGACTCTTACTTGAGCGATACCTGAGTCATAGGCGTGTTTTACAATCTGGTTGACAAGCTCAACCCGAGGTGATAAATTTTTCATGCTTTACTGCGTTTGTTTAAAGTGTCAGAGAATAATTTTGCTTATAATATGTTCAATTAATAATTTTCCAATTTTATGAAAAAAGGGTTTTATGAAAAAAAATATATGATGGGAGGATGTGGTTTCGTTTGTTGGCAGTTTTTGTGAACAGTTTTCAAAAATAATTTTTTCTTTTGAAAATGAACCTTGATTTTAAAAATAAAAAAAAAAAAAATGACGGACAGAGCTAAATCAACTGTGAAAACGCCATAAAACGGTGTTTTACCATTGATTTTCAAAATACACTTGCTTCTCTTCTCCAAAATAATCATTCAGCAATGTGAAAAATGGTGTTTAGTGAGGGGCTAAAAAAAACAAGTGCAATCAAATACACTCGTTTTTTTTTGAAAAAAATTAGGGTAGATATTATTAATTTTTTCTATTCTTTTTTACCACCCCACAAAGTAAATACGCGTGATACATTGAAGCCAAAACGAACCGCATTTTTACCCCAATTATTTTCCGTCTGAGTAATGAATCCATATTCAGACATGGAAGCAGAATTGGTAAAATGAAGTTGAAAAACGTGACCACCTGTTTCAATATCCAAACCTACCGAGAGCGAGTTTTTAAAATTAGACGCTAACTGATTGGGCAATACATACACATACTCCGCATTGATTGTCATCCGGCGCGTCAACCGAATGCGCCCGCCTACGCCCATCGCATAGACGTCGTTTTTCTCTTCAGTTGTCTTCACTAAATTGCGGTGTACATACGAAGGCACTAATTCCAAAGTCACAAAATCATTGAGTTTGCTACCAATAATCAATTGAGAGGTATAAAATAAACGCGAAGAGAAATAATTTTCTCTCGTTGGGTCATCAGGCTTCTGAGTTTCGATAGCCGCCCCTAACACCAAAGCTGCTGAGATAGGCATATTGCGTTTGCCTGTGCTTTGACGTAAAAATTTATACTTTACGAAGCCATCAAAGGCTTTTTTAACACTGTTTCTATTGACGCCCACTGTCAATTGATCAGTAAGCCCAAAATCTAATCCAATTCGGATAGTCGCTTGATCAATGCCAAAGAGGTTGTATATGCCCTCATCTATTGTGGAAAAGCGGTGTGAGATTTTCATATCCATCACTCCTGCAGCCGTACTTTCTAAAGAATGGAGATTGATAATTCGATTGGTTTTGAAGCTATATTTAGTATAGTTTATTTCATCATCACTTTCTATCAACGACAATAAACTGCTCGCCGTATCTTTCTGAGGCTTCTGAGCAAGGCTTTTAGTAGCCCAAATACTGAGGGGTATCAAAACAAGTAATATTTTTTTCATAGTTATAATCCTTTGAAAATGAATAAGTTAATTAAAATTTTTTCATTAAAAACAAATAAGGCTTCTTAAAAATAATCAATTTTCAAGAAGCCTTATTGAAAAATTTGCTACTAATTATTTTGATTTAGCCGCAACCATTGCTTGCAAAGGCAGGTCAATACTGATTTTAGCTTCTTTAGCTATTTTATCTTTCACTGCACCAGGAATGGCAATATTGTAATCAGCTATTTTAATCGTCAGAGCAGATTTGGCTCCTATCACTGTACCACCTTTTACTGTCAAAGTACCATCCGACTCTACATCTTTTGTCATGCCATGCATAGTCAATTTACCTTTCACTTTTATAGGGTAAGTACCATCTTTTTTCAAGTTGACGCTACTGAAATTCGTAATATCGCCTGCAAATTTAGCATCAGAATATTTTCCTGATTCCATGTAGTTTTCATTAAAATGCTCTTCCATCAAGGATTTTTCAAAATGAAGAGATTTGACAAGCAATTGTACCTCTATTTTACCCGTAGCCAAGTCAACTACACCGACCGATTTTTTTGTTGTGCCTTCGATAGGCTCAAGGGGAGACGACGCATTGAAAGTCACTGTTCCTGTTTTCGTAAAAACTTTTTGGGCATTCATGTTTACCAATAAAAACATAGCCACTGCACTTAAAATCACTTTTTTCATAATGAATATTGTTTTAATTTTTTTTTAATGATGTTTCAACTTCTTTATTATTCAGACGTTGAAATTTGGTTTTAGACTAAACAATCAGATTGATTTAATATAATTTTAACCTTACTTTAATACAATGCACCGCGTCATCACCACATCCATCAATTTACCGTCGCACTGTCCTTTGATAGTTACCTCCTCACCTGTTTTTACTGAGGGGGTCGCTGCCCCTTTCTCCAATTCACAGCTTATCGAAACCATCGGGTCTTCTGTTTCGAGCGTCACATTTGTCGTCTCATTTTCAGTTTCAATTGAGGCAACCTTACCTTTTACTGATATGACTTTACCAGCATGTTTGTCTTTATCAAATTGGCTACCCAATTCATTGGCTCCAATCGTTAGCATCGCATCGCGTGAAGACATGCTTGGCGTTTTTTTATTCCACAAATAGTAGCCATAACTGCCACCTATAACAGCCAATACAAGACCAATCAAAAGAATTTTTCGCAGCATTTTATATTTTTTAATTCCTAATTTTAACTCCTAATTCCTAATTATACTGAGGGGGTCAATTATTCAATAAGCCCGCATTCATCCACAGTTGCAACTTAGTAATATCGCAATCCGCCAATTTTGAACCACCTTGTGGCATAGGGGAATAGCCTGAAGTGCGCTTGATAGAACCGAAAAATGCAGCAGAACTCCTACTCAAATAGTTCTTAATATTTGTATAACCATCCAAATTAACGCCTGCCGCCGCAGAAGTTGCATTGTGGCAACCCGAAGTAGCGCATTTTGAAACTATCAATGGCGATACGAATGTCGAAAACTTAGCCGTAGATGAATCACAAGTAGTCGTACCTGATGTCGGATAAAGCACCGATTCTACATCATAATAACAGCTTTGAGTAGTAGAAATAATTAAAAAAGTTAACACAATCGGGAGAATATAATACCGTTTTTTCATAAAAATTGAAATATAATTTTATCTGTTAATAATATCTATTAATTATTCAATGCACCCCGTTTAATCCATGCACTAATTTTACTTAAATCACAATTCGGCAACTTGGCAATTCCTTTGGGCATTGCTGAAAAGCCAGCTGAGTGATTGATACTTCCTGCAAATTTGCCTGTTTGAACAGACGCTTTTATTTGAGTATAATTCGTCAACAGTGGCAATGTTGTGCTATGACAACCTTGACATTTATTCTGAACAAACGGTGCTACGTAAGTTGAAAACTTAATATTCGTCGTATCACAAAGTCCAAAATTAGGGTTGCATGAAAGGTTTTTAGCCCCTTGATTAATCCATTTTGCAATTATATCTTTTTGGGCTTGCGTCATTTTGATACCTGAATTGCTGGGTGGCATACTGCCGTTGGCAATTTCGGTATAGACTTTACTGTTGGTTGCCCTACCTGCCGATATACCTTTTTTGATGGCATTGGCATAGTCTGTCAATTGATAACCACTGACTCTACTGCTTGCGTCGTGACAGCCGCTCGTTGCGCAACTTGACACCAAAACAGGCAATACATCATACTGAAAATAAACTGTATCCACATTGCATTTCCATCCAGTGACTGATGTGCCTTGAATGGTATCTATTGGATTTTTTATTGTATCCGTCGGATTGAAGCTCCCCAAAGGCTCATGTTTACAAGACGAAGTAATGGATATTATGCTTAAAATAAGTATTAAAACCGTTAAAAAAGAAAATGTAAAACGCATAGATTAGATTAAGTTAATAAGTAAGGTAATAAATTTAAAATCGGTATTGAGGAATCAATAAAAATGTCTATAACGCACAAGACGTTTTTTATGAAAATAATGTTGCCTTAAACACCACCTTCTAATACAAGTAATTTTATAAAAACGTTGCCTTTATTATGCTCAACGGAGTATTTAAATTATTGGTTGCCTACCCCTCAGTATTTGATATAAAACAGAAATTTTTAAAAGGCAAATGTATCAACTTATAACACAATTGAATTGGGTGATTTCAATTATACTTTAAAAACTGATTGTTACAAATATAATATCAGCCGGCATTTTAAATAAAACAAACATTGCTGAATCGGGAAAATAAGTCGCTGAATCGGGTTTTTAAAATACTCATCTTAAAAATAACAGCGAACAAACATCTCATAACTCATAACTCATATCTCATAACTTTCTCACTCTCCTACAAGCCATTTTTTAAAATCAGCAGACTTTTCTGCACTCACCACACACTCCTGTTTGGAAAGCGGGCGAAGAATAATTTTGACCCTCGATTTGGAATGAGCGTGCATTTCGTCTATAGCCGCCAGATTTATAATGAACTGTCTATTCACTCTAAAAAAAGAACTTGGGGAAACCATATTTTCAAGCTTATCCATCGAAAAATCAAGGGCATATCTCTTACCATTGACATGAATCACATAAGTAATTTTATCTTCTGAAAAGAAATAAGCGGCTTCTTTGATGTCAATAAGTCGAAAACTTTGACCCGTTTTTATCAAAAAACGCTCTTGATACTGAGGGGTCATCGAAGTGACAAGCTGCGTGTAATCGAATGTTTTTTGAGTTTGAAATAGAGTCTTAAATTTTTCTAATGCCGTCTTTAATTCCTCTTGTTTTAAGGGTTTCAACAAATAATCGACAGCATTGACTTTGAAAGCTTGGATAGCATATTCGTCATAAGCTGTTGTAAAAATGATTGGGCAATCCACTTTTTTATAAGAAAAAATATCAAAACAAGAACCGTCTGCCAAATGAATATCCATCATAATCAAGTCAGGCATCGCATTATTTTCGAACCAAATCAGCGTCGCTTCTATACTATCCAGTATATCCACGATGGTTACTGAGGGGTCAACTTCGATGAGCATTTTTGAGAGCCTATTGGCGGCAGGTGTTTCGTCTTCAATGATTAAAACTTTCATAATGAATGGTTTATAAATCAATTTTTTATCCAATGTTTTTTAATAAGGGTATTTTCACTACAAATTCATCGGCGGTTTCAGCTACAACTACAAGCCTATTGGTCAGATGGAAATAACGGCTTTTGATGCTTTGCAAACCAAATTTTGTACTTTTTTCAAGGTCTGATTTTCTTTGTAAATTATTTTTTATTTCAATATAAAAATCATTCTCAACGATGGAAATACTGAGGGGTCTTGCCTTCGATGTGATATTGTGTTTCACGGCATTTTCAACAAGCATTTGAAGGGTTAAAGGCACTATAAAATCAGATTTTGAAGTCAGATTTATATTAAAAATCAAAGTATCGCCATGTCTTTTTTTCAAGAGAAAAATAAAATTTTCAAGCAAATTTAGCTCTTCTTCAATCGTAATCACGTTTTTTTCACGATATTGAAGAATGCTTCTGAGAAAATCAGAGAGTTTTTCCACATACTCTACAGCTACCTTCGGACTGTCTTCAATAATGGCTATCAAGGTGTTAAAATTATTGAAAAGAAAATGAGGATTGATTTGGCTCTTCAACATTTCAAGCTGCGCTTCTACTTTTTCTCTATTGAGGGTGGCTTCTTTTTCAAGCCGAGCATCTCGCGTTTTAATGAAATAGTAAATCAGACCGTACAGCAATGAAGTGCTTAAAATAATGAACCACCAACGCGCCCAAATCGGTTTGTCAATACTGAATTTATAAACAACTTCTGATGCCCTTTCAAAATTATCGTCCAAAGAAGTTTGCACATGAAAACTGAATGCACCCGACGGCAAATTGGCATAAGTGACTTGTTTATCCTTCGTATATTGCCAATCAGGGTCAAGAGGGTCAAGTCTATATCGAAATCTCACACTCTCAGGATGCGTCAACCAAAGCCCATCAAAATCAAAAGTGAGGTAATTATCACTATTAGAAAAACGCTTAACTACTTGAAAATCAATCGGTTGCATAAAAACAGACACCCCCCTCAGTACAGTGCGCGGTTGGGTACGAATAGAATCATGCGGTGATAAATATTTAATTAATCGAGATTGAGAAGCCAACCAAATATCGCCAGCAGCATCTATCGAAAAAGCATTCAAATTGGGTTCAAAAGATTTTTCGCTGAGTTCTTTATCGTAAGAAAGACATTGCCGCGTCATAGGATTGATGACTACAAGCCCTTGACTATGCGTCACGACTATATTGCCCGCAGCATCGGTTATCAATGCCGAAATATTGCGCCTTTGGCTATTTTTGACCAACGGAAATTCCTTGAAATGTGAACCTTGAAGGGAATATATACGGTTGTTAGAAGTACCCATCCAAATATGACCTAGTACATCTTCGGTCATGGAGTAAACAGCTTCAAGAGGCACTCCCTCCGCCTCAATATAGTTTGTTATATGGTCATTTTCGAGTACGCTGACTCCTTTTCCATCAGTTCCTAACCAAACGCGTTTTTTAGAATCTATAAAAACCTTATAAATAAAATCCGTTGAAAGACCATTTTTTATATTGAAAACTTTAAAAATTGGCTTTGAAGCGTCAGAAATATCAACCTCATTCACGCCGCCGAGTGTCGCCAACCATATTTTATTGCCTTCACCATCAATTGAGAAAATACTCCCATTACTCAATCCATCTTTTTCGTTAAAAGGGGTCAAAGTAGAGGCATTTTTTTTCAAACAAAATAAACCATCGCCATAAGTGCCAATCCAAATATTGCCTACATAATCCTCATAAAAACTCAGGATATTGATTTTGTTAGGCACTATTTTTTTGAAAATCAGTTCACCATTTCTTCGAACAAAAAGACCTTCTTTCGTACCAATTAATATGCTACCATCCCCTTTCGCCAAAACAGCTTGAATGTTCGGAATGTCTGTATTCAATATTTCAAAACGACCCATTGATGAAAAAACGCCATTTTTATGGCTCAAAATCCATGTATTACCTTCCGAGTCCCTCAGTAAATCATGGATTTTATCTTTTGGAAAACCAATTTGTTCAATTTTATCCGTTCGTGGCTCATATCTGACCAAGCCATTTTCATCTGTCCCAATCCAAATTTCTTTTTGATTGACTATAATCATTGAATTGACAGCCCCAAACTGCCAATTTGAGCCTTCCATACTGAGGGGTATCTCCAATTTGTTGCCATCAAAAATATATTTACATAAACCCTTATCGTAAGTACCAATCCAAATATCGCCCCTTCTATCAGCTATTAATTCTCTAATAATTACATCGGGCAAACCTTTGCTCGAGTTGTCAAAAATGGTAGAATCTGTCAATTTTTCAAGGCTTTTTTGACCATTTTCAAAACGGCACACACTAATGCCGGCATCCGTGCCGAGCCAAATTCGCCCAATTTTATCCTTCAAAATGGTGTAAATATCATTGCCTAACAAACCATCGTCGGTATCGAAATTGGTCAAACGCTTTTTATCATATACATACACACCCTCACCATAAGTCGAAAACCAAAAATTGCCCTTCCCATCCTCCGCAAAACCTGTAATAGGCACTTTTGGATGTCCCTCTTCAATATTCCAAAGACTCAGATTATTATTTTTAAACTGAAAAATACGACCATCTTTTAAACCAATCCACAGCAATTTTTGAGAATCTTCAAACAAAGCGGTTACCTCGCTATCAGTTTTATACAATTGAAATTGAACACCATTGGATTTTAAGAGACCTTTAGTTGACCCAAGCCATAAGCAACCATCGATGCATTGGACTACTTTTGTCACTTTGGTATCTTCCAAGCCCTCTATACTGAGGGGGTGCGTTTGAAAGATAGGTGATTGGGCAAAAGAAGAAAAGATGATAAAAAATATTAAAAAAGAGGCAATTAAAAATCTAACCTTTTTCATCATAAATAATTGACAATCAGTATTTTGCATAGAGCAAAACTTTACAATACATTTATTTTTCATTGTAATAAAAACTCAGCATTCAGAGTGACATAAATCTCTTCCGCAATTTTTTGAAAGACAATTTTTGGAATTGTGATATTATGATCCGCCAATAAAACGGTGAATTTTGAGCGTACTACTACTTTTTTATCTTTAATTTCGATGTCGCTTTTAATGATTCGCTCTTGTTCAATACCATGAACTATTAACTTTCCCTTTGCTCGAATGGTTTGAATCCCATTTTTAGAAAAATCCACTTTTTCAATGATTTTTCCAACAAAAGTAGATGTCTCGAATTTAGTACTCTCTATATAATTTTCATTAAAATGCTCTCGCTGCAAGGCTGAATTGAAGCCTTTAAATGAGCTACTTTTCACTGAAAAAGCAAAGACCTGCTGAATAGGGTCAATAATAGCTTTCAAATCATTGGATTTAGCATCTATCATTTCAAGGGGCGCATCCGAACGAAAATTTATTTGCCCATTTTTACAATTATACTTTTGCGCTTGAAGCGGCAATATTTCAAGCAATAAAAAGAATAGCGTGATGAATCTTAGCATGTTTTTTCAATTTAATAAAAAAGAAAGGTATGAATTACTTCATTCAAAAATAAAAAAAATCCCGCTGAATAAGGAAAAAACCTTACTGAGCGGGATTTTTGAGCCGACAAAGTATTTATTTACCAACTATTTCATCCTAAATTTGAAGTTAAATATAAAAATTAGGCTCGACTATTTCGACAATACCTGATCATTCATTTTCTCTAAAATGCCTTTTGTAAAAGCATGAACCAGCTCGCCATTATGAGTAATCAAACTGCCTTTAGTAATTTCCTCTTCCATCTCCCATTTAAAGCCATTTTCATTGACCAAATGTAAAAGCAAAGTAGAGATATTGCGTCCATATAATTCTGAAGCATTCACAGGCAACAAGGCAGGCAAATTGGATACACCAATAATTGTCACACCATGAGCGGTAACCGTTTCATCTTTGCGGCTTAATTCGCAATTGCCACCCCACTCGACCGCCATATCCACTATGACAGAACCCATTTTCATGGATTCAACCATATCTTGAGTGACTAAAACAGGGGCTTTCTTTCCAGGCACTAATGCCGTAGTGATCACAATATCTGCTTCTTTGATGCGCTGGCGAATCAAGGTTTTCTGTTTTTCCAAAAATTCTTTGGATACTTCTTTGGCATAGCCACCTTCAGTTTTGCCCCCCTCAGTATTAGGCACTTCCAAAAAGCGACCACCGAGTGATTCGACTTGTTCTTTGGTTTCAGGGCGAACGTCGGTCACTTCCACCACAGCACCTAAGCGTTTTGCCGTTGCGATGGCTTGAAGACCTGCCACACCTGCTCCAAAAATGAGGACTTTAGCAGGCGTAATAGTGCCTGCGGCTGTGGACATCATAGGGAAAATTTTCCCACTGGCATTAGCCGCCATCAACACAGCTTTATAGCCAGCCAAATTCGTTTGAGAACTGAGGGCATCCATTTTTTGAGCGCGCGTAATGCGAGGAACAGCGTCCATCGAAAAAGATTGAATATTTCTTTTGTTCAGAGCCTCAACCACGTCTGGAATCGTGTAGGCATAAAGAAATGAAATCAATACCGAGCCTTCTTTGAACATTTCGGCTTCGGATACTGAGGGGGCATTGACTTTCAAAATGACATCGGCATTGGCATATAATTCCTTTGAATGGTTTATAATTTCTGCGCCTGCATCAATATAATTTTGATTACTAAATGAAGCCCTCTCACCCGCTCCCGATTCTATTCGAACCGTCATGCCCGTTTTTATGAGTTGTTTTGTAATATCAGGTGTAAGGGCAACTCGATTTTCAAAGGATTTAATTTCCTTTGGTACAGCTACTATCAAAGCTAATGGTTTTAATTTGGATTAAAATAATAGTAAATTTTTTTTAATTGAAATTGTGTAACAAAGTAGCAATTTCAATCAAAATAAAAAATAATATTAGGCGAAAAACTAAGTTTTGCAGAAAAAAAATCAAATTTTATATCAAAAACGATTAAAATATCATTGCGAAGTATGAAATTACTGAGGGGTGCACATAAAAAGATACCCCATTCCGAATCAACGAAATGGGGTATGAAATATCGAAAAAGATTATTTTAATCTTAAGCTTGTTCTTCTGCTTCTGGCGTTTCATCCGCTTTTTCCTCAACAACTGGTGCTACTGGAGCAACTGGAGCTGTATAAGATTTAGCACGGCTACGACGAGTTTTCTTAGCGGGTGCTGCTTTAGTTTCTTTAGCTGCCATGAAGTTCTCATTGAAATCCACTAACTCAATCAAAGCTGTTTCAGCACCATCGCCTGGACGGAAACCAGTTTTGATAACACGAACGTAACCACCTGGTCTATCCATCACTTTTGGAGCGATGACATCGAACAATTCTTTGATGGATTCTTTATCTTGCAAATAGCTGAAAACAACACGACGAGAGTGTGTAGTATTGCTTTTACCTTTTGTGATAAGTGGTTCAATGTGCAAACGCAATGCTTTAGCCTTTGCTAAAGTTGTACTGATACGTTTGTGTTCAATCAAGGCTTTTGCTAAGTTTTTCAGAAGCGCATGACGGTGTGCCGTTTTACGACCGAGGTTATTAACCTTATCTCCGTGTCTCATTTTAAGAGCATTTATCTTTATAACATCGGAGCCGCTCGAATGCGCTCATAACGATTATTATAAA
>JAYTUY010000101.1:0-24990 GCA_043744275.1 Saprospiraceae bacterium
ATCGAAAAAGGCTAAAATACTGAGGGGTCTAAATCTTTCTATGAGAATCTTAAAATTTATACTTAAAATTAAGAAAAGGCGCAACTTTTCAAGGTGCGCCTTTCTTCAAAATAATTTTATCAATAATTTTCGATTAATAACCAGGATTTTGAGCCACAACATTTTGCGTGGTCAAAACTTCTCTTTGTGGAATAGGCCACAAAGCTCGGAAAGTTTGAGTAATACCGACACTGGCTAATTTGTTGTACCGCCGAATATCAAACCACCGATGTCCTTCAAAAGCCAATTCTATACGACGCTCTTTTTCAATAGCATCCAATAGAGTACCCTCAGTAACAGCTACAGCATCCAAAACACCTGCTCGCTTCCGAATGACATTAATATCAGCTAATGCATCAACTAATTTATTGGTTTTAGCCCGAGCTTCAGCGCGTATCAAATACATCTCAGCTAAGCGAATCATGAGGTTATTGTCAGTTCCATCCGCTCTTGTAAATTTCAAAGTTTTGGCAGCGGGCGTTGTCGTATAGTTAACGGCTTTTCGCACGTCATTTGCCTCTGATAAATCTCTCAGTGTAGCAGTAGCAGATATTTCATTACGTCCTCCTGCAGAAGTTGGATAGAAAAAGAAAAAAGCAGAGCTTGTATTGGTAGCATCATACACCAACTCCCAAATGGCTTCGGTATTCCCTTTTTGAAAAAAGATATTAGGGTAGTTAGCACCTGTTAGTAAAGCATAACCGCCTTTGGTTATGACAGAATCAGCCGCTGCTTCTGCCGCAGACCATTCGCCTTTGTATAAATGCGCTCTTGCTTTTAGAGCTAAAGCCACTCGACGATTGACACGACCTGTTGCCACTGAATTAGGTAAATTTGTAACGGCGAATTCAATATCTTCCGTAATTTGTTTCCAAACGTCCGCTTCAGAAGCACGAGCCACAGCTTTGGCATCATCTACAGAAAGTGTCGGTTTTGTAATGATCGGAACACCTAAACCACTGCCTTTGTTATAGCCTGTTTCGCTGCCGCCAAAATAACGCAGGAGATTAAAATATTGGAAAGCTCTTAAAAGCCTTGCTTCTGCAATAGCCGCTGCATTATTAAAACTTTTATCATCTACTGCGGCAGCAGCATCTACAACAGTGTTCATTCTGTTGATTCCGCCATACACGTTTGACCACAAAGCACTAATTTCGGTATTATCAGCCAATATTTGTTTATTGAATATTTGTGCAAAAGTTGGAAATGTTCCTACATGAGCAATATTATCAGCATACATGTCGGCAAATGTCCAATAACGCAAACCGACATAGTTAGCACTTTGCAAAGAGTTATAACAACCCAACAATGCAGCAGTCACATCTTCTTTACTTTTAAAACCACTGGCGCCATCAAGGCTCGACAAGGGGTCTAATTCAATATTTTTTTCGCAAGCAACTGTTCCGAATAACATAGTTGCTACAACGAGATATGAAAAAATCTTCTTTTTCATCTATATTGTTTTTATATTTTGTTAAAATATTTTTCAAAATTGCCTAAAAAAAGGCTTTTATACTGAGGGGGTCTCTTCCTCTCTCTTAGAAACTGACATTCAAGCCCACTGTATGAGTTCTGGCTTGAGGGAAAGTCAAAAAGTCTGTTCCTGGGGCAGTATTCGTTTCGCCAAAAGTACTAATTTCAGGATCAAGACCTTTATAGTTCGTAAAAGTCAAAAGGTTTTGACCTGAATAATAAACCCTCAATGAACCTAAACGCATTTTTGAAATAATACTGGTCGGCAATGAATAGCCAATACTCACATTTTTCAAACGCATATAAGAACCATCTTCAAGGAAACGAGTAGAAGTTCTGCGGTTGTTGTTCGGATCCCCCCAAGCTGCACGTGGCATTTCAGTATTGGTATTCGTTGGCGTCCATCGCGTTCTAACGGTAGCGAATTGACCAAAAACACTGTTCATCCCTTCTGAGAAAGCACGAGTATTATTATAAATATCATTGCCTTGCATGAATTGGAAGAAAAATGAAAAATCAACTCCATAAATATTAAAATCATTCGTGATGCCGCCAAACCATTTCGCATTCGCATTTCCGATAATTTCTTGATCGGCAGATGTGATAACACCATCACCGTTGATATCAACAAACTTGACATCACCTGGACGGGTAGCAGTCGATTGATACACAGCCGTTGTTCTACCTGTCTTTTCTCTGGCAATTTGATTCAAAGCATCTATTTCTCCTTGATTTTGGAAAAGGTTGGCAGTTCTGTACCCTCTGAATGATCCTAATGCATAACCAGTATCCACCCAACTGGCGAAGCCTGCACCAAATTCATTGACAATATCGGTAACTTTATTTTGGTAAGTAGAGACATTAAAAGTAGTTGACCATGAAAAGTTTTTCTTCGTGATGTTTTGAGTCGTGACTCTAATATCTATACCTTTATTTTCCATTTTACCAACGTTTTGGCTTATACCACCATAACCAGATGTAAATGGCAACGGACGGTCAAGCAACAAATCATTGGTTTTGGCATCATAGACTTCCAATTCCAAGCTTATACGGTCTTTCAATAATCCAATTTCGATACCGGCTGTCAAATCCTCGCGTTGTTCCCATGTCAAATCATTATTTCCCAATTGAGACGGTGCCAAACCAGCTATTTGATTGTAATTGAAACCAGCACCAATTAAGGCACGTGACGCAAAGTTGCCAATGTTCGAGTTACCCCGAATACCCCAACCGCCTTTAAGTTTCAAGTTTGAGAGGATTTTATTGCCTTTCAAAAATGCTTCATCTGAAACAACCCAAGCAGCAGAAACGCCTGGAAAAACACCATAGCGATTACCATTACCAAAACGAGAAGCTCCATCGCGGCGAATAGAACCCGATAGAATATAACGACCTTCATAGCTCAAATTCAAACGAGCGAATTGACTATTTATACCCCACAAACTCCGACTTGACTGAATATCCTTTTTTACCGATGCGGCATTCAAAGTTTGAACCGTATTTCCTGGGAAGTTTTCTCCCTGCGTGAATAATAATTCTGAACGGTCTTTTTGGAAAGATAAGCCTACTACCAAATCAGTTTTCACACCACCGAAAGTGTTCTTATAGAACAAAAGATTCTCATTAATTAAGTTATGGTCGTTGGCGATAGTCTCAAAACCTTGACCTCTTACACCCGCAGCATTGGCTAATGTAGATGGGCTAAATCGGAATTCACGATAATTTATCAAGTCTGCGCCTACGTTTGAGCGAGCAGTCAAACCTTTCGCAATTTCCCATTCTAATGATAAGTTAGAGAGAATACGCTGAGTCGGTGCTTCAAATATCGGTAGTATAGCTGTAGCAACTGGATTCTCTACCGATGATAAAGGGTCGCGAGCATAAGTGCCGTCCGTATTTTTAACAGGGATATGACCACCTACTAAGAGTGCTGCACTGACAACACCATAAATATTGTTGTCATTATTGATACGCGTACTGACTGAACGTGAATAAGATGAGCTAAAACTCAATTTTAATTTATCGTTCAACCGATTATCAATATTGGCTCTGACACTCATACGGTTGAAAGAAGAGCCAATAACGATACCTTTTTGGTCGAAATAACTTCCCGAAACCCGATATTGTAAACGTTCTGTACCGCCTTCAAAAGACAAATCCGTATTACTTATAGGTGCTGACCGAAAAATTTCACTTTGCCAATTGGTGTTCGATGCATTCGTAGAGTCTGTTGGCGAATACAAAGCAGCCAATCCAACGTTGCGACGAGATTCATTGATAGTGCCGATGTGCTCTTGACCTGTTTGAGGTTCAATTCTTTTCCAAGCCTCTTGAGTACCGTAATAAGTATTCAAAGAAATCTTAGATTTTCCCGATTTACCTCTTTTTGTTGTAATCAAAATTACACCATTACTTCCGCGAGAACCATAAATAGAAGCGGCTGCCGCATCTTTCAAAATTTCGATAGACGCAATATCCGTCGGGTTCAAGTCAGAAATGGCATTGGTTGATTGACCACCTACACCCAATTGAGCGTAACTACCCGTATTGATTGGAACACCGTCAACTACATACAGCGGTTGGTTACTCGCTGTGATAGATGAAGGACCCCTTACACGGATAGAAACCCCACCGCCTGGCGTACCAGAGTTGGTAGTCACCTGTACACCTGCTGCCTGACCTTGAAGTGCTTGGTCAACACTTGTAATGGGTAGCTTTGACAGCGTTTCGCCCGACACTTTTGATACTGAGCCTGTCAACTCTTTTTTTGATTGAGTGCCATAGCCTACGACGACGACCTCATTCAAAATACTGTTCGCTGCCATTGTGATGTTTATCAGCGAACGATTACCAATTGATTCCTCAATTGTATTGAAACCGACGAAAGAAAATACCAATGTAGTAGCACCCTTCGGTACTTCAAACGAGTAGTTTCCATCAACATCTGTCACCATACCAGCAGTTGTGCCTTTGACGAGTACGGTTGCACCGACCATAGGCGTACCTTTATCGTCTAAAACTTTACCACTGATATTTGACTGAGCCGTCATAATGCCTATACTCAGCACTATCGAACTCAACATGAGTAAGAGCTTTTTTTTCATACTAATTATTGGTTTAAAAATTAAAAAAATATAAGAATCGAATTCAAAATTTAATAATCGGCAGGCAAGCTAAGATGTTTGTTTTTTGGAATTCTCATTGAAGTTTATGAAGGACTAATCGTTAACATGCACAGGGTTATTTATAGTTTGGTTTTGGCTTAAAAAAAGAGTATGATTTAATCTCATTTTAAGTTTAATTTCGTAACAAAGTTATTATTTGCTTGGGAATATTTTAATTATAAATACTTTTTTTTTGTTAATACCTTTTTTTTAGATCTTCTTATCATTGCGTCTTTGAAACGCCATTTTCGACTGAAACGTAAAGCCAATCACCTCAGCGTTTTGTTTTGCTTTATCGGCATTTTTACCTTCAAATAAGGCATCAACTGTCTGTGAGAACGTTTCAATCCATCGAGTAAAATGCCTTTCATCTATTTTCAAATGACGATGTGCATCGAAGACATTACCAATTTGCATCGGCTCATCCAATAATATAAATGCCCAAAAGCCAATGATGCGAGGCGTGTGATGAACAAAATCTGTCTGATCAAAATGTGGAGACATCAAGGGGTCTTTCAACAATTTATCATAAAATGTCGTCACCAACAATCCTATGTCCTCTATATTTTCAATATCTTTTTTCATTCCTAATTCCTAACTCCTAATTCCTAATTCCTAACTCCTAATTCCTAATTCCTAACTCCTAATTCCTAACTCCTAATTCCTAATTCCTAATTCCTAATTTACTCTCGCCTTTCTTTCTTAACAAACACATTAATCCCATTAAACCGAGCTGCCAAACCCAATTCAGCAGTTGAAAACAGATAACCGATATTTTTAAAAGGAAACATAGAACATACACCGCCCTTTAAATAAACCATCAAAGGTAAGCGTTTACCTGCTCGGCGAAATGAAAAATCACGTCCAACACCCATTGATACTGAGGGGGTAATGTAAATCTTATTATTCGCAGGAACTGAGTCTTTAATGATTTGGTTTTTAACAAAAGATGGCATCAAGTAATTGACGCCAACACCCAAAGGCGATAATTGAAAATAATAACCACTGCTATTGATAAAACGGAGGGTAAATTCAGTAGAAAAGAAAACATTTTCATGGACACCGTTGTAATGCCAAATGCCGACGTCTGCAGATACATATCGCTCTATCATGGTTCTCTCGCCTTGTGTGCCGTTTAAAAAACCCCTTATTTCAGTCATTTTGAAAGGATAATCAATGCCGAACTTCAATCCATAGAATTTTAGAGAACCTAATGTTGAAAAGTGAAAAGGTATAGGTTCGAGTATCTTGCGGCTTGTGGTGAAGCCATCGTCTTTTTTGGGTTTTCGCCTATTTTGAGCTTGGATACTGAGGGGTATCAAGCATATTAAGAAAAGGATTAACAATAGAATTAAAGTAGATTTTCCCATTCACTCTTTTAGTTTTAATCACTGGAATTATTTTATTGGCACTTTTTAAATATAATTATGACTTCTTTAAGCATAATTATGTTCAAAGGAGTCATAATTATGTTTAAAGTAAGCATGTTCAATGTCTATTCAGAAGATAATTATCTCTGGTATAGTCATAATTATGACAATAATAGAGAATACTATGTCTGTTAATATTGAAAATTATGACTGCAACAGCGATAATTATCTCTGATTGAGCGATAATTATCTCTGTTACAGTCATAATTATGTTGATTTTAATGATATTTATATAACAAACAAGTATATTCTATACCCCTCAGTCATTAGCTAATTATTAAACTTCCAAAAAACAATTTCCCAATCTTTCTCGCTCACTTCATCATAATATTCATGAATTGTTTTGAAACCTACGCGCCTATGTGCTGCGAGAGAGCGTTTATTTTCTGTCGCAATCTCTGTAATGACACCATCATATTTTCCTGATAAATACTCTTTATGCCCTTGATAAAGTGCATCAAAAACACCGATGCCTCTATATCCTGCTTTGACACAGACTTGCCCCATGATATAATATCTCAAGTTAGAGAGTGGCAGGAGTGTGTTATTATCATAAGTCAAGGTCTTACTTTTTTCTACTAAAGGTTGTAAGAGTTTAATCGTTTGAGCATATTCGAGTGAAGCAGTGAGAGCATAACCGACTATTTCATCTCCATCCATCGCAATAATTTGAGGTTCATCCTTCATCATGCCTTTTATGTCGTCGGGAGAATAGACAAAACTCACAAAGCCTTGACTGTCAATGGTTTGAGCATCAAGGTTTTGTTTCAAATTGTCTTTTTGTAAAGTTAAAAGATTGAGAATATCTTTTTCTTTGAGCGTTGTTATGTAGTATGTTTTCATCATTCATGTACCGCGGAACTCCAGTTCCGCTTTGAATACACCTTAAAAAGCGGAACTGGAGTTCCGCGTTACTTAGTAAAATAATCCTCTGGTTTCACCCACCCTGGCATAACTAACCAACCGAATAGGCTCATACCCAAGCCAAACAAGAGAGTAGCAGTAAAAATAATCCAAGCAAAATTTCGATGCTCCAATACGTACATCAAGCCGCCTAACATGAGGAACAATATGATAACTGCCCAAAAGGTAAATAGGAAATACCAAACAAGAAGAAACTCAAATATTGCTAAGCCAATACTATAAACAGCTCTTTTTAACCAAACTTCCATAAGTTGTTTTATTTTGATAAAAGATTAAATGTACGAATTCAAAAAATCATTAAAATCAATGATTTTACTGAGGGGGTATAGTTGAAATCAAAAGTTGCCTAAATGTACAAATTTAGAATAAAACCAGCGTTATGAATTTATTTTGTAGAAAGAAAAAAGAAAAGCCTTGCATAACTGAATGAGTTAGCAAGGCTTTTCTGAAATAAATTAAAGAAAATTAATCTACATCCCAAAACAATCGAGTAGCAAACACATCAATAGCCCCTTGTGCTTTTACATTTTCAGCATTAGAACCTAATTCAGTATTTGGATAATAAAACCTCACAGGTCTTTTAGCATCTGTTACTTGAGGACTTTGCGGTGTAACAGGGAAGCCTGTTTTTCTATACTCTGCCCATGCTTCTAAACCTGTAAAATTAGCATAAGCCAACCATTTTTGAATAGCAATGGCTTTCAACTTATTAGTAGAAGCTGCATAGTCGTAATTATCAATACCACTACCGATAAATGCAGCAGCATTGGCAACACCTGCACCTGTCGTTCTGAATGATTGTTGAATCCCTGCTTCAAAGTACGTTTTAGCATCACTTGGTAAATTAACACCTGCACCATATCTTTCTTTTGCTTCGGCTAAATTTAATTGTACCTCAGCAGCAGTCATAAAAATAAAAGGTTTATCAAAGGCACCTTTTGATATAAGACTTGGACCAATAGAGGATGAGGCAGAAGCAACAAAGCCTGAACTCATTCCAAATGGCACGCCTATGTAGTTAGATAAAATTTCAGGTTTAGCACTTACACCTGGAGTTGAACCTTCACCACCGATGGCATATGCCAATCTTTTCAAGCGGAATGTATCTTTGGCTGCTTTCAAGCTATTAACTAAGAATTCAGTAACTCTTGGAAATCTACCCAATGCTTGTGCAGCACCTGCTGCAGAGTATCCCCACAACTCATAAACAGGATTTAATTTATTTGTGGAAGCCACATAGAATCCTGGTCCGCCTGAAGCTACATCTTCGCCAACAATAAAACCAGACCCCTCAGTAACAATCTTATTAATCTCGGTTTTGATATAAGTATCTTTACTGGCTACTCTTGCTTGGCGCATTAAAATTCTTAACTTCACAGAGTTGGCAAATTTAGCCCATTTTGTTGTATTGCCTTTGAAAACAATATCAGAACCTGTAAAAGCACTCGCAAAAGAATTTGCTTTTATATCAACAAGTGCTTCATCTAATAATGTTATCAATGATCCATAAATGGCTTGCTGTTCGTCAAACTTTGGAGCAAGCGATTTGATACCTTTAAGAGCATCAGTGAAAGGTACGTTGCCGTACATATCAACTAATTGCTGTACTAATAAGGCTTTCATCACTTTTGCAGGTCCTTTCAAAAACTTTTGATTATTAGCATCGGCATTGTCAATAACGAATTGAAAATCATTTAAATTATCATAATAGCCATCCCAATAATTAAAATCACCATCAGTGAAATTATATGAAAATGTCGTTGTAGCTAAAATGTAACTATTAGATTGTGACCATTGCCCAGACCAATATGAACCTGTCTCATTAGGTCTAACCATATTAGAAGCAGCCCTATTCAGTGCATTTGTAAAAACATAGTTAGGCAATGCTGTTTGGAGCTCGTTTGGATTGGTATTAACATCCAAAAAAGATTCTTTGCATGAGCTCATTGTTAATGCAAAGAGTGCTATAAAAATATAAGATTTAAATTTCATTTTTTATAAATTTAGATTTTAGAAAGTAATATTAAGATTCACGCCATATTGACGAACAGGAGGCGTTTGACCAGTAGTATTAATACCCAAACCATTACCTGTGCTGGTATTGCTTAAGTTGCCTATATTATTACCCGTCACAGCAGTCGCTGAACCTAAAGAACTATATTCAGGATCCGTGAAGTAATTTAATTTATCTACTATGGTCAATAAATTTCTACCATAGATTGAAATACTGGCTGAAGAGAAAATTCCAGATTTCTCAACAAGGCTTTTCGGGACAGTATAAGTTAAGTTAACATCTCTCAACTTAATAAACCATGCATTACTCACAAAATTTTCAGAAATCAAACGGTAGTTGTTAACCCAAAGAGCATATTCAGGTTCACGAACATTAACTGTTGTGTTAGGCGTAGATGTTTTTCCGTCTGCATTCAATATTGCAGAATTTGGATAAATATGAGGCGTGCGATCTGCTGTCCATCCACCTGAACCTGTAAATGTCATTGTACGACCTAAATCACTAAACATGACGTTGCCACCGCGATATTCGAAGTTAAAATTAAAGGCTACTGCTCCATAAGAAATTTTTGAACCTAAACCTGCAATATGGCGCGGCAAAGTACCGCCTCTTTGAGATAAAGCTGCTTGTCTCAAAGGATATCCAGTAGCGCCATTCACCAAAACACGTCCATTGTTTTCAGGAGCATATTGATAACCATCTGTTTTCAATAATGGAAATCTTTCACCTACTTTAACATTTGTATTGGCATAAGGTAAGCCTCCACCAAATTGGAACTCACTGATACCAGGATACAAGCTAACCACTTGATTATCATTGAATGAATATCTAATACCGAAATCCCAACGGAATTTAGCATTTCTAGATATGAGATATTTTAAATCCACTTCATAACCGAAGTTTTTGGTTTCACCTACGTTAATTAATAGGTTAGGGAAGCCCGTTGTGTTAGGTATTTTTACCGTGATAACTTGATCTTTTGATTTTTGATTATAGACCGAAGCATCTAAAGTAATTCTATTATTAAATAAAGAAAACTCGCCACCCACTTCTGATGAATAGACTGTTTCAGGTTTTAAATCTGTACTTGGAAGTACATTTCCAACTGATAATCCGACAGTATTGCCATAAGGAAAACCTGCACCGTTAGTGAAAATAGGATCTAAACCATAAAGAGGAATATTATCGTTTGCATTCTTATTGTAGTTGATACGGAATTTTGCATAATTCAAGACATTCCCTTTCATAGCAGGTATCGCATCTGTAGCAATAAATGACAAAGCAGCACCATAATAAGGATAAGCCCAAAGTTTTTTATCCCGACCTGGCTTATAAAACAATGATGTAGCATCATATCTTACAGTAGCATTGAATATCAACCAATTTTTAAAATTAGTTGTTAAATCCGCATAGTAACCAAATTTACGGGCTTGAGTATTCCCTTCTCCACCAATCAATTCGCCTTGTCTATTAGATACATTATAAACATCAGGCACAACTACTGTATTCGAGCCAATACCAATACCTTTAGTTGTTCTTTGATAGACACTACTACCCAAAATTAATTTATTAGTAACATTAGTAAAATCTTTAGTTAATTGAATTTGAAATTCGTTATTGATAACATTCTCAGTGCTTGAATAATCAAAAACACTTCCTAATATATCTGTACCCGCTCTATCAATACCATCATAATCATTAGCATATTCCCAAGGTGCTGGTACAAAAGCCACGTTTTTAGCATAATCAGTATATAAAAATTTACCTGTAAAATTTTTACCTGTACGTGAATTATTCATAACTCCTAATCTATTGCTAAACTGTAACCAGTCAAGAGCTTTATAAGCTACACTGAAATTGCCAGAGATATTGGCATCTTTGTAGTTCGAGCGATTGTTATCCGCATCAAAATAAGGGTTATTGTAATAATCATTATAATAACCATTTGGATTAGCGAATTCATTCGTTCTCCAATCTTTTAATGTATTCAGTGGCAAATTGGCAGGCTGGTTCAAGATATTAAAATAAAAATCCGAAGAAGTACGGTCAAAAGCAGCTTGTGTGTAACTTGCCGTAAAACTTGAGCTTAATTTGTTATATTCTTTAGTTGCCGATAATCTAACACCTGTTCTTTCACTCTTATCGCGCGGAACAATACCTTTAATCTTTTGATTTTCAACTGATAAGTAAAATGAAGAGGTTTCATCACCACCTTGAATACTCATTTGATTGTTCGTAGAAACCCCTGTATCAAAAGTTTTATTTCTGATATTCGGAATAGCAGAGTAAGGTATAATGAATTTATTACCACTTTCTGCAACACGACCTTGAATCCTTTGAGAACCATCATAAGCATCACCATACTGTTGATTTTCAAATGGTCTCCAGTTGGCTTTCATACGCACTAAATAATCGCCATTATATGCTGGCGTTCCGAAGGCTTCTGGATAATATTGTGAACCTGAACCATATTGATCTTGAAAACTTGGCAAAAAGCTAATTTGTTCAAAGTTGGTACTATTAGAGTAACCGACTTTAATTTTTCCTTTATCACCCTTTTTGGTCGTTATAACAATTGCACCATTGATACCCGCTGAGCCATAAAGTGTAGCAGCCTGACCACCTTTTAATATCGAAACGCTTTCAATATCATTGGGGTTAATTAAAGCTAAAACTGTTGAAGTTGTTTGCATACCATCAACAACGACCAAAGCTTCATTGTTACCTGTCAATGAGCGATAGCCACGCAATACAATTTTCACAGCAGGGTCAACACTGTTATTGACATTGTAAACAGCTAAACCTGTCACCTTACCTGCGAGTGCTTGCGCCAATTGAGGTGACCGACCGACTGTAATGTCATCGTTGTTAACTTTTGAATAAGAGTATCCAATTTCTCTAATATTTTTACGGATACCCTGAGCCGTAACCACAACTTCATCTAATTGCCCTGCAGCAAGTTTGATAGTAAATTCATTGGATGTACCGATTGGTACTTCTTGAGTTTGATAACCTACAAAGCTGAACAACAGCGTTTGGGCTTCTTTAGGAACAGCAAGGGAAAATTTGCCGTCCACATCGGTCAAAGTACCTGTACTAGTACCTTTAACGACAACACTTGCTCCAACTAAAGCTTCTCCGTCGGAACTGGTTATCATTCCTGTAATTGTTCTTTGAGCCACACCGACAGTGACCATGCTCAAGAACATAATGAGGGTAAAAACATGTTTTTTCATACTAATTTGATTTTGGTTTGAAAATGAAAAAATGTAAAGTTTAATAGATAATAATAGTTTAGTTTAAATTAAGTGAAAAAATAGGGTTTAATCATTCAATATTAGGTAATTTTTAATCATAAAATTATATGTCTTAATACTCTATTCTCATTTTTGTTAACAAAAGAACTTAAATCTTGTTCTATTCTTGGTCTTACATTAACGATTGGACATATAAAAATGCCGCTTCTTTAGACAAATCACGTCTGAATCACCCCCACATTAAACTTCTCAACAGGGGCATTATTCGCCGCTTCTATACCCATCGAAATCCATTGACGAGTATCCAAAGGGTCAATTATGGCATCTACCCATAGTCGGGCGGCGGCATACTGAGGGGTTGTCTGTTTATCATATCGCCCTTTGATTTCGTTGTAAAGGGCTTGTTCTTTTTCAGAATCTACTGGTTCTCCCTTGGCTTTCATGCTGGAGGTTTGGATTTGTACCAATACTTTGGCTGCTTGCGCGCCGCCCATCACGGCAATCTTGGCAGTGGGCCAAGCCACTATCAATCGTGGATCATAAGCCTTTCCGCACATCGCATAATTACCCGCTCCGTAACTATTGCCCAGCACGATGGTGAATTTAGGAACAGTTGAATTAGCCACTGCATTCACCATTTTAGCACCGTCTTTGATGATGCCGCCATGTTCTGAACGGCTGCCAACCATGAAGCCCGTTACGTCGTGCATGAATACCAATGGAATCTTCTTTTGATTGCAATTCAAAATAAAACGAGTGGCTTTATCCGCTGAATCTGAATAAATAACGCCGCCGAACTGCATTTCTCCAGTCGCTGTTTTCACGACCTGCCTTTGGTTGACCACTATCCCGACCGACCAACCATCTATCCGTGCATAAGCGCACACGATGGTTTTGCCATAACCCTCCTTATAATATATGAGTTCGGAATCGTCCACAAGGCGTTTCAATATTTCAATGGTATTATATGGCTTAGTGATATTGTCCGCAGGGAAAATCGAGAGCATTTCTTTAGGGTCATACTGAGGGGGTAAAGGTTTGGCTCTATTAAATCCTGCTTTGTCTTGTTCCCCAAATTTATCAACCAATTTTTTAATGGTATCTAAACAGGCTGCATCATTGGGCACTTTATAATCCGTTACGCCACTGATTTCTGAATGGGTCGTCGCACCGCCGAGCGTTTCTTTATCGGCATTTTCACCGATGGCAGCTTTTACTAAATAGGGTCCTGCGAGGAAAACTGAGCCTTGTCCATCTACTATCAAAGCTTCATCGCTCATGATGGGTAAGTACGCACCGCCTGCTACACAACTGCCCATAATGGCTGCAATCTGAGGAATACCCATCGAACTCATCTTCGCATTGTTTCTAAAAATGCGCCCAAAGTGTTCTTTATCAGGGAAAATCTCATCTTGCATGGGTAAATATACACCTGCCGAATCCACGAGATAAATAATCGGCAACTTGTTTTCCATCGCTATCTCTTGAGCGCGCAGGTTCTTTTTACCTGTTATCGGAAACCATGCTCCAGCTTTAACAGTGGCATCATTCGCCACCACCAAACATTGCCGACCTGACACATAACCCATCACCACTACTACCCCACCCGCTGGACAACCGCCTTCTTTTTCATACATTTCAAATCCAGCAAAAGCACCTACTTCAATTCGAGGAGTATCTTTATCCAAGAGGTAATGTACCCGCTCACGAGCAGTCATTTTCCCTTGTTCATGTTCTTTATCGATGCGTTTTTTGCCGCCACCCTCATGAATTTTGTCGAGTTGGCGTTTGATACCTGATACGGCGAGCTTCATAGCATCCTCGTTCATGGCAGCTTCTAAGGATTGTTTGTCGGTCACAGTGTAAGTGATTTTATTATAATTATGGTTTTATTATTCAATTGAATACAGAGCAAATGTAAGAATTGAATTGATAATTAAGGCATTTTTAGATAAATAACTATTTATGACAATAATAGGTTAAAAATCACGGAGTGATTGAATGTGAATAACCCTTGATGAAATCAGGGGATAATGTTGTAAAAAATGGCAATAACTGCGGAGCAGTTGAATGTGAAAGAGTCAGAAATTTGAAATGTTTTACATTTAACTGCTCCGCAGTTAAATAACTCACTCATTTTAACCCTCCGATTTCATCGGAGGTTATTCACATTCAATCGCTCCGCGATTATTTTAACCCATTATTTGCATTATTTATTCAAAAACAATCTTCTTCACAGTTGCGGTTAAATTATTTCCAATTGTTATCCGAGCTATGAAAAGCCCTTTTCCAAAATCTTTTTTATTTAAATTAAATAAATCAGAGTATTGTTTACCCGAATCAAAAACTTGTCTGCCTACGACATCATAAACTGTTATGCGATACCCCTCAGTATAATTGACATTTGAGAGGCTATTTGAACTACTTTTATCAAAACTCAACGTCATGATTCCATCCGAAGGATTCGGGAAGATTTTAACTGATTGATTATCAATATCTTGTGTAGGGGCTGTAATACTTTCACCACAAACTAATTGTTTTAAAAACAAAGAAGCTTTATTGAGAAAATCTGTTAAATTGGCGGCATAAGGTCCTGACGAATCATATATATCTGTATGCCCACCGCCTTTAACAGTAACTAAGTTGGATTTAATACCCAGCGTTCGCGCATAAGCAGCACATGAACTATCTCCATCTGTATAAAAACGATAGACATTCAAACCATAACCAAAAGGCACAACGACATCGGCAGTGCCATGATATGACATAAAAGGCACATCATCTTTGTCAATATATTCCTTTTGATATAGCCCACCACTAAGGCTTATTGCACCTTTTACAGCCGATGAAAAACCTAGACTGCCAGAGTTGCCTTCAAAGCCACCTTCTGTTTTGACTATATTTCTCAACCAAGTGGGTATATTATCTGTCGAATCCATTTCAGCTACGTGCATAGCTGTAATGGCTCCTGCTGACAATCCTCCGACAATAATATTAGCCGTATCAATGCGGTAAGTATTGGTCAAAGTAGCATCTTTTCTGAAATAGCGAATGGCAGCTTTCATATCTTGAATCGCGCCAATGATAGTCGGCGTTATTTTCAATGAATCTGGAAAACCTTTCAAGAAGTCATAAAGTCGATAATCTATTGTAGCGCATACATATCCCTTCTTTGCAAAGATTTTGCAAAGGTCGAGCATATATTGCTCATTGCGTGCTCCTTGCACAAAGCCACCGCCAAATGCTAAAATTATTAAGGGTCTTTTAGCTAAAACATCGCCTTTGGGTTCTACGACATCCATAAATAGACCGACATTGACACCCGACAAAAAGTTTCTACCATATAGAATACTTTTGGCTTGCGTGGTATCCGTAAATACATCTTGCACATAGCGTTTACCATCGCAACCCAAGGCGTTTTGAGCATTTATACTGAGGGGGTGCAACATGGCGATTAAAAGAAGAATAAGCAATGAAAAATAGTTTTGTAGTCTCATTTTCATAATTCAAATTGTTAATTGTTATTGATTAATTGTTATTAGTTATTTGGATTGGCGAAACGAATAACGATTAACCAATAACAAATAACTACTTTTTAAAAAACATAATGCTCTAATATAAATGCTGCAGCTCCTGCAAAATAGCCCAATGCAGCCAATAATGAAATTCGTTTGACATACCAAAAGAACTCAATCTTCTCCATACCCATAGCCGCCACTCCAGCTGCTGAACCAATGATTAGAATCGAACCACCCGTGCCAGCGCAATAAGCAATCAAGTGCCAGAACTTATCGTCTTGAGGAAATTGCTCCAATGAATACATGCCCATAGAAGCCGCCACCAAAGGCACGTTATCAACAATAGCAGATATTAATCCAATCACCACCGCTATAACTGATTGATTGCCAATTGTTTGCGTCAACCACTCGGCGCACCCCCTCAGTATTCCCGTGCTTTCAAGTGCTCCAACAGCTAAAAGAATACCGACAAAAAACATAATGCTCGGTGTATCGACTCGCTCTAAAGCACTCTTGACAGATAAAGCGGTTTTATCCGTTTGGTCTTTATCGCTATGCATCAATTCAGTGATTGCCCACATGACGCCCAAGCTCAAAAGCATACCCATAAACGGTGGTAAATGCGTAACAGTTTTGAAAATAGGAACGAATATTAATGCCCCAATTCCAAGAAAAAAGACAATTGATTTATGCCGTTCTGAAAGGCTATCCACTTTGACTTTAGTATCGTTGTTCACATCCATAGGTTCTAAATTGCCTTTCATTTTCAACGAAACTACCAGCAAGGGGACAATAAGGCAGATAATACTCGGCACAAACACATACTCCATCAACTTTGCTGTTGTGACTTGTTTTCCAATCCATAACATAGTGGTTGTCACGTCGCCAATTGGTGACCAAGCACCGCCCGCATTGGCTGCTATGACAATAATGCTCGCTAAAAACAACTTGTCTTCTCGGTCATTCACCAATTTTCTAATAAAAGAAATCATGACAATTGTCGTTGTCAAATTGTCCAAAACGGATGATAAAAAAAAACTTAAAATGCCAATAATCCACAACAACGTAACCTTTTTACGGGTTTTAACTCGCGAAACGATGACATCAAAGCCTTCGTGAGCATCTATCAACTCTACGATGGTCATGGCACCTAATAAAAAGAATAGAATTTGAGCAGATTCAGCAAATTTTTCAATCAAATGATGCTCGACGGTATCCATTGGTGTATCGCTGAAAGCATAGAGCGTCCAGCATAAAACGCCAGTCATGAGAGCCACTGCTGCTTTATCTATTTTGATATTGTGTTCAAAAACAATAGCAGAGTAGCCTATAATAAAAGTGAGAATAATAGCAACTAACATAAATGACCGAGATTAAAAAAGTTGAAATGACCAATTAAATTTTGATTGACTTTTATAGTGCAGTTATCCAATAAAAGGATTTGATTTGCAAATGAAGGGAAAAGATAAGTAAATACTATAAAAAATTAGATGAAATCGGTAAAATACATTTTGAATAATATGTCGCAACTCATTTTTAAGTTGCAACAAAAGCTGTCGCCTAAGCAATTTCAGATATTTGCAGCCATCATCGTTGGCATCGCAGCTGGTGCTATGGCGGCTATTTTAAAAACGTCGGTTCACTCCATTCATTCATTTACGAATGCCGTTTTAACTGATAATTCAGAAAAAACGGATGGCTTGTTTTCTCCTGAAAAAATGCCTATTAAAGTCTTTTTACCCATTATAGGTATCGCGTTAACGGTGTGGTTTGTCAAAAAAATACTGAGGGGGGATTTGGGCAAAGGCGTTTCAAATATTCTCTACGAAATTGCTCAAAAGTCAGCTTATGTCAAGCGGCATAAACTCTTTTCACACGTCATTACAAGTGCTTTGACGGTGGGCTTAGGCGGTTCGGCAGGTTTGGAAGCCCCTATTGTCATAACGGGTTCGGCAGTCGGTAGCAATATTGCAACGGCTTGGAACTTGCCTTATCGAGAACGAGTATTATTTTTAGGATGTGGGGCGGCGGCTGGTATAGCGGCGGTCTTTAATTCGCCGATTGCAGGCGTCATGTTTGCTATGGAAGTGCTTTTGGCGGAGGTGACATTGTCTTCATTTATACCTTTAATTATATCGGCAGCGGTTGGTGCATTATTTTCTAAAATTGTATTCAATGAATCTACTTTGTTTCAATTTCGATTGCAGGAGGCATTTAATTATAAAAATGTGCCTTATTATCTCATACTCGCCGTTGTTTCAGCATTTATTTCACTCTATTATGTCCGTGTTTCGCACGTTATTTCTCATTTTTTTAAAAATTGGCAAATCAATGTTTATTCAAAAGCTTTGATAGGCGGTTTAACATTGGCTGGTCTTATCTATATTTTCCCTTCACTTTTTGGGGAAGGGTATGCGAGTATTCGCTTATTAGCGGATGGACAAACAGATGTTTTATTGAAAAATAGTATTTTTTCAGAACATCGTTTTCAAGAATGGTGGGTGATTGCTTTTATCGGGGCGACTATATTTGTGAAAGCCATTGCCACGAGTGTTACTTTATCGAGTGGTGGCAATGGGGGCAATTTTGCTCCTTCTCTCTTTGTCGGTGCGTTTGTAGGCTATTGTTTTGCCTTGATTTTCAATAAAACATTTGGTTTGAATTTGCCTTTGGGCAATTTTAGCATGGTCGGAATGGCTGGCATACTGAGTGGTGTCATGTACGCTCCTTTGACAGGTATTTTCCTAATCGCCGAAGTGACGGGTGGTTATGAACTCATCATTCCTTTGATGATTGTTTCAACGCTTTCTAATTTTATTGTCAGACACTTTGAACCCGTTTCTTTAGAAGTACGCGACATGATTGCTCGCGGCGAAGTATTCAGCCACGATAAAGACCGCAATATTTTATTGTTGTTAAAAACATCGAATGTAATTGAAATGGATTTCAAAACTATTGAAGTACAATCAACTTTGAGAGAATTGATAGTGGTTATAAAGGATTCAAAGCGCAATCTGTTTGCTGTCATCAATTCAGACAACGAACTCGAAGGCATCATCACCCTCGACGATGTGCGCAATGTGATGTTTGAAACCGATAAATACGATAAAATATTCATCAAAACCTTGATGACAGCACCCCCCTCAGTATTGAGCACCAACGAAAGCATGAGCGACATTATGAAAAAATTTGACGACACTCAAGCATGGAATCTGCCCGTAGTAGATGAAAACAATCATTTTATAGGCTTTATTTCCAAATCACATATCTTTTCAAAATATAGAAATGAATTGATTGAAATGAGTAAATAGAGTTGAAAGTTGAAAGTTGAAAGATGAGAGTTTGAACTCAATTCATTTCAACTCCAAACTCTCAACTTTCAACTCAAAACTCTCAACTCATAAAATATGTTAAAACGATATGTTATAATAAAATGTTATTTATCTTGACAAGCGTCAAATACACCTATATATTTGCACATTAAAGTCAATAAACGACTTGCATTTTTTACCCTAAATAACCTTTTGACAAACTATTCCTAACACGCCCTTTTTCCTTATACGTCCCTTTTGAGTTTAAAATGCAATGTAATTTGCTGGCTTTAATCTCCCCCGTCTTGGTGGAGTAAGGAAATCTTATTTAATTAACTATCCAAAATCATTAACTGATGTTAGCTCAAATTTTAAAAAACGAATCGCCTTTCGGCGCAAGCAACCTCACCAAAGCGGTGATCAATGGCTCGCAAGATTTTTATGGTGCCTGCAGCCTTCAACAATTTAGCTCTGCCAGCTCTCTTTCTCAAACCCATGCCGATGCCCAAGGTTGGCTCGATTATCCAACAGGTTTTCAGCCTGCCAACTTTTGGTTCAAAGATGCAGGTGTGAAAGTTTGGGAGTATGAAGAAACGTATGATAATTGGCAAGACACTTATGGCGCTGATGCCGTATTGGCTTTTTACCATTCAGGTCATGGCAATATGGACTCTAATGGCGTATTTCAAGCACCGCTTGGGGGTGTTTGGGACAATCGCGATTGGGCATTTTCTAATCGGATGGCTTTGGGCAATGAGCAAGTACGCTACCTCTTCTGGTCAACTTGTTTTTCACTGCGCGTATTAGGTGGTCATAATCCAATTAGGACTTGGCACAATTCTAACCTCGGCATGAGGATGATTTTCGGCTATGAAACCACCAGTGTTGACAATCCGAATTATGGCAAATTCTTTTGGGAGGAATGGAACAAAGGAAAGTCATTTAGTCAAGCCTTTTTGGATGCCAGTTGGCGCATTTCAAGTGGGCAGGCCCCCTCAGTATGTGCTATGGGTGCGAGTGCTCAAGAAGCTAAAGACAGACTTTATAATGAAAGAATTTTTAATTGGGGTGCAGTTGCCCGCAATTATTATGAGTGGCGTTGGTATTATTCACGTTCTGTCAATGCCAATTTGAAAGCATCTGAAGCTAAAGTAGAGATGCCAGAAGACCTTAAAATTGCTATTTTAGGATCCGTTGACGTAGAAGCCTCAGTCAAAAGATTGTCTTCAGCTTTGGGATATGGTAAAAAAGCGGCTTCAAATATTGAAGTTGATAAAAATGGTAATTTCTATATGAACAATAAAGATATGCACCTTTTTGTCGGTAAAGACGGACGCTTTGACGCTCAATTAGCCAAACCAAATCACGAAAATGAGAAGCAAATTGATACGGATAAAGCTCAAAAAATAGCTGAGAACTTGATGAGCGACCATGCCCTACATCAAGGGGTGAAGTTGAAACTTGATAATATTCGCTATGAAAACGCTTGCAATGGTAGCACAGTCGGTTCAGGTAAAATGGCAGATCCTTACGTAACGGGTACTACTTTTGAATTCCGTCAAGTCATTAATGGCTTCAAAACAGTCAATGAAGATGCGGGCGTTGTCAGAGTGAGCATTGACAACGATGGAAAAATTACGCATATACACAATTCTACAAGAGAAGTGGTTGATTTATCGATTAAACCTAAATCAGCTCCAAAAGCTGCCCCAAAATCGCCATCTGACCCTGCTTCAAGAGGTGTAGAGGATAAGTCTATGGATATTGAAGCTGCTTTTGCTCATGAATTGGCTCGCTTTGTACATGCTGATTCAAATGGCAATGGTAATGGCAATAGAGGCACAAGAGCCGTTGACCCTGAACCGGTTGTTGCAAGTATCAAACAATCTGAAGTCGGTTATGATGTTTCTAAAAACTATGGCAAATTAGTCGCTCGGCGTACTTACGAATTGGATATGGGCAGCAATTGTCAGAAATTGTATAAAGTTCAAGTACCTATATTTGATTAATAATTTGAATTGAAATAATAGGCTCAACTTGGGTTTGTGTAATAAGTGTTTTGATACTACGTATCAATAGAAATCTTAAATTCTGTGGTTATTATAAATATTTTGACTCTCCGAGTCATTAAAAGCGAGAATTCAAATGACTCGGAGAGTCAAAATGTTTATAATAATCACAGATTTTAGGATTTCATGCTGACACGTAGTGTCATAATGTTTATCTAACTAATTGATTATCAATTGATTAAAAGATATGGGTAATGGACAGAGTTTCTCCTAAAGGGATTCCTTCGGAAAAACTTGTTGCAAGTTGCGCTTTGAAAATCAATTAATTATATAAGTCAACTCCAACCAAAATGAAAAAAAATAGTATTTTTTATCTCTTACTCTATATCTTTTTAACCTTTATTTGTTGTCATCAAAATAAAAACTCGACTCAAAATAAGGGCTTACCCGACTATATGGATAGTTCAAAAACCGCTATTTCTTCACGTCCAAATACTCAAAATAATATGAAAACAATCAATTTGAAACTTGGAGAAGAAACCACCATCGAACTCAAAGAACTTGAAGGCTATACTTGGTATTATGAAGTGAAACCAGATTGGGTGATTAGTATGACTGAAGAATATGATGCGCCTTATAAATCCGCTTCAAAATCAGATGTGGCTGATGTAGCTAAGTCAACGAAAGTTTTTAAAATAAAAACCTTGAAAAAAGGGGAAGCCTCAATTCGATTTTATGAAATTCATGCCTGGGAGCAAAAGTCAAAGCCGATAGATGAAAAATTTTATACAATCACAATTGAATGACCTCAAAATACTTTTAATTCCTATTTAATTTATATCACTGTCGTTAAAACTAAATAAGTGGACTCTCAACTTTCAACTCTCAACTCTCAACTTATGCACCCCTTTTGGAAATTGGCTTTTCAATATGTCAACAATATCTTCATAAAATGAGCGGTTGTTGATAAAATCTATGCCTTCTACATCTATAATCACAATTGGCAGATTCGTTTCTGTTCTGAAATATTCAAAATAAACGTTTTGGATATTGGTGAGATAATCCGCTGAAATATGCGTTTCATAAGTCCTACCTCGTTTCTTAATATTCGACATCAAATCGTCCACACTTCTATGCAAATAGACCAATAAATCAGGCTTTGGAAATGATGCATTCAGCACTTCAAAAAGGCTCATAAACAAGCGAAACTCTTCAATATTTAGGCTATTTTTAGCAAAAAGACGAGTTTTTAAGAAAAAATAGTCGCTGATACTGAGGGGGGTAAACATATCCACTTCGGCAAACGCCGCTTGCAATTGCTTATGCCTTTCGGTCATAAAAAACAACTCAACAGGGAAGGCATATCGCTCAGGAGATTCGTAAAACAGCGGTAAAAACGGATTGTCTGTAAATTGCTCCAAGACCAACCGACAGTCGTAATCCTGCGACAACATTTCGCAAAAGGTCGTCTTGCCTGCGCCGATATTGCCTTCAATGGCTATAAAATTGTAAGGAAATGGATTCATAAATTAATCAATCATAATCACATCAAGCGGGTCATTGCAGTCAAAATAAATGTCTTCAATGGGTAGTTTCAAAATAGGGTGTTCCACTTCGCCCGCTATTTCCATCAGCGGCACCAGTACGAAATTGCGCTCATGCATGTGAGGATGCGGTATTTTCAAGTCTTTTTCATTCAAAATCAAATTATCAATCATCAAAATATCAATATCCAACACCCGAGCCACCCATTTTTCAGTGCGAACTCGCCCCATTAATTCCTCGATTTTCAATATACTCCGCAATATTTCATGCGGCGACTGAGGGGTCTCGACGATGAGTGCCTGATTGATAAAATCGGGTTGATTGGTCACGCCCCAAGCCTGAGTTTCGTATAAGCGAGACGCTTTTTTAATTTGACCGATGTATTGTTCAACCAAACCATTGGCTTGTCGCAAATTATCCTCTCTATCCCCTAAGTTGGAGCCTGTATGTAAATATACTTTTTTCATTTTACCTGCCATTCGGCAAATGTAGAAAATGAAAAGGAAAATTCCTTACTTTTGCCGCATGAAAATAGCTAATCACAAAATAGAGTTACTTCACTCGGCACATCAAGACAACAAACAAGAGCCAACGCCTAAATCACGTAATTGGCAATTGCAAGCCGCTCGAATAGGCTTTCAAACCCTTGGCAGAATTTTTCCAACTTGGATGGCAAAACAAGCATACAACATGTTCGCCACACCTCGTTGGCGTGCAAAACACACCCGAACAGACCATATTATTGACAGTGCCCTGGTCATAGATTTTAAATTTCAGGAGCATAATATCAAACTATACGAATGGGGCAATCCCGAGCATCCTAAAATATTGCTTGCGCATGGTTGGGAATCAAGGGGAACGGCGTTGCGGATGTTCGTACCGCATTTATTGAAATTAAATTATTGTATCATCTCTTACGATGCCGTCGGTCATGGCGATTCAAGTGGGAAATTGAATAATCTTTCTACAAATGCCAAGACAATAGCTGCTATTATCAACCATTATGGTGGCATTTATGGAGCAATTGGGCATTCATTCGGCTGTTCAAGTTTGGTTTTTACTATGCAATATATCGACAATTCTATCGCTATTGAGAAATTGGTTTTCCTCGCAGTACCGCATAAAACGAAGAAACTCATCGATGGTTTCTTTAAAATGGTGAATGCACCCAATGGCGTGAAAAAGTCATTTTATTCAATCATTGAAGCCGCTAATCAACGGTCTTTGGATGAAATAGACGTTGCAACTGCTCATTCTGCTGTCAAAGTGGGAAAATTACTCCTTTTGCATGACCGATATGATGATGTCACCAGCCTTGAAGCCGCTGAAAATGTGGTGCATAATTGGGACAACGCTAAACTGCTCATTACTGAGGGGTATGGTCATTTTAGGATTGCTAAAAACCCCGATGTGATGAAACGCATTATTGAATTTATAATAGAGTGATGAGTTAGTTTTGAAACACATTTGAGAAGTATTTTTATGACACATAGTTAACATAGAACACATAGATTTTTACATCCCACCTATGTGTTCTATGTTAACTATGTGTCATAAAAAGTGTCATAAAATGTGTCATAAAAATGTGTAAAAAGCCATAAAATATATTAAAATGGAAAAAGAAAACCTCGTACAAGAAGACCATAAACACGTCTTAGGACTGCAACTGCCCACCGACCCACGCTGGGTGGATTTAGCCTCTTTCAGCCTTGAAGATGTCTTGACCGACCATGCCTATTGCGAACTCAAAGCCGCCACCGCCTGCATTTCGCTCATTCAAGCCTTTCCTGAAAAAGAGGAATTGGTTCGCGAATTAGCACCGATTGTCACTGAAGAATGGGCGCATTTTCGAGCTGTGATAGCCGAATTGGACAAGCGCAACTTAAAATTAGGGCGTCAACGCAAAGACGAATATGTCAACGAATTGATGAAATTTGAAATCAAAGGCGGCAGCAGAGAAACCCACCTCACCGAACGCCTTTTGATATGTGCCTTGATAGAAGCCCGAAGCTGCGAGCGTTTCCGACTATTACATCTCAATTTAGCCGACGCTGATTTAGCCGCATTTTATTATAAATTTATGGTAGCAGAAGCAGGACATTATCGCCTTTTCATTGATTTAGCCAAGCTTTATGGCGATAAAGACCTTGTTATGCAGCGTTGGAAAGCGTATTTAGCCTACGAAGCGGAGATGATGAATCGTTTGGAAGTTCGGGGAGATAGGATGCATTAATTTAGTAGCGCGGAACTCCAGTTCCCAATTAAAAAGGGTTTTGAAAAGGGTTTAGTAAACGGCAATTATTTTT
>JAYTUY010000102.1:0-6454 GCA_043744275.1 Saprospiraceae bacterium
TAATTCATATAACTATTATGTCAAAGAACTTGTGCGTAGTCGACACGGTTTAAAACCCTCGTAAAGTTGTAACGCATTGAAAATCAATATTTTACATAAAATTTAAATTCTAAAAATATGTAAAACGTACTACTAAAGGGTATAATCAAAAGCGATTGAGTACTATATTCAATTGCTTTTGATTTTAATAAAATTAAAAGGCAATATATTATCAGTTGTTAAATAATCATGGAAATGACTGAATTATGGCATAAATTATATGGATTTAAAAAAAAATGAATGATTTTTGCACTGCTTAAATCCAAACTCAAGTAACCGATAATTTAAAACAAATTTTAATTCCCGATCGAACTAACCATTTTTCATAGAATTATGCTCAAAACTATTAAGCTCAACTTTAACAATGATTTTATTTCAAAATCTATGTGTATCGTCGTGCTTATGATTTTAGTTTTTAGTAGTTGTAATAGTTTACCCAAAAAACATTCTTCGGATTTAAAACCGCCTATCGCTCAAAAGCAGCCTAAAACTTTTACGGAACACAATCATAACCGCGTAGATGACTATTTTTGGTTGAAAAATGCCAATGACACCAATGTCATCAATCTCCTCAAAGCTGAAAATAAATATACCAATAAAATGCTCGCTCATACTGAGGGGTTACGTCAAACTCTTTTGAACGAATTGGTAGGGCGAACGCAGAATACTGTCAAAACTGCACCTATTAAAAGTAGGGGCTATTGGTATTACAATCGCTTGGAATCAGGGCGTGAATATCCAATTTATTGCCGTAAAAAAGAGTCTTGGAATGCCCCCGAAGAAATCATTTTGAATGTGGATAAAATGGCGAAAGGCTTCACGGTTTTTAAAGTCACTCAATTTCAAATCAGCCCTGATAATAATTTTATTGCCTATCAAATAGATACAGTCGGTGATAGAAATTACACCATTTATATCAAAGATTTAAAAACCAATTTAATTGTTGAACACAGCGAACGATTGACCAATAACGATGGTTTCTTTTGGGCAAATGATAGTAAAACACTGTTTTATCTACAAAATGATAAGGTTGAACGCGGTTACAGAGCTATGAAACATGAAATGGGCAGCCGTTTTGAAGATGATGTAATCGTTTATGAAGAAACAGATAATACGTATTGGTTAACGCTGTCAAAGTCGCGGAGTAGAAAGTATATATTTTTAACATCTGAAAGCACCAATTCATCTGAAGTCGCCTATTTAGATGCGGATATGCCCAATGAATTAAATCGCCAAGTGATTTTACCTCGACAAAAAGATTTGCTTTATTATGCCAATCATTATAAAAATGATGAATTTTATATTTTCAATAATTATAAAGCCAATAACTTTAAATTATCGAAAGTACCCCTCCTGCCACACTCTGTTCGCAGTGACAAAACAGATATTTCTAAGTGGAAAGATGTCATTCCGCACAGCGATTTATTTTTATTGATGAAATATGAAATCTTAGATGATTATATCGTCTATCAAAATCGAGCAAATGGTTTGATAAAAATTAATATTATTGATAGGAAAACCAACGAAACGCAAAGTGTTGATTTTGGAGAAGACGATTATAATACGGAGTTTTATATGGCTGATTTTGATAATCTTAAAATTGACTCGATTCGTTTTAATTATCAATCAATGAAAACGCCTACTTCAACATTTAAATATGAATTTAAATCAAAAAAGAAAACGCTGATAACTCAAAATACAATTGATAGTTATGATCCTAAAGAATATACAACCAAACGCCTTTGGGTAAAAGCTCGAGATGGGGTAGAAGTGCCCGTTTCAATTGTTTATAAAAAAGGACGTTTTTTTAAAAAAGGAAAAAATCCCCTGCTTTTGACTGCTTATGGGGCTTATGGCTATAATTATGAAGCTGAATTTTCTTCTGAAATCATCAGTTTATTGGATAGAGGATTTGTATATGCTATCGCACATGTACGAGGCGGGCAAGAGCTTGGGCGGCAATGGTATGAAGATGGGAAAACGAATAAAAAGAAGAACAGTTTCAATGATTTTATAGATTGCGCAGACTATTTGATTGAAAATAAATATGTGGCTAAAGATAAACTTTGCGGAGATGGCATGAGTGCGGGCGGTTTGCTCTTAGCAGTAGCCTTAAATGAACGACCCGATTTGTGGCGAGTTTTGACGCCCGATTTGCCGTGGACAGATGCGATAACGGATGCTTTTGATTTAGATTTACCCTTAACAACCGTCGAATGGGACGAATGGGGGGATGCTCGAAATAAAGAAATATACAATTATATGCTCGGTTGGTCACCTTATGATAATGTAAAACCAACCAATTATCCTGCTATATTGACCAATAGTGCTTTGATGGACACTCAAGTCCCTTTTTATAGCCCGACCAAATGGGTTTTAAAATTGCGCGATAATAATACAGGAAAAAACCCCATTCTTCATAGGTGTCTGTTTGATACAGGACACTCTGGACCTTCTGGGCGTTATGAAAAACTAAGGGAAGTTGCTATAAAATATGCTTTCATTTTGAATGAATTGGGCATTGAAGAGTGATAAAGTGATTAAATTCATTTTAAAAACCCACAACTTTATGTACAAGTTGTGGGTTTTTACTTTTTATGCTTAAAATGTTATTAAGATAAAAGAACCTCAGAAAAACGATTATTTTTGCAATCCTTTTTGAAAATAATGCAATCATACAATCACATAATCAAAGTAAAATGTCTAAAATTCTTATTATCGGAGCGGGTGGAGTTGGGCAGGTCGTTGTTCATAAATGCGCGCAACACCCCTCAGTATTTAGCGAAATAATGCTCGCCAGCAGGACTAAATCCAAGTGCGATAAAATAGCGGAAGGCGTAAAAGCCAAATATGGTGTTGATGTCAAAACAGTGAGCATTGATGCCGAAGACGTACCTGCTTTGACTCTTTTATTGAAGGAGTTTAAGCCTAAAATGGTCATTAATGTCGCTTTGCCATATCAAGATTTGACCATTATGGATGCTTGCCTCAATGCAGGTGTACATTATTTGGATACCGCTAATTACGAACCGAAAGACGTAGCCAAATACGAATACTCTTGGCAATGGGCATATCAAGAGCGTTTTAAAGCAGCGAATTTGATGGCAGTTTTAGGCTGTGGATTCGACCCAGGCGTGACGAATGTCTTCACGGCTTACGCAGCCAAACACCATTTCGATGAAATTCATTATCTTGATATAGTAGATGCCAATGCCGGTTCGCATGGAAAGGCATTTGCCACTAATTTTAATCCTGAAATTAATATCAGAGAGATTACTCAAAATGGTAAATTTTATGAAAATGGTGAATGGGTAGAAATACCACCGTTTGCAGTAAAAAAAGACTTGAATTATCCTGAAATTGGTCCTAAAAGCAGCTACGTAATTTATCATGAGGAATTAGAAAGCATTGTTAAGCATTTTCCAACGCTGAAAAGAGCGCGTTTTTGGATGACCTTTGGAGAGGAATATTTGACTCATTTGCGCGTCATTCAAAACATCGGCATGGCAGGTATCGAGCCGATTGAATTTCAAGGACATCAGATTATTCCGCTTGAATTTTTGAAAGCAGTTCTTCCAAACCCGGGTGATTTAGGTGAAAATTATACAGGTTGGACGTCCATCGGTTGTCGAATAAAAGGGATTAAAAATGGCCTTGAAAAGACCTATTACGTCTATAATAATTGCAGCCACAAAGCAGCTTACGACGAAACAGGGACTCAAGGCGTGAGTTATACTACGGGCGTACCGGCTATGATTGGCGCGATGATGATGCTCACAGGCGAGTGGCAAGGTGCTGGTGTTTGGAATATTGAACAGCTTAATCCCGATCCTTTTATGGCAAAACTGAACGAATATGGTTTGCCGTGGCATGAATTGCATAACATTGATTTAGAAGTCTGATAACATGAATTTGAATAAAATACCTTCGCCTTGTTACGTTTTGGATAAAAATTTGCTTCGTCGCAACCTCATTTTGATGAATCGAGTGAAAACTGAAGCAGATGTGAGCATTATTGTCGCATTTAAAGGCTTTTCGATGTGGTCGGCTTTTCCAATGGTTAGGCATTATTTGGATGGGGCAACGGCTTCAAGCCTCTATGAAGCACGCCTTTGTTTTGAAGAAATGAAAACGTTGGCGCATACCTACGCGGCGGTCTATTTTCCCCATGATTTTAAAGAAATTATGGAGTATTCAAGCCATATCAGCTTCAATTCGTTGAGTGAATTTCATCGCTACTACCCCTCAGTAAAAAGCTATAAAAATCACCCCATTAGTTGCGGATTGCGCATCAATCCTGAATATTCTGTAGTAGAAACCGATTTGTACAATCCTGGAAAAGCAGGCAGCCGATTGGGAACGGCTATTGAAAATTTGGGCGAGACATTGCCCGAAGGCATTGAAGGCATACATGTGCATTGCCTATGCGAGTCAAGTGCCGAAGATACTGAGGGGTTGCTCAAAGCGGTCGAACACAAGCTTGGCCATTTTTTGAAAGACCTCAAATGGCTCAATATCGGCGGCGGTCACCTCATGACGCGAGAAGGCTACGATGTGGAACATCTGATAAAAGTGTTGAAAGCATTTCGAGAAAGACATCCACACCTTGAATTGGTCTTAGAGCCAGGTAGTGCCGTGGCTTGGGATACGGGTTTTTTATTGAGTAAAGTCTTAGATATAGTTGATAATCATGGCATTAAAACGCTCATGGTCGATGTCAGTTTTACGGCTCATATGCCTGATACGCTTGAAATGCCGTATCGCCCGCGCATAAGAGGGGCGTCAGCCCCCCAAGACTCAGCCCCCCAACCCCCAAAGGGGGAGCACGACGCAACGGATGCCGGTGGGCAAACTCCCCCTTTGGGGGTTGGGGGGCATAGGCATCTCTATCGCATCGGCGGCACAAGTTGTTTAAGCGGTGATTATATGGATTTTTACAGTTTTGAAAATGAAGTTCAAGTAGGGGATACCCTTATTTTTGAAGATATGATTCATTACACGATGGTGAAAACGAGCATGTTTAATGGTGTGCCGCATCCGAGTATTGGCATTATTACAGAGAGTGATAAATTTAAATTGGTTCGTAAATTTGATTATGCGGATTATAAAAATAGGCTATCTTAAAAATGATAAATGATGAATAATGAATAATGAATAATGAATAATGAATAAATTATTGATTATCAATGATTTAGCATTTAAATTGAAAGTGAATTGACAATATCAAACGCCATACAAGACCTTGTTCAAAACCTCACCCCTCAGTATGGCGAAGGGGAAGCTCGTAGTATTGCCTGCCTTGTTTTTGAAGATTATTTTAATTTAAAATTGATGTCTGAAAATGATGAAATGCTGTTTCAATCATTTTTAAAAGAAGATTTTGAGACTATAAAGGCTCAAATACTGAGGGGGGTGCCTGTTCAGTATGTTTTGGGTTTTGCTTGGTTTTATGGTTTAAAGTTTAAAGTCAATAACAGCGTTTTGATACCTCGACCTGAAACTGAAGAGTTGGTAGAATGGGTTTTGGAAACCATAAATGCCTTGAAAAATAGAGATAACCCCTTGAAAATTATAGATATTGGCACTGGCAGCGGTTGTATTCCAATTACTTTAAAAATTAAAAACCCATCTTTAGAAGTGAGTGCCGTGGACATTAGCGAATCCGCACTCATCACAGCCTCGCGCAATGCTGCTCGCCATAATGCGCTAATTGATTTTAAAAGAATTGATATTTTGAATGAAAATGATTGGATACCCTTGATGCAGAACATCATGGCGCGAAACGCGCTCATCAGTCATTTTGACATTATTATTAGCAATCCGCCATATATTCCCCATGCTGAAAAAGCCTTGATGAAGGACAATGTTTTGAGCCATGAACCGCATCTCGCCTTATTTGTTGAAGATGACAATCCTTTGGTTTTTTATGAAAAAATAGCTGATTTTGCTATAAAAAATGCTGATTTTAATACAAATCTAAAAGTAAAACCATTATTATTTTTTGAATGCAATGAATTCAATGCTCATGAAGTGGTGGCGATGCTTCATAAGAAAGGCTTTGAAAATGTTGAATTGAAAAAAGATATGAGCGGAAAGGATAGAATGATAAAAGCCGTCTGGAAATAGATATTCCAGACGACTTTTATTTTAAAAATATAACAATATTGGCTTATTAAATTACTGTTTAACTATTTTGCTATAGAACATCCCTTCATCTGATGTAACTTGAATAAGGTAAGTACCTTTTGCTAAATCAGCAATACCGATTTCCTGATTACTGGCTTCTAAAAGAGCAGCTGTGAGGACTAATCTGCCTGCCATATCATAAATATACATGATACCTTTGCTGTTGAATTCTTTTACCTGAATCGTATTATTGGCAGGATTGGGTGAAATCAACAATGTGCTTTTATTT
>JAYTUY010000103.1:0-1997 GCA_043744275.1 Saprospiraceae bacterium
GGATGCTAATAATGATGGTGTTATCACTGTATCGGATATGAAGCAGATTAATCATTACTATCCGTTTGGTATGAACATGGAAGGGAACTGGAATGGGGCGAGTGGTAGTAACAAATATCAGTACAATGGCAAAGAGTTGAATAGTGATTTTGGTTTGGAGTGGAATGATTATGGGGCTCGGTATTATGATGCGAGTATTGGTAGGTTTCCGATGGTTGATCCGATGACAGAAATGTATAGTTCAATGTCGCCGTATCATTATGGTAAAAATAGCCCGATGATATATGTAGATCCAACGGGTATGATGTCGGAAGCTTATAATTTTGGAATGTCTGGTTCAAGTGGTAGTGCTTATGACATGTATAATAGAGATGCAGAAATTGCTCAACACGGAAAGGCAGAAGACCAACCTCAAGTTAGTAAACAACTTACCATTTATTATACAAATGATACAAAACCTAATAATAGTAGCCAAAAAGCACTTACCGATGAAGAAGCACTTACTGCGATTTTAGAAGCTGTATTTATATTAGAACAAAACTTAGGTGTAAAAACATTTATTCCTAAAAAAGTGAATAAAGACTTTGCTAAAACGCATTTTGAAACAAAGAACGGTGAGATTTTTATTGCTTTAATAAATCATGGTAATGTTCTTCCTGGAGTTTCAGCTACTTATTATCATTATGATATGGCGGGTGGCAATACTGTTGGTGTTTACAATCAAGGTTATTGGGAATCATATGCCAATGCTTTTCATGCTGATGGAAATATGTATAAACTTGGATATGCTATTGCCCATGAGATATTACATCAATTGCTCCACTACTCTGGTTTTCAAGAACAAGAAATAAGTAAAGACAAAAGAGACCCTGGACATAACTTAAACAAACCGTACAATTTAAATACTAGTGGTCTTGTACCAATTCGCCTTCCATCTACTCGTAATACAGGACAAGCTCCTCGACCTATTGAAACTATAAATCCTATCCAATTAATAGCAATTAAAAAATATTTAGGAATTTAAAAATTTATAATATGAAAATAATAACTTTTTTTGCGATTTTAATTTTTTTTTGTTGCTCAAGTTTAGACAAATCAAAAGTTTATCCAGTTAATGTAAAAATAGAAGATTTTTCACTTGAAAAACTCACCTATTGTTTTAGTAGGTACGATTCAATTATATTAAAACCAACTACTTCTCCATATAAACTTGGAATGATAATTTTTGAAAATAATTCCACTAATAGTATATGGGTGTTTGCGGAAACAAAATTTAATACTTTATTTTATCAGTCACCAAGAGTTGCAGATTACAATGAAAAAGATGAAATTATCGTGCAACGCTTAGCAAACGTTTTTTCTAATTGTAAGATTGAAATATTACCTAATTCATCTAAATGCTTTTTGACTTACTTTTTATCTTCTAAAGTGGGGAAATATCAAGAATTTCAAATAAATTATTTTACGGATACTATTAATATTGATATTTTTATTAAAAATATTCGTAAATAATTTTTATTAACCGCTTGCACGGGGTATGATTTAGATTTACAACGAATCAAAACCTGCTGGCGTATGATGTGGAAAGAGAAAAAGAGTAAAATACTGAGGGGGTAAGCCTTGAGTAAACGAATGTTCATTGACATAATTGAAAAGAGTGTTATTGCCAATGTGATTAGCTTTACAGGCAATAACCGCATAGAGTTCATTTATGATGCTACGGGGGCGAAGTTAAGGAAAACGACTTATGCCAATAATGTTTTGCAAGAGACACGGGATTATGTGAATGGCGTAGAGTACAAAGGCGGCGTAGTGGATAGAATCGCTCATACTGAGGGGGCAGTTGTGAATCAAGCAGGGACTTTCTTGCATGAATACACGATAAAAGACCATTTAGGTAATGCCCGTGTCACGTACTCGGATGCTAATAATGATGGTGTTATCACTGTATCGGATATGAAGCAGATTAATCATTACTATCCGTTTGGTATGAACAT
>JAYTUY010000104.1:0-24548 GCA_043744275.1 Saprospiraceae bacterium
TATTGGTTTTTGATTGTCTGAACAACCTTCTCTTTCCAATTCTTCGCCACTTTTTTTCTCAGATCATCATATTAGAGTTTTATTTGGTCAGTAGTATTCCATTGATGTCAAAAAGATCAAAATTGCCATTTATACTGAGGGGGGTATCCGCTATCATGATATGGATTTTATCAACTACAGGATTTTGTAAAACATTGATTATCAAATTATTAGCTCTCAATTCTTTGGTTGGAGTGGAAGCACAATTGGTTAATCCGAAAAGTAATGCTTTAAAACTTTGACCCACTATTTTATCGCCCGATGCATAAAAACAAGTATCATTTGGATTGACTACAACGTCCATAAAACAGTCTCCCACAGTCGGATTATCAGTAGAATATGATTTTGTCCAAAGTACCACTCCTTGAGAATTTACCTTAGCTACATCATTCGTCCAGACATTATTTCTACCAGCTGAACTAACTACAACCAAATTTCCATCTTTAGTTTGGGCAAAAGAACCACATCTACCAGACCCAGAACCTGGGAAAAGTTGAACAGAAAGACGATTCCAAATATAAGTACCCTCTTCATCAATGCGAGAAACTGAATTGGGTGATGTCACTAAAATATTGCCATCCAGCATTTTGAAAAACTTTAAAACAGGCTTTCCTAAATTGCTTTTCAGCCATACAAATGTGCCTGCGCTATCTACTTTTAAGAAAAAACTTTTAAGTTGATTAGCTCCTCCATTTAAAGGTATTAATGTATCAACTGACATGAGAAAACCATTGTCACTAAGTTGAAACAATGCACCTGTACTATAGCCATTGAATTGAGTATATCTTTTAAGCCAAATACTGTCACCAATATTGTTCAATTTGTAAAGTTTATGCACATATTTATTCGTGGTTTGTGCTGAATCCGTTTCACGCGCCAAAAGCATAATATTGCCATTATTTAAACGGACACTGCCATCAAATGTATTTGACAAAGAAGGGTCGCCATATAATTTCAGATTTTGGAAAATACCGTTTTCATTAATAGTTAAGACAAATATTTGTTGACCATTACCAGTCGCCTTGCTGCCAAATATTAAATAGCCAGAATTTCCATTATTTAAAATAGTGGGATTAATGATGTTTGTATATTGAGAAAAATTCCGTTGCCAAATGACCTGACCCGTAGCATTTGTCTTGATGACAAATAAAATGATGTTCGTATTGCTTGTTCCATTTTTTCGAGTTACCCCAACATGCACCATGCCTCCGTCGGTTGTCCATACTGATTTTTTGAAAGAAGACAAAGAGTCGTTTGCATCATTATAAGTTTTATAAATGGTTTGCCCCCTCAGTTCAGAGCCAATAAAAATGAGGAGAAAAATGAGGGAAATTGTTTTGAGTAAAAATTTCATATTCTTTTAAATTTTTAAAAATGTGAATAAATTTTATTACATCTAATAGTCAACACGTAGATTAGCAAATATTCGTCAATTCGTCAATTCGTGGCTTCATACACCTAAATTGGTTAACCTAAATCTCAAACCACCCATCAACCATCTCACTAATCTTATCTTCAAAATGGCGGTGCGTAAACTCATTTGTCCGCACATCATATTGATAATCTTGACCCCACTCAACATGATTTTTAACTAATAATCCAAGCGCGTTGCAAATATACTCGACCTCCTCATTGGTCATAGTCGGATGAATACTCATGCGAATCCAGCCTGGTTTATTCGTCAAATCGCCTTGGCTGATTTGAGCTGTTAGGATATTTGACACGTTTTTATCCACTTCTAAAAGATAATGCCCGTACGTACCTGCACAAGAGCAACCGCCGCGCACTTGAATACCAAATCGGTCATTCAGCAGTTTCACGCCTAAATTAAAATGCACATTTTCGATATAAAATGAGACGACACCCAAGCGATGCGTCTGCTTAGGTGCTAAAATATGAATACCTTTTATATTGTGTAAACGATTGAAAATCAAGGCTAAAATCTCTTCTTCCCGCTTGAGCATATTCTGAATACCCATTTCTTCTTTGAGCCGAATGCACAAAGCAATTTTGATGGTTTGTAAAAATGGAGGAGTGCCACCGTCTTCACGGTCTTCTATATTTTCAATAAATTCATGCTCCTGCCAAGGGTTTGTCCATTTCACAGTGCCGCCGCCCGGGTTGTCAGGCACTTTATTATCGTAGAGTTGGGTATTAAAAATGAGAATACCTGTTGTGCCTGGTCCGCCTAAAAATTTATGCGGAGAAAAGTAAATCGCATCCAAAAAACCATCGGGATACTGATGAGCGCTATTTGCGCCATGAAGCTCTGCATCAGGGGGGTGCATATTTATCTCGACATATGGCGCAGAACAAGCAAAATCCACAAAACACAAACCGCCTGCTCGGTGCATCATAGCCGCCATCTCATGATACGGCGTTTGGATGCCCGTCACGTTGGAGCAAGCCGTGACAGCCGCTATTTTCAAAGGTCTATCTTTATATTTTTCAAGTAAAATGGCTAAACTATTCAAATCAATCAACCCCTCAGTATTGGGGGCTATCACCTCCACATCGCAGATGGTTTCTATCCAAGAGGTTTGATTGGAGTGGTGTTCCATATGGGTAACAAACACAACGGGTCTATCTAACGCATTGATAATGAAGTCTTTACGTCGTTTTTCAGGAATTTTAAGCCCTAATATTCGTTGAAATTTATTAATCACGCCCGTCATACCCGAGCCATAGCTGATGAGGCAATCAGTCGGCGAAGCGTTCACATGATGCTTAATAATCTGTCGGGCTTTGTGGTAAGCGAGCGTCATGGACGTGCCGCAAACGTTCGTCTCCGTATGCGTATTGGCGACGAAGGGCGCGAACTCCTCCAGCAAACGCTCCTCAATCGGGCGATAAAGCCGTCCGCTGGCAGTCCAATCGGCATAAATAATGCGCTTTGTGCCGTTTGGGCTGTTGAAAGTTTGCTCTTGTCCGATGATATTGTCTCTGAATTTTGAGAAATAATCTTCTAAGACTGAGGGGTTTGGTTTGGTTAGAGTGAATGATTTCATGGGGCGAAATTAAGTATTTTTTTGTTACACATAGTATTTGTCATTCAGGAGGAATTTGTCATTCAGGAGGAATCTCTTTTTATCATTACGAATGCACAAAAGAGATTCCTCCTGAATGACAAATTCCCTATTGAATCACCAGCTTCCCAATACTGAGGGGTTGCCCATCCACCGAAATTTTGAACAGATAAATACCCGCCGCCAAGCCATTTCTATGAAATTCAAACGAAGTGCCTTCAAATTTTTCTTTTCTCAAAACCTTACCTGTAATATCATACAACTCAAAATTGGCTTTTATACTGAGGGGGGTCTCAAATACAGCCGTTTCAGTAAAAGGATTCGGCGATATTTTTATAGGAAAATGAAGGGCATAATTTTTTTCAATAGTCGCTGAAATAATGTCTTTGCCGCCGATGGTATGCAGGGTTTTATTGGTCAAAATGGGTTCATTAAAATCGAAATAAATGCCTGCGGAATTGTACACCTTTGTGCCGAAAGCCAAATCCTTTTGCTGTTTGATGCGATATTGTACAAAACCATGCGATTTTGCTTCATTTTTAAAAGAATCAACCAATTGTATATTGTTGAAAGTAAATTTCAAGATGCCTTTGCCATATATTTCAGGCTCGTAAATATGGCTGCTGCTGCCAAATTCAATGCTCGAAATATCCAATTTTTCAGAAATCGTATCTCTGACAACGATGTTAAAAGCAGTATCTGTACCAGTGTTTTGAAAGCGAATTATGTATTCAATGTCTTGATTTTGAGCGACAAAATGCTCCTCTTTATAGCCCAGAGGATAGCCCATTTTGTCATTGGGGTCATATGCCCCTTGTATCGGATGGCAATCCACATCAATCGTCGAGGCTTTATCATCATTGGGAAACAAATTGACAAAACCCGTATTGAAAGGTAAATTATTATTCGCCCGGCAACCTTCCACAAAAGCCGTCGGATTAGTGGAGGTCGGATGATTGGGTTCTTGCTCCACGACCATACGCCAAGTACGTCCATTGGCAGGGAATTTTTTACTAAAAACACCATTTCGAGGCAATTGCACAGGTTGGCGAAGGAACAAAACCTCATCTTCAATCACGATAGAGTTCAAACTCGATGATGGGGCAGTGCCTGTATTTCTAATTTGAAACAAAACAGAATCCTGTTGGCAAGTGCCTGTCACCACCATATTGGCACCCGACCACAGCGTATTGGGCGTACAAATGCTATCAGGAAAAATCCTCGCCTCTACACACAATGCCTGATTCAAGCGCGTAGAATCGCCACAACGCACCCGCGCAGTGATGTCAAAACGACCACAATCATCAATGGCTATATTCCCCAAATTGAAACGATAGGTGCGCCCGACTTGCGAAGTGATTGATTTTGAAGCACTTACAAATTCTAAAAGTGAATCAAGTGTCACCGTCATGTAGGCATTGTCGGCTTGGGTAGTGCCTTTGTTGCAATAGCTGACAGCGTAGGTATTATTGAAACACCGCCTTAATAATGGGGTCGTAATATGCGTCTCCAAAGCAGGGCAATCAATAATGGGCGATAACAGAAAATCAAGCGTATCTGTCTTTTTAATGCTTGAAAATGTCTTGGATACTGAGGGGGTGCAGGATTGCCAAAGTGAATTATTTGGAAGTAATGGCTTAATTTGATAAATACCACTATCTAAATTCATATAATATTTACCTAAAGAATCTGAATTAAAGTAAAATTTTTGACCATCACTCCTTGTAGCAAGAACTGTAATGTTATTTAATCCTTGTTCTAAACTGTCTATTTTACAATTTTTATTTTTATCGAAAATTATTTTACCATATAAATCATTAGGATATAATGAGCCTTCACTGTCTAATTTCATTAGGAATAATGTCTCGGTAGAGGTACTATCTTTTTTTACTAATAAAACAAAAAGAACACCTCCGTCCTTTGTCGCAACTGTATTATAAAGCCTATGTGAATAAATATTTGTAGGATAAGGGACTCTTTTTTGACTCAACATATTTCCCATGCTATCCATTACAGTTATATAATTTTCATCATTATATCTATATTCAACAACTTTTATTTGTTCTCTTTTTGTAAGGAAAACATTTAAAACATCGCCAGAAATTTTTTTATAACTCGTAGAATTTACTTTAAAAAGCCCTAAATAGCAATTATAAATATAATCGCCATTAGAAAAAATGTCAAAATTAGTACTGTAACCTGGGGCGATTATAAATTTTTCTAATTGCCCATTATTGCTATTTACCACCGAAATACCATTAGGATACATTAAACAATGATACTTTCCGTTAACAATTTTCAATTGTTTGACAAACATATTCTGTGAGTTAAATGCATTTTCCCATTGTATCTTACCTTCTGCTGATATTTTCCTTAGTGCAGCACGTGAGTAATAAAAATCAAAAGAGAAAACGGGATAACTCCCTATTAATAATAATTCATCATTCTCAAGCGCTTGAACTTTGTTGAAATTGAAAATTTTTGTTGTATCTCCAATGATTACTGTATCCAAAATCCCACTTTTAGAAAAATTGAAAATGTTTAATCTGTTAGTTGAATCATTTTTACCAACACCTGTAAACCCTTTACTTGTTTCAGCTATTGCAAAACTGTAGTACATTCTATTTATTAAATGTGACCATTGTATATTACCTGATTTGTCTAATTTTAAAATTTTGTGATTAACTCCACTCAAATAAGATCTTTCTAAAATCAAAAAACCACTGTCTTTAGTTACACTCGTTTCTATGCTTTCAATATTAGTATCATTGAAATATTTTTGCCAGCCCTGAGCATGAACCATCTGCTGAAAACACAAAACAATAAGGATTATAATCAGTTTTTTCATAAAATAAAAATTTATAAGCGTTGAGAATATTATTTCATGGTACAAAAGTGAAGTAATTTTTTTTGTAAAACAATTACAATTAATTAGCTTTGTCCAAGTTATTTTATTTTAAAATATTGATTATCAAATAATTATGAATTTTTTGTCCACTTTAATAAAAATTCCCATTTTGACTTTTTTTTGTCATTCAGGAGGAATCTCTTTTTGCTATATTTGAGATATATTTAAAGTTAAAATTGCCATTCTTATATAAAAAAATGACAAAAGAGATTCCTCTGAATGACAAAAAAATACCAATAAATATGACCGCCAGCCCTCTACTCGATATTTTTAAACACCTCACCAAGCAAGACCGCCGAGCTTTGCAGGATTTTGTCCATTCTCCTTTTCACAACAAGCGCGAAGAAGTGATTCTGTTGTTTGAATATATCAATAAAAATTTAGACGCGCCTTTCAATCTTAAAAAAGAAACTGTTTTTACGCATGTTTTTCCAAGGGTTAAAATCTATGATGATAAGGCGATGCGTTATGCCATGTCTTTTTTATTGAAATGTATTCAACAATATTTGATGTATAATGAATTGGAAAACAAGGATTTAGACAGTCAAATATTGCTCAATCAAGCTCTGCGACTGAGGGGGGCAGACAAATCCTATCAAAAAGCACTGGCTGAAAATCATCAAGAGTTGGAAACGCAGCCTTTGCGCCATGCCGATTTTCATCTGCAAAAATTCAAATTGCAATTAGAGGAATACGATTATCGACATCAAAAACAACGCGGCGGCGAATTGCGTTTGCAAGACATCAGCGATAGTTTGACTGATTTTTATGTGACAGAATTGCTGCGCCAAGCGTGTGTGATGCACTCGCACGAGAGCGTCACTCAAAAGTCGTACAACCAATTATTTTTAAATATTATTTTAGAAAAAATTGAGTCGGGTGCTTACACATGCCCCCCCTCAGTATCAGCCTATTTTCATGCCTACAAAGCCTTGACCGATGGCTCACAACTCGCTGATTTTCAAACACTTAAAAATATAATTATTCACGATGGGCATTTATTTCCTAAAAATGAGATTAGGGATTTGTACTTGTTGGCTATTAATTTTTGCATCAAAAAACTGAACTCAGGTGAGCGCATTTTTGAAACGGAAGCCCTTGATTTATATAAAAATGGGCTGCAAAACGGGGCTATTTTAGAGAACAAAATGCTCTCTCCGTTCACCTATAAAAATGTGATGATGCTCGCTTTGAAACATGGGGAATATGCTTGGACGGAGGAATTTCTGCATAATTTTAAAAAGCATTTGCCTGAGCGCGAGCGCGAGAATCTGTTTAAATACAATTTCGCTTTGTTTCATTTCAGACAAAAAGATTATCCAAAAGCCATGCAACTTTTGCAGGAAGTGACGCTCAAAGATGTACTGTATAATCTCGATGCAAGGCGTGTATTGATGCGTATTTACTACGAATTAGGCGAATATGCGGCTTTAGATTCGCTTTTGGAGAGTTTTACGGTCTTTATTCATCGACAAAAAGATTTGGGCTATCACAAAAACAGTTATCAAAATTTGATAAAATTTGTTAAAAAATTGCTTCAAATTGACTTAAAAAATGAAGGTTTGAAAGCGCAATTAAAACTTGAAATTGATGCTACTTTGGAATTGACTGAAAGAGATTGGCTGTTGGAGCAGTTGAAATAATGATATTTTTTTTCATTTAATTCTAAAAACAATATTTTAAACAGACATGCGAAACCATATTTTATCATTAATATTGATAAATATTCAAATTTAAATTTTGTTTTCAAATAAATTTTAGATATTGCAGTCTAAATGTGTGAAAATTCGCTAACCTATTAAATTCAATTATAAATAAAATATTAACTAAATATGGCTGCTTCTGATTTCAGACCCTGGCTCAAGCATTATCCCGCAAATATGCCTGCCAATATTGACCCAAATACATACAAGAATTTGCTTGAGGTTTTGGATATGACGTTTAAAAAATATCGATACAAAACTGCTTTTACCTGCTTCGGTAAAGACATGACTTTCGATGAAGTTGACCGTTATAGCAAGCAATTTGCTGCTTATTTGCATTCGCGAGGCTTAGTGCCAGGCGATAAATTGGCGATTATGATGCCCAATATTTTGCAATATCCAATAGTGCTTTTCGGTGCTTTGAGAGCAGGCTTGGTCATCGTGAATACCAATCCGCTTTATACGCCTCGAGAGATGAAGCACCAATTCAATGACAGCGGTGCAACAGCGATTGTGATTATTGAAAATTTCGCTTATCATTTAGAATCTATCCTCAGCGAAGTGCCGATTAAGACGGTGATAGTGGCGAGTATGGGCGAATTAGTGGGCGGATTGAAGGGTGGTTTGATTAATTTTATGGTGCGACGAGTGAAAAAAATGGTGCCTAAATTCAATATTCCCAATACGGTTTCTGTCAAACATGCCATTAAAGAAGGGGCTAAATTTTCGATAAAATCCTTTGAGTCCAAGCCCGATGACGTGGTTGCTTTGCAATATACAGGCGGTACGACGGGCTTATCCAAGGGCGCGATGCTGACGAATAACAACCTTGTAGCGAATATGCTCCAAATGCGGAGTTCATGCGGTGTTGTTTTAAAAGATGATGGCTCGGAAGTGGCATTTTGTCCGCTGCCTTTGTACCATATATTTGCTTTTACGGTCAATTGTATGGGGCTTTTCAGCATGGGCGCACGCAATATTTTGATACCCAATCCGAGGGATTTACCTGCTGTCATTAAAGATATAAAAACTTACCGACCGACCATTTTTGTAGGAATTAATACGCTTTTTAATGCTTTGTTGAACCATCCCGACTTTGCAGCTCTTGACCACAGTGCCTTGGTATTTGGCTTAGGCGGTGGCATGGCTATGAACAAAGCGGTATCTGAAAAATGGCAACAGATAACGAAAAGTCCGCTCGTGGAAGGGTATGGTATGACTGAAACATCGCCTTGCGCGAGTACCAATCCTGCTGATGGTACAGGTAAATTAGGCTCTATCGGTATGCCGTTGCCTTCAACTGACATGCGGATTGTAGATGAAGCCGGCTACCCCCTCAGTATGGGCGAGACGGGAGAGATTCAAATCAAGGGTCCGCAAGTGATGAAAGGCTATCACAATCGCCCCGACGCCACAGCCGAGGTTTTGAAAGACGGCTGGATGTGCACAGGCGATATAGGCATTATGGACGAAGACGGTTATTTTAAGATTGTGGATAGAAAAAAAGACATGATTTTAGTATCTGGTTTTAACGTTTATCCGAATGAAATTGAAGACGTTTTAGCCATGCATCCTAAGGTGATGGAGTCGGCAGCAGTAGGAGTGAAAGATGCCAAATCAGGCGAATTAGTGAAAGTATTTGTCGTTAAAAAAGACCAATCGCTCACTGAAGAAGAACTTATTGAACATTGTCGTATCAACTTAACCGCTTATAAAGTACCTAAATTCATCATTTTTAAAGATGATTTGCCTAAAACAAACGTGGGTAAAATATTGAGACGAGAGTTGAGAGACGCTTGATTAATTAGGAATTAGGAATTAGGAATGTACAGAACGTCCTAATTCCTAATTAAATTACCAATATTTTTTCATTACCATAAATAAAACCTTTCTTTCCTCCTCGGTCAATTCCTTGCTTTTATCTTGCATCATAAATTTTCTTTTGAAAGTAGTAATGGCTGCTGTGCTGTCTTTAATGTCATAGCCAATGATGCGCAAGGCTTGGATATTATCAAAATTGAGGGGAATCGTCACGCCTGTTGTATCTTCATACCAATTGCCAAAGCCCTTTTTGGATAACCGTTGCCAATCGAAATAGACGTTCGGGTCATTCTTCCGTGTGGGTGCAATATCCGCATGACCAATAAAATTAGACGCTGGAATCCCATGCGCTTTTTTCAATCTATCCAATAAAATAAGGAGGCTGTTCATCTGCGGCTCTGCGAAAGGTTCAAACCCATTATTATCCAACTCAATGCCGATGCTGACTGAATTAATGTCCGTCACGTTGCCCCAACGCGCTACGCCGCCATGCCACGCGCGAAGGTAATCGTTGAGCATGTGATGCACCGTTCCGTCTTTGCAAATGACATAATGAGCACTGACTTGGGTGCGTTGCAATGTGAAGGTAGTGAGCGTTTGTTCACAACTGTTTTGAGCGGTGTGGTGGATGATAACGAAATTGGGTTTTCGCATATTAAAATTGGTCGTACCAGCCCAATATATCGGCGATTGTAAGCCGACTGAATCCTCAATCGGAAACTGACTTAGGCGTTGAGCATACGTTTTCATTTGTTTTTTATACAAATTATTCGTCACCCGATAAGGGTTTTTGTTGCAACTCCAGATTAAGATGATAATTGAAAACAAAAGAAAAAAGAACCTTGAAACCATAAGTTTTAGTTATGAATGATGAGTTATAAGTTATGAGTTTGTCAAAATCCGACCCCTTTAGTCTTGGTTTTAATCCGACAGAGAAAACCATTGGCAGTCATATAAAGTGTGGAGCCATCATCTCCCCAAGTACAATTGGCAGTCAATTGCGTTGTTTCGATGCGTCCTAACAATTTTCCTTTAGGCGAAATAACTAAAACGCCACTCGGACCCGTGGCAAAAAGATTCCCTTTTGTATCCAATCGCAAGCCATCTGGCAAGCCTTGCATACCCTGTTTGAGCATCGGTGTGGCATCAAAAAATAACTTTCCTTTACCCAAAATCCCATTTTTCAAAACAGGATATGCCATAATATGCGCCTTTTCAGGATCAGAAACATTGACATATAAAATGCTTTCGTCAGGTGAAAATGCCAAACCATTCGGGCGGGTCAAATCATTGATTAAAAGAGTCGTTACCCCATTTTTAGCCACTCGATAAACGCCGAATATGCCCGTCTCACGCGTTTCATCTTTTTCTTTTTTAGGCAATCCATAAGGCGGATCAGTGAAATAAATATCACCATTGGATTTCTCCACCACATCATTTGGGCTATTAAATCTTTTGCCCGCATGTTTATCCGCTAAAGTTACTTTGCCGCCACCTTCGATGGGCATCATCGTGACACGGCGGTCGCCATGTTCGCAAGCAATAATATGACCTGAGCGGCTGATAATTAGTCCATTACTTCCTGGTTCGTCGCTGTAATCACCTCGACCTGTATAGCCTGATGGCTTCAAAAATGGGGAAATGCCTTCGCCTTCTTTCCATTTAAAAATAGTATTTTGTTTGACATCTGAAAATATCAGATAGCTCCCCTGCTTCACCCAAGCGGGACCTTCCGACCATTTGAAGCCCTCAGCCAGCACTTCAATTTTCGCATTTTTATCAATTAAATCATCAAATGCAGGGTCTAAACTAACAGTTTGACCCATCGTTTTGGTTTGGCTGTAAGCGAAAGGTGTCATAAGAAGCAATATTTGAATGATTGATATTTTGATTAATTTTTTCATAAAATATAATTGGATTGCAATGATTGATAAAATGTGCAGCCAGTTTTTTTAACTTTTAATTTTCAGACAAAATTAGATTATTAAAATTATATACCCCTCAGTAAAAAAGGTGAAAATTAAGAATTTTAATTCAATTTTTATATTTCACATACTTCAAAAACTTGCAAAACACCATAGTTGAACTTAATTGAAAAATATTTATTGGGCAATAATTTGGGAACAAATTACTATGAATATATACATTTAAATTTGCAATTATTATTAAATGCAATTAATTTTGTGGCATTAAAAGTTTCCCCCAAAAAATAGTTATAACCTGTCATAAACCGGTGTGGAAGCGTTTATTGAAACAATTTCAATTAACAAAAAACATCACTCAAATGAAAATCTTACATAAATTTTATGACATTTTAAAGCCTTGGCTTCATAGAATCCATTTCCGCGAATTTGAAAAAAGAGTATCTAATGTTTGGACAGGCATTAAAGTCATTGTTGCTACAACAATAATATTGAAGTTTTGTGCAAGCATATTTTCTAATAATTATACATTAAAGCCATTCAGTGTGCCAAAAGAAATGGAAGAATGCGGATTAAAAGGAACGGCTGTTATCGAACAAATTTACGACTCCATGACAGTTATTATCAATTTTAAAGACAGTAGCACAAGCAGAGCCAATGCCTTTCGCCAATTGGGGAAAGCCTATGAAAAACCTAAAATCATTACAAATGTAGAAGAAGGCAAAGAAGCAGGTAGTTTTGACCCTGATAGTTGGTTCAAGACTGCCCGAAAACTGTTTGGTTTCAACGAAAAAGCAGTCGTTGGGCAAATTAGTAAAAATGGAACTGAGTATACAATGCGTATTCAAATAGATAATAATCAGGCAACCTATATATCAGCAATTAATTTAAGTGCCTTATTTCAAAAAGCAGCAATTGTTATTTTAGAAGAAATAAACCCTTACGATTTATTCGATTATTATATTAAAAAAAATCAATTGACCAAGGCAGAATCGATACTTGATAATTTAAAAAATCGAAAAAATAAAACAGACGTTCAAGATTTTCAATTTTTGGTAAACGATACCAATTGGGATATTGCAAAACTTCAACAAGATACTGTTTATAAAGGTAAAGAGGCTTATAACGATGTATTTGAAGATTCAGAAAAATTGTTAAAAGACCATCCAAAAGATATCGCCTCGTATGTACAAATGTTTAGTAGTTTAATGTCTGCAGTAGATTGGGCTCGATATTATTACCCCACTGAAAATGAAAAAAATAAGTATAAAAAATATTTTATAAGAACGTTGACTCAATTTAGAAAAGTAGAAAAAAATCTGAATAGCCATTATTATAATGGAAATCAAGCAGAAGGCTTTGTGAATATGTGCATCGGTTATTTATTGTGTCAATTTGAACCCGATAGTAGTGCCCAAGAAATAGAGCAACGTTATCGAAACGCTTATAATAAGTTAAAAAAAAATGTCTTCATTTTAAACAACATGGCTTATTATTTTCAATCTAAATATTTGGCTGCGAAAGATAAAACTAAAAAGTATATGTATCGCGACAGTTGCAACAAATATCTTGATGAAGCACTTAAAATGAGCCCTAACGACAGTAATATTTTCGATACTCGTGCTGAATGTGCCCTTAGTTTTGGTGATACAACTCAGTTTTTTAAATATTTTCAAAAAGCCCTCAATAATCCAAAACCTATTGATGGTATCACAGTTGAATCATATAGAAAAGATAGAAGGTGGGATGCGCGTTTGAGAGCCATGCCTGAATTTCAACAACAAATGACAAAAGCAGACACTGCAACTGCCTTTCATTCTTTACAAAAAACGGTTGAAAAAAAAGAATTAAAAACAAAGGAAACTACTCATATGAATCACATACACACCCCTCAGTATAAGACACCTAAAAACATCTTTGGTTCTGATAGTTTATTAAATTTAGCACAAAACCAACAACTATAATTCCTATTTCCTAATTCACATAATTAATGCGATTCCCGATTCACATCCGCGCCAGAGCCACCTTTCAAAAAATCAAAATCAGCACCATCGCTCGCTTGCGTCACGTTGTTGATATAAAGTTTGACATAGCCGCGATTGTAACCCAAATCAATCGGTCGCCATTGACTGCGCCGCTCAGCCAATTCTTCATCGCTGACATGAAGGTGAATAAAACGTTCATGAACATCCACCTCTATCACATCGCCATTTTGAACCAAAGCCAAATTGCCACCCACCGCTGACTCAGGTGAAGCATGTAAAAACACCGTTCCGAAAGCCGTACCACTCATGCGGGCATCTGAAATGCGCACCATATCAGTAATGCCTTTTTCCAACAGCTTTTTAGGCAGAGCCATGTTGCCGACTTCGGGCATACCTGGATAGCCAACGGGTCCCACGTTTTTGAGTACCATCACGCTGGTTTCGTCTATCTCCAAATTGGGGTCATCTATGCGCGCATGATAGTCTTCGATGGTTTCAAAAACAACGGCTTTGCCTGTGTGTTTGAGAAGATGAGCAGACGCCGCAGAGGGCTTTATGACCGCTCCATTTTCACATAAATTACCTTTCACAACAGCGATACCCCCCTCAGTAAGAATGGGTTTTTCAGCTCTCGCAATCACTTCTTCGTTCCAATTTTTAACATTTTGAGCATTTTCTACAAGGCTTTTCCCATTTACGGTTTGAGCATTTTTATGTAAAAAACCTTCCATTTCCTTGATAACGGCAGGCAAACCACCTGCATAATAGAAATCTTCCATCAAAAATTTGCCCGACGGCATCAAATTGAGAAGGAACGGCATTTTTGAACCGATTTTATCAAAATCATCTAAATTCAATTCTACTCCGATGCGCCCTGCAATGGCTAAAAGGTGAATGACAAAATTGGTAGAACCGCCTACCGCAGCGTTCATCATAATGGCATTTTCAAAAGCCTGTCGTGTCAAAATATCTGACATTTTTAAGTTCTCATTCACCATCTCTACAGCTCGCATACCCGTCATGTGAGCGAGTACTTTTTTACGCGCATCCGCTGCAGGAATAGCTGACGCGCCCGGTAAGGTCAAGCCCAATGACTCAGCCATAACTGCCATCGTGGAAGCCGTTCCCATCGTCGCGCAATGCCCGATGCTTCGATTCATGCAGGATTCAGCTTCTTCAAGCTCTTCGGCAGTGATTTTACCTGTTTTAAAATCAGCATCAAAACGCCATATATCTGTACCCGAACCAATGGTTTTGCCTTGAAAACGCCCATTGAGCATGGGTCCGCCTGTCACCACGATGGTTGGCATGTCCACACTCGCTGCACCCATGATGAGCGAAGGCGTGGTCTTGTCGCAGCCCGTCATCAACACAATGGCATCGAATGGATTGGCGCGAATGCTTTCTTCAACCGACATGGAGGCGAGGTTGCGATAAAGCATAGCCGTCGGGCGAATTAAGGTTTCACCCAAAGACATGACAGGGAATTCCAAAGGAAAACCGCCCGCTTCATACACCCCATTTTTAACGGATTGCGCCAAATCGCGAAAATGCCCATTGCAAGGTGTCACTTCCGACCATGTATTGCAGATGCCGATGACGGGTTTTCCTTTAAATTGATGGGCAGGATAGCCTTGATTTTTCATCCAACTGCGGTAAATAAAGCCGTCTTTACCGTCTTTTCCAAACCAGTCTTGGCTGCGAAGTTTTGATTTTTTCATAGATTTTAAAATATAGAGGTTGTATTATTTTTCAATAGAAAGGTTTAAAGCTACCCATATTTTTTGAGTTGTGAAATGATTTTAAATAAAAAAAAATTGACCAATAACTATCTACGTGTATGATACCACGAATTAGACGAATTGACGAATTTCGCTAATCTATGTGTTGACTTGTAATGATGAGTCAACACATAGATTGGCGAAATTCGTCAATTCGTTTAATTTGTGGTAAATAAAAACATCCCGAACTCACACTGTTGTGAAATTCGGGATGGCTTAGATTTATCTATTTTTTAAAAATTTCTCTACATAAAAACATTAATCTTCTTAGATTTTGAAGACAATTCTGCTGATTTAGCATTGTTGCCTAAGGCTTTTTCAATTTGAGCGGCTCTATTAAGAAGCTCTGCATTTTGCTTGCCTGTTTTCATGGCGACATCCATATACTTTTTGGCTTCGCTCGCTTTGCCTGATTTGAAAAGCACCCATGCGAGCGTATGGTTCACATCAATATTCATTGGTCTTCTATCGTATTCGATTTGAGCGTGCTTGAGGGCGGCTTCTTTATTGTCTAATTTGAGATAAATCATTGCCTGTTCCATATCTACATAGTGCCCGCTTTTGGCGTCTTCTTCCATCATGGCAATGACTTCTTTGTATATTTTTTTAGCCCCCTCAGTATCGCCACTCAATTCTAAAGCCTCTGCTTTGTTTTCATAAAAAGAAACTTCAGGCATCCGTTGTATAGCATCATCCAATAGGCGAATCGCTTCCTTGTAGTTTTTCTTTGCCATCGCAATTTCGCCCAATGTATTGGTTGAAAAAGCATAAGATGGGCGTTGTTCCAAAACGATATTGGAAATCTCTTCGGCATGTTTCAAATCGCCTGTTTTCAAGAGCAATTGCCCGAGCGTATTGCCTACCCACGAGGCTTCTTCGGTGCCAGGGAGGGCAGCTTGAAAAGCCATTTTGAGGGCTTCGATAGCTGCTTGATTGTTGCCATGAATTTCTCTTAAATATGAGACGCGCGAGTAAGATTCCAAGCCAGGACGAACGCTTTGCATTTTATCCGACATTTTGACAGCCTCTGCATAATTGCCTAATTCCACATTCGCATCGCACAGCACACCATATATAAAGCCATTATTGCCATTAATAGCCTGCGCTTTTTCACCGACAACTTTTGCTTCTTGAAAATGATGCAAAGAAAGCAAAACCGACGCTTTGAACGCCATTGCTTCAAATTGCACTGAATCGGTCTGCAAAATATTGTCTAATATTTTTAAAGTCGCAGGGTAATAATAGGGGTGTTCGCCTGTAATCCGCGCTTCTTTCATATATAGTTGAGCGAGGAGGAGTTTGGATTTAGAATCTTTTGGATTCAAATCAATTTTATTTTTTAATTCTGTCGCTTTAGATTTGATGTCTGCCCAATCGGCTGCTTGAGCGAGTTGGGTATTTCTTTCTTTTAATGGGTCAAAATCAACTGTTGCATTTTTTGAAGTATTGGCGGTATTGAGGGAATTCACTTTATTATCGCATGAAAACATGGTCGTTAATAAAAGGAAGGATGCTATGATTGTTATGTTATTTTTCATTCTATTTTTTATTGAAATTGTAAGTATTAAAAATTATCGACGTCACATCAAGTGACGCCGATAATATGACAACGATACTTAAGTTTTGTACCCTATGCAGTAAATTGAAATTATCTGTTTAAAATCATTTTGACACTACCTGTACCATACTCAGTCATAATTTGAGCGAAATAAATACCTGGATTCAAGTTTTTAGCATCGAAATTCACTGTTTTCACGCCTGAATTTTGCTTTTCATTTCTGATAACAGTGGCTACTTTTTTACCCGTCACATCCAATATTTCTATCGTAACATTTGAGTTAGAAACCAAATTATACTTGATGGTCGTGTTGCCATTGAAAGGATTTGGATAGTTGCTCGCTACGATAGCGTTTGCTCCAATGTTCAAATCCTTCGTGCCACTTGGCAATTGTGCAGCAGAATAAGACGCGCCTCTAAAGCTCGCCCAAGGCTGTTGCAAATAAGGGAACGCTGCCGTGAAAGTTGTATCATTTTTAGTAACACCCGCACTGAAAGATACAACTTTCAACAAATTAGGCGTTACAGGGCTGCCTGTTCCAGGATAATCATCGTACCACAAGCCGATAGCTGCCAAAGCGACACCACTCACTGCTTGCAATTCGATGGTCGTTACGTCATCTTCCAATCTTCTACCATTCGGGAAACCATCCATATTCGGGATAGCTTGAAGGCTGGCATTTTGATTGTATAATGGATCAGTCAAACCTAAAACGGCTGCGTTGATGATACCCAAATTGCTGAACTTAGGGTCATTGCGCGGCGTCGGTGGCACTGCCATATTCAAGCGCAACATATCGCCCAAAGACGGTAAGAAGTTGTTGATAAATGGTTTGCCTACAGCCAAAGGGTTGCCAGCTTTACCTGTTGCCAATTGATAAGGCGGTAAATTAGGAACGCCTGTATAGAAAATAGGCAATAAATCCACCGCTCGTGGGCTTGTAGAATCGGGCAATAAAATACCGCCAAAAGCTGATTCAGCCAAAGCTGTTCCTGCCACTGCAGCCGTACCTTTCAAAGACCATAAGCCTTTTTTACCATTTCTAAAGTCAAAAGAACCCAATGAATTTGTTTGAATTCTCAAATCCGCTAAACCTGGAACGGCTGTTCCAAATTGCGAATCGTCCATATACAAAGCCAATTCTGGATTGACGAAATATTTTGCAAATTGCAAATCATCTTTCGGTGTGAGTGAATTCCATTTATCTTTATCGCCAATTGCAATCACCGCTTCGTTTGTCAAAGGCATACCGATTCTTGATACTTGAATCCAATTGCCTGAAACCGCAGGCTTTGCGCCAGCTACACTCAACGTTCTGATAGCAGGACGGCTTGCAGACGCCCAAACACCGATAACAAAATCAGGGTCTAAGATATTCGCCGCCATACTGACGGGTTTGCCTGCTTTTTGCAAAGTAGAAATTGGCACTTGGATAGCGATTGTATGGCAATTAAATTTAGCCACACCATCTCTTCCTGCTTTTCTAAAACCACCTAAGTCAAATGCACCACCTAAATCCACGAAAAATGGATCATCAACGGGTCCACAAAATACTTTTTCACCTGAAGTAGAAGTTGTGATAGCTGCTGTCATGAGAGCGGCATAATTAGTCGCTCCTAAACCGGCTGCACCTTGAATCGAGCGAGGTCCGATATTGTTAGGTGGCACAACGCCAGTCGCTACAATGGTCGTGAAAGACATGCCGCTGTTGATACTGCGCTCCAATTTATAAGTCGTTTTGATATTTTGTTTACCCAAACGAATATTAAAAAATGTGGTCGCATCTTCATTCACTTTAGTAAATGTAAAACGGTAGATAATTTCAGCACCAGCTTTAGTGGCATCGTTATCAATGCTGATTTCGTACCTAACATTTTCGCCAAAAGTAGCCCAGTTAGGTCCGCCTTGTGGCAATTCAAACGGGATATAATTAGCAATAATGGTAATCATATCAGGATTGTCAGGACTTCTGAAAGCATATAAATCCGTATTATCTGCCACAGGGTCGTTAGAAATCAAGGGTGCTTCTCTATGGCTCGAAGCCATCAAAGCCGTACAGTTGACCAATACGAACATCAGCACTGTACTGTATATTTTATTTAAAATAGATTTCATTTTTATATTTTTATTAATTTTGAAAAATTAGGAGAAGATACATAGACCCCCTCAGTAAAATAGGTAATAATGAGTTAAAATATTGCAATTATTTTTACAATACACTGATTATCAATTATTTGCGGTGTCAACAAACACAACCAATAACTAATAACCAACAATCAACAACCAATTAAAACCTTGCTTTTTCAGTGTAATCAAATCCTCTCCACGGCTGTTGCACGTAAGGGAATGCAGGTCTGAAGGTGGTATCATTTTGAGTAGGTCCTGCTGTGAAGCCTAATACTTTTCCTAATCTGAACGTCACTGGGCTGCCCGTTCCTTTGTAATCATCGTACCATAAGCCGATAGCTGCCAAAGCCACACCACTCACTGCTTGAAGTTCGATGGTTGTTACATCATCTTCCAATCTTCTACCGTTCGGGAAACCATCCATATTCGGTATCATTTGGATAGAAGTATTTTGATTGTACAAAGGGTCAGTTAAGCCTAAAACAGCAGCATTAATAATACCTAAAGAGCTGAATTTAGGGTCAGCACGTGGCGTAGCAGGCACAGCCATATTCAAGCGCAACATATCACCCAAGCTCGGTAAAAAATTATTGATAAATGGTTTGCCAGCCGCTAATGGGTTGCCATTTTTACCTGTCGCCAATTGATAAGGAATTAAATTGGGAACGCCTGTATAAAATATAGGCAACAAATCCACCGCACGCGGGCTGGTAGAATCGGGTAATAAAATAGTTCCAAAAATGGCATCATCCAAAGCCGTTCCGCGCACAGCAGCCGTGCCTTTGAGTGCCCATAAACCCTTTTTACCATTTCTAAAATCAAAAGAACCCAACGATTTTGTCTGAATTCTCAACTCATTCAAAGATGGCACAGCACTACCAAATTGCGAATCATCCATATACAACGCCAATTCAGGATTGCTGAAATATTTGGCAAATTGCAAATCATTCGCTGGTGTTGTTGCATTCCATTTGTCTTTATCGCCAATCGGGATAATGGCTTCATTGGTCAAAGGCATACCTAAGCGTGATACTTGCACCCAATTGCCCGTGTTCGTAGGCTCTGCACCATTTGCTCCCAAAGTTTGCATTTCTTGACGGCTGGCTGCTGCCCAAACGCCGATAACAAAATCGCCATCTAAGATATTAGCCGCCATTGCCACTGTTTTACCTGCTTTTTGTAAAGTAGCCACGGGGATTTGCAATACAATAGAATGGACATTAAATCTGCCTACACCATCCTTAGTGGGGTTAGTGCTATTGCCTTGTGGGCGGAAATTGCCTAAGTCAAAAGCACCAGCTAAATCCACAAAAAATGGATCATCGGCAGGTCCACAAAATATTTTTTCACCAGTAGTAGCCGTCGCAATCGCACCTTGAACCAACTCAGTGTAGCTGCCTTTATTCAATCCAGCTGCCCCTTGAATTGAGCGCGGACCTATATTGGGTGGCGGCACAACACCTGCCGCTACAATGGTCGTGAAGCTCATACCGCTGTTGGTACTTCGCTCCAATTTGTAGGTCGTTTTAAGGTTCTCTTTGCCCAATCGGATGTTGAAAAATGTAGTATTATCTTGATTCGCTTTTGTAAAAGTGAAACGGTAGATAATTTCTGCGCCCGGTTTAGAAACATCATTGTCAATATACACTTCATAACGGATATTTTGACCGAATGAAGACCAGTTAGGTCCACCTTCAGGCAACTGAAACGGAATGTAGTTGGCAATAATGGTGATAGAATTAGGATCGTCCGGACTCTTGAAAGCATACAAATCGGTATTGTCTGCCAAAGGGTCGTCTGAAATCAAAGGGGCTTCTCGGTGGCTCGAAGCGACGCTGAGATTCAAACTAAATGCTGAAAGCCCTAATACCATCAGGGCTTTTGTACAAAGTTTTGTAAAGAATGCTTTTTTCATTTCCGAAATGTTAATAATGTATGAATAAAAATTATTTTTAATTTAACTATCATACATACGGTGTTTCAACAGATGTGGTTTTTATTGAAAATACTGAGGGGTACATTTAATTTCAAATTCAAAATAAATCTTGTATTTTTGTTAAAAATGCTTTGTAAGTCATTGATTTGCAAAGCATTTTCTTTAATTTTAAATAAATATTAATTAATTTCAATTAATTTTCTTCACAACTTATTGACTATCAAATGTTTATCAATAAAATATTCTTTTCACTACAACAAATTCTCCCATTACCCCAAATGTACTCCCCCTTCGGGAGCAGGGAGGGCAATATTTTACTACCCCTCAGTATTTTGTTGTTTTTCACACTTCCAAAAGCCGATGCGCAACAAGCAGTAAAGAAAAAATTGCCGACTCATCAAGAGGTTTTCAAAGAGAAAATGAAGCTCCCCAAACCCGCAACAATGGCTGAAGGTGTTCTTGAATTTGGTAAAACATTTTTAGGCAATCCTTATCCAAAATCAAACATTAATCCCAAACCCAATGCAGAGGGCAAGGTGCAATTGCAACCTATTTCTCAAGAAGTTTTGGTAGTGAATCTGAGAATTTTTGATTGTGTCACTTTTGCTGAAAGCATGATTGCTTTAGCCCAAACACGCCGTTCAAATGCGCCGAATTTTGAAATTTTCAAGCAAAACATAGCCAAATTGCGCTACAGAAACGCTGAAATTGATTACGCTGCTCGGCTTCATTATTTTTCAGATTGGATTTTTGAAAATGAAAAACGTGGCATTTTAAAAAATATGACGAAGGAAATTGGTGGTGAAATTTTGAATAAAAACATCTTTTTTATGAGCTATAAAAAAGATACACTTTATGGCAATATGGCTGACCCAACTACTTACAACAGAATGGTTGCCGTTGAAAACGACATCACTAACAGGGAGAAATATTACATACCTAAAGATAGAGTAGCTGATATAGAATCCAATATCCAAAGCGGCGACATCATCGGCATCACGAACCGTCTCGATGGCATGGATATGGCTCACGTGGGCATCGCTATCAGGCAAAGCGGACGCATATATATGATGCACGCGTCTTCGCAATTCCACCAAGTCATGATAACAGATGTGCCTTTAGCGGATTATTTGGCTCGTAATAAAGGGCAAACAGGTATCATGGTAGGGCGATTGATAGATTAAAACCAAATAAATGTTTAAAAAAATCCAATCTGCCAAAGTTTTTTTATTTCAAAAACACCGCCGTAAAACGTTGGCAGGCATCGCCATTTTGCTCATTGCTTTTTGGTTTTGCCTGCCAAATCCTCTTTTCAACGACCCAACAAGCATGGTTTTAGAAGACCGTGAAGGCAATCTGCTCGATGCCCGCATCGCTGCCGACGGTCAATGGCGTTTTCCTTACAGTGATAGCATTCCTGAAAAATATCGCGCCTGTGTAGTGGAGTTTGAGGATAGAAATTTTTATTGGCATTTGGGGGTTAATCCTTTTGCATTTGGTCGAGCTGTTATACAAAACATTAAGAATCAACGAGTTGTGAGCGGCGGCTCTACCATCACGATGCAAGTAATTCGCCTCGCTCGAAAGAAAGACGCTCGCACTATTTGGAATAAACTGAAAGAAGTGGTGATGGCAACTCGCCTTGAACTCACCCATTCTAAACCTAAAATCCTCGCATATTATGCCTCGAATGCCCCATTTGGCGGCAATGTCGTAGGCTTAGAAGCTGCTTCATGGCGGTACTTTGGCAAAAGCCCTAAGCAACTCGGTTGGGCGGAAGCGGCTACTCTCGCCGTATTGCCCAATTCTCCTGCATTAATACATCCTGGACGCAATCGACAAGCCCTTTTTAATAAGAGAAATCGCCTTTTAGACCGCCTGATACTGAGGGGGGTGCTTGACAAAACCACTGGGGAATTGGCTAAAGAAGAACCGCTCCCCGAACGACCTCTGCCTTTACCTCAAGCCGCGCCGCATCTACTCGATAGAGCTTTTAAAGAACAAATTTTTAAAAAAAATACGCTGTCACGCGTCCGTACCACGCTCGATTCATACCTCCAAAATCAAGTCAATAATATTTTAAAAATCCATCACAATCAATTGATTTCCAATGGCATACACAATTTGGCAGCTGTTGTTTTAGATGTTGAAACTGGTAAGGTCGTAGCATATTGTGGCAACGTAGAAGGGGCGGGCAAAGAACATGGCGAGGACGTGGACATCATCACCTCACTTCGTTCCACAGGCAGTATTTTGAAACCATTTCTCTACGCCTTTTCACAACAGGAAGGTGAAATAATGCCCAATTCGCTCCTCCTCGATATTCCTACTGAAATAGGTGGCTATCATCCCGAAAATTTTGCTGAAACCTATGATGGGGTCATTCCTGCTCGGAGGGCATTGGCGCGTTCGCTCAATATTCCGTATGTGAGGCTTTTGAATCAATATGGCATTGAAAAATTTTACCATAATTTAAATAAACTCGGCATTACAACCTTTAAAAAATCGCCTGAACATTATGGTCTGACCATGATTCTCGGTGGGGGAGAAGGCTCGCTTTGGGAAATTACGAATGCTTACGCCTGTATGGCGAGGACAGCGAAGCACTGGTACACTTTTCAAAATAAATATGATCCCCAAGATTGGCGCAGCCCAAGTTATATTTTCAATGAAAAATCTACTGCAAATCCTAAAAATAGAAGCCCTAATCCACCAGTATTGTCTGCCTCAGCTTCATGGTTGGCACTCGATGCCATGAAAGAAGTAGAGCGACCCGATGGCGAAGGCAATTGGGAACTTTTTCAATCCTCCAAAACCATTGCTTGGAAAACAGGGACGAGTTTCGGCTTCCGCGATGCTTGGGCATGTGGCGTGACCCCTCAGTATGCCGTCGGTATTTGGGTAGGTAATGCGGATGGAGAAGGGCGACCGGGATTGATTGGCGTTGAGAAAGCGGCACCCGTTTTATTCGATATTTTTAGCACTTTGGCTACAAAAGGAGAGTGGTTTGAGCAGCCTTACGATGACATGATAAAAGTAGAAGTTTGTAAGAGGAGCGGTTATAGAGCCACTGAATTATGCGAAAAAGATACTGTTTGGGCAACTAAAAACAGCATAAAAGTAAAATCCTGTTCATTCCATCAAATTTTACATTTGGATAAAACAGCTAAAAATCAAGTAACGAGCGAGTGTGAAGAGCCTCAAAATATGGTGCATCAAGGTTGGTTCACACTGCCACCGCTCATCGAATATTATTACAAACCGAAGCATCCTGAATATATATCACCCCCTCAGTATAGAGCTGATTGTAGAGTAGCAGATAGCAAAATCAACCCCATGCAATTAATTTATCCAAAAACGGTGACAAAAATATATGTTCCTGTTGAATTGGATGGCAAGGTGAGCAGTACCATTTTTAGGGTCGCTCATCGGCAGCCTGAAACAGCCGTGTTTTGGCATTTGGATAATGAATTTGTAGGCACTACCAAAACCTTTCACCAATTGGCTTTGAACCCCTCAGTAGGAAAGCATAAATTGACGCTCGTGGATGAAAATGGCAATCGATTGGAACAGGCATTCGAGATAATGCAAAAAATGTGAGAGCCATTTGACATATTGAAATAGGATGAATGTTAATAAAAAATAATTTTACTGAACTGTTAAATTGTTAATGTATAACTGGTTTAAAAGAAACCATTTATGCAGGAATTTAGCGATTATGTCAAAACAATATTTCAAGAAT
>JAYTUY010000105.1:0-1984 GCA_043744275.1 Saprospiraceae bacterium
TTTTGAAAAAAAAACAAAAGTCGGGTTACTAAACCCTTCCCTAAAAATATCTGCATTGGTTTTTGCCATTCTAAAAATTTTGTTCATAAAAATCTACAATCCTCTCATCTACTCGAATGTCCTGCGGGCGAATCGGTTGTTTCAAAACAATGCCTTCCAAAGTTCGGCAGCGGCTGAGTGCCACGTAGGTTTGACCATGCTCAAATGCACCGCCTGTTAGGTCAATTATCACTTTATCAAATGTTTTGCCTTGACTTTTATGAATCGTCATCGCCCATGCAAGGCGCAAAGGGTATTGTTTGAAAGAGCCGACGGTTTCGGTTTCTATTTTTGAAGGATCATTGCCGAGGGAATAGCGCAGGATTTCCCACTCTTGTTTTTCGACGGTTATATTTTTAAAAGTACCGTCTTTCTCTTCTATTTGCACCACTATTTTATCAAAATCGAGTTGAATAATTTTGCCAATCGTGCCATTCACGTACTCCCGTTTTATATCATTTTTGATGAACATAACCTGCGCGCCGAGCTTTAATTTTAACACCCCCTCAGTAGGATATTGCTTGGGATCGAATGCGCCCGATACTTCGGCTATGAAAGAAAACTCTTGCTGGTTGAGGTTGCGCAGCTCTCGATTATTGATTTCATCCACCACTATATTGCGTGGTGAAAGCGTGATAAAATAATCTTTTTCATTGAAATTAGGTTGAAAACGCCTATTTAAATCGTCTAAATCGTCATAATCTACTTGATTGGTGCGAACGGCGTCGAGTAGTCGTATAAAATGGCGATTCTCTTGACGATATATTTTGCCCAATTCTAAACCTTCTAATTCAAAGCCTTTTTCATCCAAATTGTTTTTATCAATGGGTTGTTCAGTAAAGACTTTGGCTGAAAAGAAAAATTGAGATTCGTAATGCGTTTGAAAAAAATGCTGCTCTTGAGGTGTAGAGACGACGGGCGGCAATTGAAATAAATCGCCAAAAAACACGACTTGAACACCGCCAAACGGCAGCATATTATCCCGATTAATTCTCAAAAAACGGTCAATATTGTCAATCATATCCGCTCGAACCATCGAAATTTCATCAATAATCAGCACTTCCATTTTCTTATAAAGGCGTGTATCTCTGCGTTTATTGATTTCTTCGGGGGCAATAAATTTAGCAGGAAAACCAAAAAAAGAGTGTATCGTCTGTCCGCCTGCATTCAAAGCGGCTACGCCCGTAGGAGCTAAAACAACGCATTTTTTCCTTGAAGTGCTGCGAAAAAGGTGCAAAAGTGTGGATTTGCCCGTCCCTGCCCGACCTGTGATGAACAAGTTTTTATTGGTTTTTTCAAGTACGTCTAAGGCGTATTGAAAGTCGGCATTAAGTTCGAGTGGCCGTTTTGTCACAGATTTACATTGATTTAATCGGCGAAATTACACAATACAAGGCAAAATTTTTATTTTGTTGAAAACTTACCCCTCAGTATTTTGTTCAAACAATGAATTAAAATGTATCTTTGTTTTAATTTAGTCTAAACAATTTCATTTAAATAATTTTCCCTTTCATGGTTATCGAAGATAAAAGCTTACTTATAGAAAAAGTTAACATCGCCTTGAATGATATTCGCCCTTTCCTCGAAGTGGATGGCGGTAATATTGAAGTGGTGGATGTGACTGAAGATATGGTTGTGAAAGTGAAATGGCTCGGCATGTGCGAAAGCTGCTCAATGTCTTCTATGACAATGAAAGCAGGTATTGAACAAGCTATTAAATCCAAAATGCCTGAAATTAATAGCGTGATAGCTGTCAATGGTTTTTCATAAACCTCTGATTGTCATATTTTTATAAATAAATCAAAAATGTCAAGCGATAAAAATTGCTTGACATTTTTTTAATTTCAAATTTCAAATTTCAAATTTCAAGATTCCAAATTTCAAGATTTCAAATTTCAAGATTTCAAGTTAGGTTGGTTAGGTTTAGTAAACGAAAATTTTTTTT
>JAYTUY010000106.1:0-24453 GCA_043744275.1 Saprospiraceae bacterium
ATTTAAAAGGGCTAAAGCAACTCAATCTAAACATAAATTAAATTCATCTTGAATTACCAATATTTAATTTATTCCTAATTTAACAAAGTCAAGTTAATTATTCCAAATTCCTTTTTTTTAACATTTTAAACTATCATAATTATGAAAAGAGTCTCTTTCATTGCTTTTCTAATTGGTGCCTCTATCATGTTGCTTTCACATACGGTTCATCGACCTGTGAAATCAAATGGTATTGCAGGCTATACTACTGCTACCAAAAATTGTAGCTCCTGTCATGGCGGAGCTGCTGGTGGCTCAGCTATTTTAACCTCTAACATTCCAGCCAATGGTTTTGTGCCTGGTACCACTTACAATATGACACTGACAGTTGCCGAAGCTGGGCAGCCTCTTTTTGGGATGGACTTAGCAGCCATTGGTGGTACTGTAGTGGCTGGAGCGGGTACTAAAATATTGAGTACCGAAGTCGTGCACACTGGTGGTGGCAGCACTTCTGGCATTTTTTCTTTCACTTGGATTGCACCAATGACAGGAAACGGCACTTTCAATTTTTCAGGTCTTTCCACCAACAATGATGGCAGCGAAAACACCCAAGATCATACCTACACAGGTACAAAAGTGTTTTCACCAGAGGCTGTAACAGCGGGCATTTCAGCTACTGCCACCGCTACAAATGTATCTTGTTTCGGCGGCACTAATGCCACTGCTACGGTCACTGCATCAGGCGGTACGACTTACTCTTACTTGTGGTCAAATGGTCAAACGACCCAAACCGCTACTGGTTTAGGAGCAGGTACTTATACCGTTACAGCAACAAGCGGTACTCAAACAGCAAATGCCTCTGCTACTGTCACTCAGCCAACTTTACTTACGGGCACTATTAGCACACCAACTGTCTTGACTTGCGCTGCACCTTCTACTACTATTACTGCAGGCGCGAGTGGCGGCACACCGCCTTATACTTATAGCTGGTCAACAACTGCCACAACTGCCGCTATCACTGCCACAACTGCTGGAAGTTATACCGTAACAATTAATGATAGCAAAGGGTGTAATTCTATAAAAATAGCTACAGTTACAGGTAGTTGTGTTGCCGTAGCTTGTTCTCCGACAACAGTTGCTCCAGCAAATGTTACTATTGTCAATAGTACATGCAGTTCGGGTTGTTCAGCAAGCGGTGGTAGTATAAAAGCACCTACAGCAGCTTGTCCAACTGGCTATACTTTGCAATATTCCATCAATGGTGGAGCTTGGTACACAACCGCACCTATATACGAGCAAGCAGGAACGGGGCAGAGTATCCGAACGCGTTGTAGCTGCGATAGTGACCCACTCATGATGAGCCCAATCTCAACAGCAGTAGTCACGGTGCCAAGTGTTTGTGCTAATGCAACAACTGCACCTACACTGACTATCACTAATAATGTATTGCCTTCTCTGGTAGGGACTATATCAGCTACAGGTTGTGGCGCGGGAACAGTTGTAGAATATGCAACCGTTGCAGCAGGACCTTTTATTGCTACTGCGCCTATTTACACAACATCACCAATAACCGTTTTTGCAAGATGTAGAAATACAACGACCAATTGTACAAGTACAGTTGTAACAGGAACTACTGCTCCAGTAGCAGCAGGTGGTACTTCGGTTCTCACATTTAATTGTCCAGCTAATATAACTCTAACAGCATCCTCCCAATCAACATCTGCTATTGCGAATTATACAGCACCTAAAGCTACTTCCACCTGTACAACAGGCAGCATTACAGTAACTAAAACGAGCGGCTTGCAAAGCGGTAGTACATTCCCAATTGGCGTGAGTACAATTTGTTACACAGCTAAAGACGGTTGTGGCAGTACTAAAAATTGTTGTTTTACTATAATAGTTAAAGCCAATAGTAATGATGAGGATGATGACGATGATAAAAAGAAAGATAAAAAGAAGGATAAAAAGGAACCTGAAAAAAAGGATAAAGACAATGTAGTCAATAATGACCAAGATCATGGTAGTAATGTTGCGAATTTGAATCAAAATGTTTTAAATTCAAGAGGGAATAATCAAAGTGTTCAAAGTGTATTACAGCAAAAGAATATCACTTTGTATCCAAATCCTGCAAATGATGTGGTCAATTTAGAAGTTGCCGCATTCAATGGACAAGCTCTTACTATTCAAGTAGTCAACCAATTTGGAAAAATTGTAAAAACTCAAGAAATTAAAGAAGCCAATGCCGATATGATTCCGATTTCATTACATAATGTAGCCAATGGCTTTTATTACATCACTGTTTATTTAACCAGTGAAAAAGTATCTAAGAAATTTATAGTCAATAAAAGTTATTAAGACATTGAAGATGCTGGATTTAAAGCATATCATGTGTGAATTTGCATAACGACGGCCCCTTAGCCTCAAAATACTGAGGGGTCGTTATTTAAAATTTCCTTTCTGAAAAAAGCCGAGTGAATCAAAATACACTTAAAATTTGTAGAGTTTGAATCCTTTTTTTTCATTAAAAAAACCGTCTATCATGCGTGCTATATCAATAAAAATAGGGCTTTGGATGTTGGCAGGATTTATTTCTATTTTCTTGCTGATGTGTGCCATGGGATTGAGCCATCGAAGCGAATTCCGTGTACTGAACAGTATTATCCATATATTCTGCTTATATCGAGCCATTCAATCTTACTACTGGCTTCATCCCGAAACTATTCATAATTCTATGCTGGGAGTCGCTCAAGGGATAGGGGTCTCTATCATCGGCGTTGGTGGATTTGCTGTATTTATGACCATTTTTCTCGAATTGAATCCAACACTAATGGATATTATCAAACAAAATTCAAAAATGGGTGCATTTCTGCACCCTTTTACAGCCAGTCTTTTTATTTTGACTGAGGGGCTGGTGGTGAGCCTTATTGGGTCTTACATCTTGACACGAATTGTAGAAGATAGTATCATTAAAAAAGAGTAGTTGATACAAAGAAATGTTTTTAACTAAAGTAGTACCCCTCAGTATAAAACTTCAAAAGCCTTGAAAACATCTGTTTTCAAGGCTTTTGCAATCTGCAAAAGCTTGATTTTTGTAAAAATTTACCCAATTAACCATTTTTTAACCACTATTAACTGCCCATTCTGAAATATAGCGTTAGACTTGCATACTTAATTTGTGCAATATTTTTTTAGTTTTGCATCGCAATTGAAATTTCCTTTAAATAAATATTGAAAATCAATGAATTCGTACAAAAAACTCAATAATCTCGTCGGTTGGTTCGTCTTTTTGGTAACAGCTACGGTATTTTTTTTATCCGCAGAGCGCACAGGCAGTCTTTGGGATTGCGGAGAGTTTATAGCAGGTTGTTATAAAATGCAAGTCGTGCATCCGCCTGGAGCACCCTTGTTTTTGATGATTGGTAAATTGGCAACGGTCATTGGTCAAGCATTTTCAAACGACCCCTCAGTAATTGCCTTCTCAGTGAACATGATGTCTGGCATTTCTACTGCTTTGACGGCAACTTTTATCTGCTGGACGACTATTATATTGGCTAAAATTGCCCTCGTCGGTCGTGAAGAAGAACCGACAGATTCTCAATATATTGCCTTAGCAGGCTCGGGTATTGTGGCAGGTTTGACTACTGCATTTGCTACATCTATTTGGTTTTCAGCAGTGGAAGGTGAGGTTTACGCTATGTCCACCATGTTTACAGCCTTGACGCTTTGGGCAATGATGAAATGGTACAACCAACCTGATACGCCTGAGGCAGACCGTTGGATGCTGGCAGCAGTGTATGCAGCAGGGCTTTCTACAGGTGTGCATTTATTGAGTTTATTGACGTTCCCAGCTTTGGCATTGTTCTATTATTTCAAAAAAACAGCCAAACCGACTATTTGGGGTATGGCACTTTCGGGTATTGTCGGTGTTGTATTTATATGGGTTATTCAATCGCTTATTATCACTGGTATCCCTACTTTGTGGGGTAATATTGAATATGTGTGCGTCAATTATTTAGGTTTGCCTTTCACTTTTCCCAGTTTAATATTGACGATGGGTATCGTGGGCGGCATCACGTGGTGGTTATTGCGTTTGGCACATCAGCGTAAAAATTCCACGATTCAAAATATAGTATTGGGATTGGCTTTTTCTGTTATTGGTTTTTCAACTATCGGCACTGTTTTGATTCGCTCAAATGCTAATCCGCCAATCAATATGAACAATCCGACTGATCCGATTCGCTTAATTCCTTACTTGAATCGTGAGCAATACGGGGATCGTCCTTTGTTATTTGGACCTCAATTTAATGCCCGCCCCATTGATCAAACTTCAGAAGATCGCTATGGTCGGGTAGGCGATAAATACGAGATAGTTGACCGCAAGACTGATTATGTTTTCAATGATGCGGATAAAATATTGTTCCCACGTATGGGGCATTACGAAAGTGATAGAACTTCTTATTATAAACAATGGATGGACATTCCTCAAAATCAAGAGGTTTCTGCTGATCGTCCAACGGTGGGTGATAACTGGAGTTTCTTTTTCCGCTATCAAGTGGGTTGGATGTATTGGCGATATTTTATGTGGAATTTTGCAGGTCGCCAAAACGCTGAACAAGGATTTACGCCTATGGATAAGAGTAAAGGCAATTGGGCATGTGGTATTCCATTTATTGATAATTGGAGGTTGTATAATATGAAAGATGCACCTGATACGATTACAAAAGATCAAGCTTATAATAAATATTACCTATTGCCTCTATTGTTTGGCTTGTTTGGTTTAGTATGGCATTATGGTCGCCGCCGTTATGATATGTTGGGTTTGATGGCTTTGTTTATTATTACAGGCATCGGTATTATTGTTTACACCAATGAACCGCCTAATGAGCCGCGCGAGCGTGATTATGTTATCGTTGGTTCTATTTTCACTTTTGCGATTTGGGTAGGCATGGGAGTCACGGCATTTTTTGATTTATTTAAAGATTTTAATTTATCAGATAAAATTGCTGCACCACTGGCAACAGGTCTGGTTGTCATTGCTCCTATAATTATGGGCTATCAAAATTTTGATGACCATAGTCGTGCAAAACAGTCAGGTGCAAGGGATTATGCCATCAATTTCCTTGAATCATGTGATAAAAACGCCATTATTTTCACTTACGGAGATAACGACACCTACCCGTTGTGGTATGCTCAGGAGGTGGAAAAGGTGCGCCCCGACGTGCGCGTTATCAACTTGAGTTTGATAGCCGTTGATTGGTATATTGACCAAGCTCGCCGCAAAGTCAATGAATCGGCTCCTGTAAAAATGAGCCTCAAACCTGAATCTTATCGCGGTTTCAAGCGCAATCAGTTGCCTATTCGGGATGGTGCGAATGAAATGAGCATCACTGAATTGATGAAATTTTTAGGTGAAGAGCATCCTGTTCCCGCAGGTAATGGCGTCACTTTTGAATCATATGCTCCTACGCGTAAAATTTATATACCTGTTGATAGACAAAAAGTGATTGCCGCAGGTTTGGCAACTGAACAAGACAGTATCGTTGATAAAATCAGCTTTACTCTTCCAGGCAGCTACGTTATCAAGGACGATTTAGCGGTTTTGGATATTATTGCTAATAATGCGATGGAGCGTCCTGTCTATTTTGCCGTGACTTGTCGCCCTGAAAAAATGCAAGGTTTGGATGATTATATGCAATTGGAAGGCTTGGCTGTCAAAATTATTCCTGTTAAATCTAAAGGCGAACGTCAGTTTGGTTTGATTGGCAGCGGACGTGTGGCGGACGATAAAGTTTTCGAACACATCATGACAAAATACCGTTGGGGCAATTTTGATAAGGAAAAAGTATTTGTCAACAAGAGCTATCAGCCAAGTATCCAAACCACTCAGTTTGTCACGCTGCGCACGGCTACGGATATGATTCGCAAGGGTGATAAAGATAGAGCTGTCCAATTATTGGATAAAAACTTTGCTGCGTTCCCGAATTTCAACTTTCCATATAATGCACAAACGATGTATTTCCTCGATGCCTATGCTCAAGCAGGTGCGTATGAGAAAGCGAAGCCGCATGTTAAAATATTGGCAGAGAATCTTTTAGCCAACTTAAAATTCTACAACTCGCTCAGTGCAGAAGACAAAGCAGGTTCTTTCCAAAACGATTTCATGCAGGATTTGCAAACGAAAGAGCAACTGCTACGGCTTGTAGAAACCGCTGGAGACAAAGCGTATAAAGACGAATTGGATAAAATGTTTGCTGCTTATAAAGTAGAACAAATGCTGCCGCAGCAGAGATAATATTGATATATTTGGATATTGAGATATTGTTTTGCAAAAATCCCGAAAGTTCGCCTTTCGGGATTTTTTTTATTCGCCTCTCAAGTGGCTAAAAACAACCGTTATACTGAGGGGGTATATTCATAACATCAAAAGATAGAATTTTCCTTATATTTGTCGAAAAGAAAACCATACAATCATGGCATCAAGAAATACTTTTCAATACATCATCGGGCTGATTTTAGCATTGGCAGTAGGCATTTATGTTACGAGTTGGTGGTATGCTAAAAATGACCCCAAGCGCGTAGTCGAATCCCAAGTACTATTAGAACACATCAAAAACGTGACGAAATTGGTGACTGTGGAAGGCTATTTTTCAGAAGTGTATAGTGAAGAAGACACCAAAAACTACTACTTATTTTACTCCACCAAAAAGGTTTTGATTAAAGTAAAAGCGAAGGTGTCGGCTGGATATGACCTTTCAAACATGAAAGTTGAAGCGGATGCGGCTTCAAAAACGCTGCATATCTCCAATATTCCTGAACCCAGTATCATTTCCGTAGAGCCTGAAATCAGCTATTACGACATCGCTAACGGTGTAGTCAATCAATTTACAACAGAAGATTATACGAGGCTGAATAAAAAAGCAGTGGATACCATTCGCACCCAAGCCCTGCACAGCGATTTTATGAATAGCGTTCAAAAACAGGGCATCAAAAACTTCGATGCCATTCGCATTTTAGCAGAAAGCATGGGTTGGGAAGTGGTGTTTGATAATTCTAAATTGCCGCTTTTGAACTGAAACAAATTGATATTTTATACGCAACTTGCAGCAAGTTTTAAACTTGCTGCAAGTTATAATACATTCAAAATCAACGAGTTATAAATAAAATTAACAATTACTTCAATATAAATTCTATTTATTTCACTCTGAACTTCACCCCGCCAAAAAAATACTGCAACGAAGCGGGTTCAAAATAACGGTCGCTTTGAGCATTGATTTGAACATTGGCGATGTAGTTTGTTTTAGTCAAATTATTAACACCTACAAACGGTTCGATTTGAAAATCTTTAATCGAAAAAGTATTGCCCAATCTTAAATTTAAGACTGAATAACCATCGGCTAAAGCGGTATTGCTATCATTCGCATAGACTCTACTCACATTTCTCCCTTGTATTGAAGCAAAAAAGCCTTTCGCATGAGCATATCGCAATTCAATTTGAGTATTCGTTTTAGGAATGCCTGGCAATATTTTACCATCAAAATTAGTGGTATTCACTGAGTAGGTTTTGTAAGTAAAGTTTGAAAAAGTCTGCGTATAATAAGCCGTTAAACCTTCAATAATGGTATAATTTAAGCCTATTTCTAAGCCTTTCCTAAGTGTTTTCCCTGCATTTCTATAAAAAGTTTTACCCGTTTGCCCTACAATTTGATAAGGTACTAAATCATTTTCTGTTACAATTTGGAAAAGTGCCAAATCAAAACGTACCCCCTCAGTATTTTTATTATTTCGTAATGACAATTTCCCTTTTGCTCCTATTTCAAACGATTTTGCTTGCTGCGGTTCAAGAATTGGATTAAAACCACCTGTATTATCGGGGTTATTCGACAATTCATTGAGCGTAGGGCTTTCAAAAGTGGAGGAATAATTGGCATAAACTGAGGCATTTTTTATAATTTCATAATTAATACCCGCCATCGGATTGATTTTAGTAAAATGACGACTGCCCGATTGATTGCCGTCTATTAAATAATTATCAGTGGCTTTTAAATTTAAATCATCGTAGCGAATGCCGAATGAGAGGAGGAGTTTATCCGTCGGTTGAAGGTCTTGCAGCAAATAAATGCCTGTGCTTTTAAATTCTTCTAACTGATTCAACACTATTTTATCTGGGTTGTATTTTGTAATGCCATCCTTTACCACTTTCAGATAGGCGTATCGCTGGCGCGTATCTGCTTGATTTTCAATGTCCAATCCAATTTTTAAGCGATAAGGCATTTTCCCAATTTTTTCATCCAATTGATAACCCATTCCTCCACCATAATAATGGCGTTTTAAATCACCATATCCATTGGCTGCTACTGCCAATCGATTGAGCAAACGCCTTGAAGTTGTGAAAGCACGGGCTGTAATGCTGTGTTTTTCAGCCAATTTTGTTTCGAATGTCAGTCCAATTCTGCTCTGTTTAACCTTTTCACCCGTTTCAAACAAAATATTATTCGCTCCTGCTTGACGTGGATTGTCTTTGACTTGCTGGGCAGTGAGTGCACCTGGGTCGTTGGCGGTTGGGCTATTGCCGTAATTGGCTAAGACGGTGAGCTTCGTTGTTGGGTTAAATTCATAACTCAATTTGCTATTAAAAATAGAATTTTTCATTTGAGATTTATCTCGATACCCCTCAGTATTGTTGATAGAACCATTGATAAAATAAAGAAATTTATTGAACTTTTGACCTGCTTTGAGTTGATACCTTTCAAAACCAAATGAACCTCTACTCAATTGCGCTTCCAAAAGCGGTCTTTTGCTTGTCGGATTTTCAGTGAGCATATAAATCACGCCGCCAGCTGCATTGCCATAAAGTCCCGAAGCTGCACCTCGCAATACTTCCATTTGGCGAATAATGCCCATATCCAAATTGTCAACATCCGCTTGTCCATCGGGCGTGCCTTCGGGTAAGCCGTCAGTAAAAAGCCGAATACCTCGAATGCCAAAAGCGGCTCTTGCGCCAAAACCTCTGATAGAAATGCGTAAATCTTGCGTAAAATTGTCAGGATTCATAGCAAAAACGCCTGGCACTGAGCTTAAAACCTCATACGGCGACAGTTGTTGAGTGCCCGTTTGCAAACGATTTTTATTCAAAACCGTCACCGCCAAAGGGGCTTTTATATCCGTCAGAGTCATACGCGTTGCGGAAATCTCTACGGTTTCTAAAGATATTGGAAGAGTATCAGTGGCATTATTTTGACCTAATAGAAAAGACGGTAAACTTGCAAAAAGGGCTATGAAAATGTGTTTGCTCATAATAATTGGATTTTTTTTACTTATAAAATAGTGGGTGAGGAGTGATAAAGCTATAATTAATTTTGATGTAAAATTAGCCGTTTCAATTGGATAGCGTTTTATTTAACACTTAAATTTTTTAATTTTCAGTACGAATAATAGGTTGAAAATCACGGAGTGATTGAATGTGAATAACTCCTGATGCAATCAGGGGTTATTATTAGGAAAATGGGCATAACTGCGTAGCAGTTGAATGTAAAACAATCAGTAAATGACAGTATTTCATATTTAACTGCTCCGCAGTTATAGCAATCTATTCATTTTACCCCGATTTTCAATCGGGGCTATTCACATTCAACGCTTCCAGCGTTAATTAGCTTCTGGTTGGAATTTTCAATAAAAATCAAAAAAAAATTGATTCACAATTGCTTGTAAATCAATTTTTTATGAAAAATACTGAGGGGGTAACCGTTTAGTAAATTTTGAAAAATCTCAAAACGGTTACCCCAAATTTTTAATCATATTGACAAGCAGAAATAGCTCGCTTGCATATTACTTGCGCTAAATGTGCCCGATAGGTTTCATCAGCATAATGGTCGCCCATAATCATCGCCGACCCCTCAGTAGCTACCTTTGAAGCTTCCGCAGCTAAGGCATCGGACAATTTATTGCCTACCAAAGCAGCTTCAACCGCTTTAGCGCGATAAGCATGATCGCTCACACCATTAAATGCGACAAACGCTTGCTCAATCGTGCCATCGTCCGTCATTTGCAAATTCACAGCACAGCCTACTATGGCAAAACGGCTCGCAGGTTGTGAAAATTTTTCATAACTCGCTCTCCAGCCACTGGGCGTAGCGGATGAAGTCGGGTCGGGAATCTGGATTTCAGTCACCAATTCGCCTTCAGCCAAAGCCGTTGTGAAAAATCCGACGAAAAAATCTTCTGCTGATACTTTGCGCTCGCCTTTTACATTTGTCATGACAATAGTAGCGTCCGCTGCAATTAATACAGCGGGCCAGTCAGAAGCAGGGTCAGCATGGGCAATTGAGCCGCCAATAGTGCCTTTGTTGCGCACTTGGACATCGCCAATTTGTGAAGCCGATTTGCCAATTAATGGCACTTTGACTTTCAAAGATTTATGGCTTTCAATCGCGCCATGCGTAGCAGCGGCACCAATGGCGAAGTATTTCCCTCTATCTTTTATGAAATTGAGGTCTTTGATGCGGGCAATATCAATCAATACTGAGGGCTGATTGAGCCGCAGCTTCATTGCCGGAATAAGGCTGTGACCGCCGGCAAGGATTTTGGCATCGGGCAATTCGTTGAGCATGGTTAATGCCTCGGATACGCTCGTTGCTCTTTTATAATCTACAGATGCTGGTATCATTTTTAATTGAAAATTTTTAATTGAAAATTGAAAATTTTAATAGTTGAATTTTTCACTAATCACTATTCATTTTTCACTATTTATTAATGGCTCTCCAAACGCTTTGAGATGTCATTGGCATTTCCAAATCCAAAATACCAAAAGACTTCAAAGCATCCATGACAGCATTCACAACGGCAGGCGTTGACCCGATACAACCAGCTTCACCCGCTCCTTTTACGCCCAACGGATTGTGCGGACAAGGCGTGACTTTGCGGTCAATTTCGTACATCGGCAAATCGTCGGCGCGGGGCATACAATAATCCATGTAAGAAGCATTTGAAATATTGCCTTCTGAATCATATTGAACGCCTTCAAACATCGCTTGACCAATGCCTTGTGCTACACCACCATGAATTTGACCATCAACTATCATCGGATTAATGACATTTCCTACATCATCCACTGCAATAAAACGGTTGAGTTTTACTTTGCCTGTTTCGATATCCACTTCAACAATGGCGATATGTGCACCAAACGGATAGGTAAAATTGGCAGGATCATAGAAACTTGAAAAATCCAAGCCCGGCTCCAAGCCCGCAGGATAATTATGCGGTATATAAGCCGTGAGCGAGACATCACCAAAGGCGATTGACTTATCCGTTCCTTTCACCGTCCATTTGCCATCGGCATAGTTGAGGTCATCTACAGAACATTCCAATTTATGCGCAGCTATTTTAGCCCCTTTTTCAAGCACTTTTTCAATAGATTTGACAATGGCAGAACCACCAACGGCTAATGACCGCGAACCATAAGTACCCATACCGAACGCCACAGCATCAGAATCGCCATGAATCAATTCAATATCAGCCATTGGAATGCCTAATTTATCAGCTACAACCTGTACAAAAGTGGTCTCATGTCCTTGCCCATGTGAGTGCGAGCCTGTATAAACCGATACTTTGCCAGTAGGTTGAACCCGTACTTGCGCCGATTCGTACAAACCAGCTCTTGCGCCCAACGAACCAACGACAGCCGAAGGTGCAATACCGCAAGCCTCAATATAAGTTGAGAAACCAATACCCAAATATTTGCCTTTTGCCAAAGCATCCGCTTGTTCTTTGCGGAAATTTTCATAACCGACCATTTCTAAGCCACGAGCTAAAGTTGCTTGATAATTGCCTGAATCATATACCAACGCCACTTGAGTTTGATAGCCTGGTTGGTTAACACCATCAAAAGCAGGGATGAAGTTTTGGAAGCGCAAGTCCGCAGGGTCTCTGCCCATTTCCAAAGCGGCTTTATCCATCAATCGCTCAATTAAATAAGTCGCTTCGGGGCGACCTGCTCCACGATAAGCATCAACGGCAGTGGTATGAGTGAATGCACCAACCAATTCTATGTGAATTTTAGGCGTTGTGTAACAGCCTTGTAATAAAGTACCATGCAAATAAGTCGGAACGGCAGGCCCGAATGTAGAAAGATATGCCCCTAAATTAGCCACTGTATTGACGCGCAAAGCGACGATGCCCCCCTCAGTATCAAAGCCCATTTCTGCTTTTGTGATGTGGTCACGTCCGTGAGCATCTGTCAAAAAGGCTTCTGTACGAGTTGAAGTCCATTTAATAGGGCGATTTATTTGTTTAGATGCCCAAATCACAAGGGCTTCTTCTGTATAATGGAAAATTTTTGAACCAAAACCTCCCCCTACATCTGGCGCAACAACGCGTACTTTATGCTCAGGTAAACCCAAAACAAAAGCACACAATAATAGGCGTGTCAAATGCGGATTTTGAGAAGTTGTCCAAAGTGTATAACTGTCCATCGCTTCATCGTAATGACCGATAGCAGAGCGTGGCTCCATCGCGTTCGGCGAAAGACGCTGATTGACCAACTCTAAAGTCGTAATATGTGCAGCTGAAGCCATAGCGGCATCTACTTCTTCAAGCGGATTGCCAAATGCCCAATCGAACGCTGTATTATTAGGTGCTTCCGCATGAACTTGAGGCGCACCGTCTTTGATGGCATCCTTGCAATTCGTCACCACTTCATGCACATCGTATTCAATTTCAAGCAAATCTGCTGCATCGCGAGCTGCTGCACGGCTTTCTGCAATAATAATAGCGATGCTATCACCTACGTGTTTCACCGTCGTACCTACTGGAATGAGCAGTGGATGCGCAGGCTCTTTCATGGTTTCGCCATTTTTAAAATTGACTTGCCAACCAGTTGGTACGCCGCGAATATGCGCCACATCTGCACCCGTGAAGACCGCTACAACGCCCTCAGCCGCTTGTGCTGCTGCAATATCAATGGATTTGATGGTCGCATGAGCATAAGGTGAGCGGACGATGTGCGCGTAAGTCATGCCGACGAGCTTTATATCGTCGGTATATTTGCCTTTGCCAGTCATATAGCGGCGGTCTTCCGTCCGCTTGATTGATTGACCTATATAAGAAGTTGCACTCATTTTTTTTAAATTAAAAATTAGAAAATTGATTGATTCAATTGAATAATTGGCAATTTTTCAAGCAAAATATATAAAAAGTGCTTGAAAAAGTGCTTTTTACTGAGGGGGTGTTAAGCCATTTCTAATTGACCTGAAGCGTGTTGAATCGCTCTCACAATGTTGTGATAGCCCGTGCAACGGCAAATATTACCTTCTAAAGCTTCTCTGATTTCATGCTCAGAAGGTTTGGCATTGCGCGACAAAAGGTCTGCCGCCGTCATGATCATACCGGGCGTGCAGTAGCCGCATTGCAAACCATGTTCTTCGTTGAAGCCGACTTGGAGTGGGTGTTTGCCATCGGCGGACATTCCTTCGATAGTAGTAATGTCTGAGCCTTCTGCCTGCACCGCTAAAACGGTACAGCTTTTTACCGCTTGCCCGTCTAAGTGAACAGTGCAAGCACCGCAACTGGACGTATCGCAACCGATATGCGTACCCGTTAGTCGCAATTTGTCTCTGAGGTGATAAACGAGTAATTCACGCGCTTCAACCTCATGCGTGAAGGACTTTCCGTTGACCACAAGTGTGATTGGAATTTTCATAATGAATCAAGTTTTAATAGTTTTATAATCTTTCTACAAAATTCAAATTTAGTTTTTTATTTTGCCTAAATAATCCACAAAATAGAATAAATTTTGATATTATAGCAGTGGACAAAATTATTAAATCAAAGTTTCCAAAATCGCTTACCCAATAAGGCTAAAACGACACCCAAAATAATTAGCAAACCTGCTACTATCAGCCGAGATGAAATGTTTTCAGAAAGAAAAATTATACCACCCACAGCAGCAATAATAGGAACTAACAGTTGGAGTAAAGCTGCTTGAGTTGTTTTCAAACCTTTCAAAGCCGCATACCAAATGGCATAACCCACGCCCGAAGTCAAGGCACCTGATACGATTGCGTAAGCGACCCCCTCAGTAGAAAAGTGCATTTGACGAAAAATAAGTACAATCAGTGCTATAATCATTGGAATTGAGAGAATGAAATTTAATGCTGTTGTTTCGAGTGGGTCTTTGACGCCGCGTCCTTTTAAAGTATAAAATGCCCAAGCCACTCCTGCTATTATCATCAGCAAAGCACTGACTGGATCAGGTGCAGATAGACCTGGCAAAACAAGGTAAACTAATCCACCAATAGCTACCACCAAGCCCAACCATTCAGATATATGCGGACGCTCCCCCCTCAGTATAGCCGTCGAAAGCATGGTCGTTTGCACTGTACCAAATAATATGAAAGCACCCATGCCCGAACTCAAGCTGCGATAAGCAAATGAAAATGCCACGCCATAAGCAAAAAGATAAAAAGCAGGTAAAAAACGATGGAAGGAAACACCTATAAATGCTGTACGGATAAGACTAAAATCACGCTTAAAAATACCATTGATGAGCCACAATGTCAAAGCACCCGATACCAAACGAATAGCGATATAGCTGCCCGCATCAATCGTGTTGCCACCTAACGCTAAGCGATTGAGCACTGAATTGGAGGCGAAAGCGATGAGAGCAAAAGATGTAAAAATGAAGGTGCGCCAAGTATTTAAGAGAGGTAAACTGGACATTATTAGTCGTCTTATGAATTTGAATTAGGAGTTCAATAAATTAAAAAATTCGTCATAAACCCTACGAGGGTCGAAATCAAGTAAATGCCCTAAAAATCATAGACTTTTAGGGCATTTACTTGATTTCGACCCTCGCAGGGTTGTTTAACAAGACTTTCCTTTTGCAAAAAAAACTACACCTTCCGCCCCCATTTTTCCAAATTAGGACATTTTCTATACATCGCATCAACGTTGATAAAAGTATTTTTCGACGTTTCTTCAATCCATTTTACAAGCCGCTCATTTTTTTTCTGTTCCGTCGCCGCTTGTTGAATTTTATTATAATCCTGCAAAAGATTAGCCTTGTGAGGCGATGATTTTGAAATCAATTTGACAATGCGATAAGTTTTTTCACCTGAGGCTGAAGTCAATTCCATCGGTGCTGTGATACCATTGATCTTCATAGAGTCAATAGCAAAATACGTATCAGGATCAAGGTCACGCGTTTCAAAAGTATTATTTCCGCTGGCAGGGTTGGTCATTCGCCCATCGCTGTGAAAACTTTGAGTGCTTTTATCGCCATATTCTTTTACAGCAATTGAAAAAGTGATTGAATCTTTCAACATGCCTAAAATTCGCAAACGCACTGAATCCAAAGTTCTTTTCGCTAATTCCAAGTCTGCATCAGTAATTTCAGGTTTGATGAGGATGTGCCGACAATGGATAGAATTGCCTCGCCGAGCAATCAATTGTAAAATATGATAACCAAATTCAGATTCAAATACTTGTGAAATTTGACCTTCCTCCAATTTAAAACCTTGTGCTTCAAATTCAGGCACAAACTTGCCGCGTTTTGCCCAACCCAAGTCACCGCCTTCACGTCCTGAGCCTGGATCTTGCGAATATTTTTTCGCCAAGTCTTCAAAAGGCACTTTTCCGTTCACGATTTGCTCTCGGATTTCCTCCAATTGTTTCTTGGATTTTGATTTTTCTACTTCATTGGGCTTTATTTTATACACCACTTCTGCAATTTCAACCTCTTGATTGAAGTAAGGCAAACTATCTTTCGGTATTTTACTAAAAAAATCACGGACTTCACCAGGCGTAACGGTGACGTCTGCTAAGATTTTTTGCTTCATTTTATCCACAATCAGCTGGTCGCGCATATCGCCGCGCATTTGCTCCTTCATCACTTCGGGAGTCTGACCGTAGTAAGAGATAAATTGCTCAACATTGCCGCCCATGTAATCGAGGATTTTGTCAAAACGAGCGTTCAGTTGGGTCTCTACATCGTCATCTTTTGCTAAAACCGAGTCAATTTTGGCTTGATTCAAAATGAGTTTATTGACCATCACTTGGTCTAAAACCATGCAGCGATAGTTATCTGGTAAAGTCGCTTTTTGATCTTTAGCGGCAGCATATTGCTCCTCTACTTCCGAAAGCAAAATATACTCATCGCCGACTTTTGCTACTACTTTATCCACCAATTCTTTTTGCTGTGCAAAAGCGTTGATACTTAAAACCATTAAGAAAAGTAAAGCTGAAATTATTTTTTTCATTTATAAAATTTTAATTCGAATAAATTTTCACATTATTTTTTTTCATTTCAAGGTCATACATTTCTTGTTTCTTTTTTTCAATCAATTGTATTTTCCTTTGATGCAAAATATACTTTGACGCTTGCTCTTTAATGTATGATAAAGGCGCAATTTCTTTCTGATTCATAACGCCCAGTGCCCTAAAGTAGTATTGGAAATCATCATTTTTCATGGTCAATTCCTTGCCGCTGCTGATGTCTTCCAAAACAAGAGTTCCTTTCGGCAGCATTTTTACGAGGTCGTCGGCACGCGTCCAAACAGAATCTTCTAAGATATAGGAACGCGCATGATTTCGAGCAAATTCCTGCATTTTCTTCAAATTATTGCCTGATTTTGGACTATTCCACCACTTTTGGAGGCTATCAGACTGAGGGGTCGCTTTCGGAATTTTGATAAAATAACACCTTAAAATAGGTGTTTCTAATTGATATTGCTCTTTGTTTTTTTCATAAAAATCCTTCAACTCAGTTTCCGAAATGGCTGTATCTAAACTAACTTTCGTCAATTGCTCTTCATAGCTACTGAGGATGAGCGATTCCCGATATTTTTGAAGTAATTCATCTATATTCAAATCCTCTGGCACATTTCGTTCAGCTTCCGCCATGATGATATTGTTGCGAATCCAACGGTCAACATAGGCATTAATCACTTGCTGGCTATCTTGCTTTGAAGCATTTTCAGGAAACATACCTTCTATATCCGTCAAATAGAGCGACCTGTTATAAACTGATGCCAACAGTTTATTGCTGCCTGCCTGCCCTGTAAAATATTGGCAAGCTGGAAACATCAAGCTGAATAGAAGTAATATCAGGCTTAAATTTTTGAAATTCATCATCGAAATAGTGAAAACCGCTTTAAGAATCGCAAAGTTAACACCCCCTCAGTATTTTAAGGGTTTTTGAGTAGAAAATATCGTTTTTATTAAAATTAAAAGCCACCTCAATATTTCAAGGTGGCTTTTATTAGAGTTATAAGTTATTTTGAACTCATAACTCTCAACTCATAACTTTCAACTATATTTCATATACCAGCAAGCCATTTTTCATACGTGGTTCAAAAAAAGTGGATTTGGGTGGTAGGACGCCATTGGAATTAGCCACTTCAATTAAATCTTCTAATTCCACACGGTATAAACAAAACGCAACCCCCTCAGTCGGGAGTGCCAAAGTAGCTGTTTCTATTTCTTCTATATTTTTTGAGCCGTCTAAATATTGCACGCGCTCATCTTCGCGGATATTTTTGACGTTTAAAATAGGTTTTAATATTTTTTCATTCAACAAATGAGCATCCAATAAAACCAATCCTTTCGCAAAATCTTTTAATTCAGATTTACGCCAATTCAATTGAAACCACTTTTCATCTAAAAACATGGTCATTTCGAGCTTCGCATACGGTTTCACACCTTTTTTCAAGACTTTTACTTTGAAAAGAACCATCAATTTCTCTAAAAATTCATCGGGCGTTAAGCCATTGAGGTCGGCTATGATGCGGTTTTGCTCTTTGATTTCCAACTCTTCCATTGGAAAATAAGCAGTCAGCATTTTATTTGTTTTATCCGATTTATTTTTTTCGTGAAGAGCGGCAAAACTTGCAGAACGGTGATGCCCATCAGCGATGTAGGTATGCGGTATTTTTTCTTGAAATATTTGTTGTATCTTATTAATGATTTCAGGTTCGGTAATTTGCCAAAACCGATGTTTTTCACCACCCAGTTCGATGACATAAAATTTTCTATTATTGTCTAAATAATTGAAAATCAATTCATTAAGCTCAGGTACTGAGGGGTATGTCAAAAGAACAGGTTTGATAGCTGCACCTCTTACACTCAAAAGTTCGCTTTGAACCTCTTCATTAGAGACAATTGTTTTCTCATGTTTTCTCATATTACCGTCAAAATAATCGGCAATGTCAGTACAAGCTATGAGACCTGTAAACTTCTGTTTGTCCTTATTTTTTATTTGATAAATATAAATTGCCTCACTGTCAGATGTTTTAAACATATCTTCAGTGGCATATTCGTGGTAGCGAAATTTGACCGTATCGAAAAAATCATTCGAATGGGGCACATTATTAAGATTGGGGTAAACGGCTTTAAATGGTAAAATTTTCATAAGAAGGGAGTTGGATTTTATGAGTCAGGTGAATTGTGCGTAAGTTAAAAGTTATCAAAATTGCGATTTGTTTTTGATTTTTAAAAATATTTTTTTCTATTTTCTTTTGAAGTATAAAAATAAAAAAAATGTTTTCAAAGTCACCTATGAAAACATTTTTATTTATGAAATAATCGACAAAATGTTTTTACGAGGCATAAAGCAACTTAAAAATCACCTAAAGTCTCAGGTAATTGAGCCAATGCTAATTCCAATTGCTCTTTATTAGGAGCTACACCATGCCATTTATGGCTGCCCATCATAAAATCGACACCATAACCCATATCCGTATTCATCAAAATAGCCACTGGTTTGCCTTTGCCCAAACGGCGTTTGGCTTTGCGAAGCATTGCCACCATCGACGCCATATCATTGCCTTTTTGTAAAATCAAAACATCCCAACCGAAGGCTTTAAACTTAGCGGGTAGGTCGCCCAACGACATCACTTTCTCTGTAGAACCATCTATTTGTTGACCGTTCCAATCCACTGTGACGACCAAATTATCTAATTTATGGTGAGCAGCGAACATCAAAGCCTCCCATATTTGACCTTCCTGAAGCTCTCCATCGCCTGTCAAAGCCCACACCACGTTGTTCTCACCATTAATTTTTTTTGCCTTGGCAACTCCATTGGCTACAGATATGCCTTGACCCAATGAACCCGAAGCGATACGCACGCCTGGCAAGCCTTCATGCGTAGCGGGATGCCCTTGTAAACGGCTATTCAGCTTACGGAAAGTGCTTAACTCCGATACTGGAAAATAGCCTGAACGTGCCAAAACGCTATAAAAAACAGGAGAAATGTGCCCATTTGATAGGAAAAACATGTCTTCGTCTTTGCCATCCATATAAAAACGCTTCTTACGTTTCATGACTGAAAAATATAATGCAACCAAAAAATCTGTACAACCCAATGAGCCGCCCGGGTGTCCTGATTGACAATTATACACCATACGCACTATGTCCCGACGGACTTGTGAAGCGGTTTTTTCGAGTTTTTCTATGCCGAGGTCTGGCTTTTTTATTGTTTCTAACACTTTGAAATATCTTTTTTCGTTTGATAAAAATCTTGGTTTCAATTTAATTTTGCAAAAGTATAAAAAACCAGTCTTTTTTTTAATTGTTTTTAATCACCTTTATAATAGGCTTGAATTTTGTTTTAATTTTCAGACTCTTTTTATTGAAATCAGCGTCTAATTTGAATAGATGTTAGATATTAGATTGTTAACATTGTTAAAAATAATTGAAAATGAATCTTTCTGTTTTAAAAAATACATCTGCACTTCGCTTGCTCGGCATGGCACTTTTTTTCTTCTTTTTCACCATTTTACCTTCTTGTAAAGTAAAATCTGGTTGTCCGACAAAAGGTTTTACTAACAACATGGAAAATTCAACCAAGCATGGTAAATCCAATTTATTTGATAAAAAAATGCGTAAGAAAGTTAAGAAATAATCATTTCTTATTTTTATAAATTATTGACAATCAAATACTTACGCTTTTGAAAGCGTTTGTGAAATGTCTGTCCGATAAGCATTCAAAGCTGGTATAATAGCTGCAACAAAGCCTATTACCAAAGCACCTAATAATAAATACCACTCCTCTTTCATCCATGTCCATCCTGTAAATGAATACCGATACGCGTCGCTCATGTAGTGCGCTAATATCTGCATCGCGCCGTGACTGAGTGCCATTCCGACCATAAATCCAATAAAACTAAGCAACAAACCTTCTAAAACGATCAATAAAAAGAGCTTCGTTCGCCCTGCACCCATCACTCGCATGAGCGCCAATTCATAACGCCGTTCTTTCAAAGAATTGAATAAGGCGATGAAAATACTCAGCCCCGAAACAAAAACAATTAAGAACGCCAACGATTTTAAAGCCTTCTCACCCACGCCCATCATTTCAAACAAACGATTGAGTTCCAAAGCAGGCGTTGCCGCTTGCATATCGGTGTTTTCATTCATATTGCGTTGAAAATTAAGGGCTTGTATATTTTTATTATTTTTAAATTGAATCAAAAGCGATGTGATTTGCTTGGTGCTATCGGCTTCTAAAAGAGCTGTCCTTTCGTCTTTTGGAGTCTCTGATACTGAGGGGGGTAAGGTGGTCGGTTGAGGGTAAGCCATTTCATGTTTATGAAGTTCATCAGCTTCATTCAATGCCTTATGTTCTGATTCAACGAGTTCATTTTTTTCTGCTTTTTCATGGTCGGGCATTTGCCAAATGGTGGCTGTATTGGTCAATATTAATTGGTCAAGCACTGTATTGCTGGGTTTGAAAATACCAACCACTTTAAATTTTGAATCCTCATGTTCATCGCCATCGATGCTCAAACCATGATTGCTGGCAAAATAATCGCCTATTTTTAAGCCCGTTTTAGCTGCCACTGTCGCACCGATTGCCATTTCCATAGGATTTTCCCAAAGTTTTCCTTCGGCAATCTCACCTTTATATAAGGTCGTAAAATCTTTTAACGTGCCGACAATGCGATACCCCTTGTAGCTATCGCCCAATGACAATGGAATGGCTTGCTTTATCAACGGATGGCGAGGATTCAAAAATGGTTTGGCAGCTTTGAGGGAAATATTGCCCGTTGGCACATCCACATGGTACATATTGCACAGTATTAATTGCAAAGGACTACCCTTCGCCCCTACGACAATATCCACCCCAGCCAAATTTTTCTCAAATTTATCCGTCAATTGTTTATTGACTAATAAGAGCAACGAAGTCAAACCCACGCCCAAAGCAAAAAGCACCAAAGTCAGCAACATACTGAGGGGTCGAGCAGTGAGATTTTTCCAAGCGAGTTGAATGATGGTCATTTAATAATGGGCAATGGGTAATTGGTAATGAGTAATTGGTAATGAAGTGATTGGTAATGAAGTGATTGGTAATGAGTAAATTAGTAATAATAGGTCGTTGAACATACGATTACCTATTACTCATTACCTATTACCTATTACCCATTTTTTATCTCCCTGCATGAATCAATAAAACTGAAATATCCGAAGGCGATACCCCCGAAATTCGGCTTGCTTGACCAATGGTGCGAGGTTTGATTTTCGTTAATTTTGTCCTTGCTTCGCTCGAAAGTGAAGGCATTTTATGGTAATCGAAATGGTCGCTTAAAGCCAAATCTTCCAAACGAATCATTTTATCTACCATTTCTTTTTCCTTTTCAATATAACTCTCATATTTTATTGAAATCTCTGCGCCTTCAATAATTTCTTTGTCATATTGATTTAAAAAATCATTGAGATGTGGAACAGCCATGCGCAACCCCTCAGTATTGACCTGTGGGCGCAGCAATATTTTATGCAATTTCACCTTTTGGTCAATCGGTGGACAGCCGAGGCTTTCCAAAAAGCCATTGACTACATCGGGCGCGACATTCGTTTCTCTCAAAAAATGCTCGATGGCAGCTTGCCCTTCATTTTTAATCTGCACTTTTTGCATCCGCTCCTCCATGTGGTGCATCCCTATTTTTTCAGCCAAAGGCGTCAAGCGCGTATCTGCATTATCTTGACGCAATAATATACGGTATTCAGCTCGGCTTGTAAACATGCGATATGGTTCCTCCGTGCCTTTCGTAATCAAATCATCAATCAATACACCTATATAGGCGTCCGAGCGTTTCAAAATAAACGGTTCTTCTTCTTTAACTGCTAAATGCGCATTGATACCAGCCATCAAACCTTGACAAGCGGCTTCTTCATAGCCTGTCGTGCCATTGATTTGACCAGCAAAAAAGAGGTTTTTGATTAACTTGGTTTCCAAACTCAATTCTAATTGCATCGGTGGAAAATAATCATATTCGATGGCATAACCTGGGCGAAACATTTTCACATTTTCAAAACCAGGAATATGCGTCAACGCCTTATATTGTACATCTTCAGGCAACGACGATGAAAAGCCATTGATATAAATCTCTACCGTCTCCCAACCTTCTGGCTCAATAAATAGCTGATGGCGGTCTTTATCTGCAAAACGATTGATTTTATCTTCAATTGAAGGGCAATAACGAGGTCCCAAGCCTTGAATACGTCCCGTAAACATAGGCGATTTTTCAAAACCTGTTTTCAGAATTTCATGTACTTTTTCATTCGTATAAGTGATATGGCAAGGGCGTTGCTTTTTCAACTGAGGGGTGTCGGTGAACGAAAAGCGTTGCACTTCTTCATCGCCTTCCTGAACTTCCATGAGCGCGTAATTGAGCGACCGACCGTCCACACGTGGGGGGGTGCCCGTTTTCATGCGTCCTGATTCGAAGCCGAGTTCGACGAGTTGCTCAGTGATGCCTTTCGCTGCTGATTCGCCAGCCCGACCACCGCCGAATTGTTTTTCGCCGATATGAATCAACCCGTTGAGAAAAGTACCGTTCGTCAAAACCACTGCATCTGACTCAATTTCCAAACCCATTGAGGTGCGAATGCCGCAGACTCGATTATCTTTCACGATTAAACCGCCGACCATTTCCTGCCAAAAATCAATATTCGGATGCGACTCCAGCATCATCCGCCATTTATGAGCAAATAACATCCTGTCACTTTGCGCGCGCGGACTCCACATAGCGGGTCCTTTCGAGCGGTTGAGCATACGGAATTGAATCATCGTATGATCCGTTACGATGCCTGAATAACCACCCAACGCATCTACCTCTCGCACTATCTGACCTTTTGCTACACCACCCATCGCAGGGTTGCACGACATTTGACCGATGGTCTGCATATTCATCGTCACCAACAGCACTTTCGACCCCATATTGGCAGCCCCAACCGCCGCTTCACAGCCTGCATGACCGGCTCCCACCACTATTACATCATATTTTGGAAACATTTTACTCTTATATTTATATTGAAAGCAAAGCTTTGCAAATTTCAAAAATCAAAGAAATTAATGATTTTGGGCTGCAAAGTTAATCTTTTTAAGGGAAAAGTATTCAAAACTATGCAAAATACTGAGGGGGTATCAAAATGAATAATCATCTTGATACCCCCTCAGTATTTTTATTCCTCTTAAAATAATTGAACTTACACTACAAATTAAATCTATAAGTAATCACACCACATTCGCCATTATCACCCTTTGAAAACTTCAACTCTTTAGCATTCTGAACAGCTCGGCTTATGAGATTAGCATCAAGCGTCGATGAACCTGCTGGTTTGAATTTGGCAGTACTAACAGTTCCATCAGCATTTAAACAGATAGTGACGGCTATTCGACCTGACCCCACAGCTTGCTCTTTGAATTTGGCGGCTGATAAAAACGTGCGATTTTCTAAACCCACTATTTCACCAGGGCTTTCTACTGCCGATACACTTTTTGACGCCACGATTGGCGCAGGTGCTTGGATTTGAGTAGGTGCTTCATAGCGTGTAGCATCGGGTGCTTTGGTTTTTGCAGGTGGAGGCGTTGCAGAATATGAAGTCGGAACAGGGGTTTCAGCTGCTTGTGCAATTGGAGATGCTTCGCCTTTTGTCGTGACGGATTTATTGTCGGCAACGTCAAATTTGATTTCAGCGACAGCTTTGCGTGGCAGCGTCATTTCGGTTTCGTCCTCTTGCATAATAACAAGGCGATTGTTTTGAAACGAAATGACCTTACCTTTTATAACAGTACCATCAGTTTTTTTAACAAGATCTTGCGCGTGAGCTGATAGAGCAAGCGATAAAATGGCTGCGATGAAAATGCAATTTTTCATATTATTTATTTTTTAAAATTAAAAAATGAAATGTGAACAATAAAAAGGTTAATTAATTAGACGATGAAGATAGAAAAAGTATTTAAATTAAAGTGTCAACTTGATTCAAATAGTAAACAAAAAGAAGGCTGCTCCAGTTCAGATGTCTCAATTGAACTGTTATTTATAAAAATCATAATACCAACAAATTATTAATTTCAAATGAAAATGTTGCAACTCTTTTTAAAACAAAAACAAAAATCATTTACAGTGAATTAATGAAGCAAAAGGCATTTATAGTCTTATTGATTTTTTAGTTTTATTTTAAAACATTGATTATCAATATTT
>JAYTUY010000107.1:0-1958 GCA_043744275.1 Saprospiraceae bacterium
CGGACTCATAAAAAGTGGGGTTTGTTCATTATTCTACAAACGTGAGAGTCCTCTGGACTCTTTTGAACACGTAAAAGAATAGTTAAGTATATACCGTAGGTTTTTAAAAACCTCATAGGTTTATTAAAGTATTAAATCGTCCGAATGTTGTAATATTTTTCCAATAATTCTCCCAATAATTTTTCATCTAAATCCAGTCTTAATCTGCCTTGATGTGCTATCGAAATTTTGCCCGTTTCTTCTGAAACGATGAAGGCGGTGGCATTCGCCGTTTCTGTAATTCCGAGGGCTGCACGGTGTCTCAAACCGGCTTCTTGAGGCAAATCGGGGCTTTCACTGAGGGGTAAAACGCTGCTGGCTGCGTGTATTTTATTGTTTGAAATAATGATAGCACCATCGTGAAGCGGGCTTTCTTTATTAAAAATACTCAATATCAAACTTTTACTAATTTTAGCGTCCATCGTCACGCCTGATTCGGCTACATTCACCATCGTTGAGTTATTGGCTAAAACGATGAGTGCACCTGTACCTGTAGCACTCAATGCTAAAATCGCTAATTTTAACTCATTGATTTCCAATGAGTTATCAATTTTATGGTCATTGAGTGGGTTGATAAATTTAATACGCCCCCTCAGTGTTTGATTGCCAATGAGCAAGAGAAAACGCCTGAGTTCAGGTTGAAAAACAATGGCAATCACCAATACCCCGACGCTCACAAACTGCCCTAAAATCATAGACAAAAGCTCCATTTTCAAAGCTTTTACCAACCACCAAATCGTATAAAGCAAGACCACGCCTACGAATATATTGAACGCCACTGACCCCCTCAGTAATCGGTACACTTGATAAATCAAATAACCCACAACGAGGATGTCTAACAAATCCCAAAACCGAAAATTTAAGAAACCGAAATCCATTTTTGGTAATGATGAATGATAAATGATGAATGATGAATAGTGTAAATAGTTGATTATCAATTATTTGTGAGGAATTAATTCTGCTTTATTCTCATTTAGTATTATTGAAATATTTACTCAATATACTATTAATTTGCTTTTCCAAAACCTTAATTTCCGTTGGATCATTATCTTGTCTCGTATTTTTTCTATAAAAAGCAATATTTTTATTTTTTCTATCCACAATAAAACAAATTAAAGTAGAAGAAGATTTTATAGGAACGGGCGTAAATAAGCCTAAAGTAAGAATGCCCACACCAATCCCTTTAGCAATTTGCTTCCCATAATTGCCTTTTACTCTGGTAAAACCAAAGGATATGATTCCAATTGCATAATCTTGGTCGTATTTGCCCAACCAAGAAAGCATTTTATCGCTCAATACAACATCCTTGATTTGTTGATTTTTTTCTACAAAGGCTGCTAAAGCATACATCTCTTTTTGCAATGACAAGTTATCCATTGTGTCCATTTTAATTTTCGTTTTTTGAACACGTTGTGGTAAGTATTGGTTTAATAAATCCAATATATTATCTCTCACTTTTTCGGAATCGTACTGACTATACGCACCTGAATTTCCTCTTTCTATTAACTGAATATCTGCCAAAGGTTTTACAATCGTCAATTTATTAATATCGGCAGGTTTTCTATCCGAAACGAGTTGTCGATTAGTTCCGCAGCTTGTCAATAATAAAATAGCAAAAGAGAATGCCCAAATGACATGAGATTGAATAGTTTTCATAGTAGTTACTTTTTAATGTTTTAGAATTATTTTATTTGTTTACTTAAATTATGAGTGCAATATTATTGACTTTTTCTAAGAGGAGCATTGTTTTAAAAATGTTAACTTAAAATTAGAACCAATTAACCCTGCTACTGAGTAGTGCGATTTATATATTTTTAGAAAAACTTTACGAGGGTTTAAAACCGTGTCGACTACGCACAAGTTCTTTGAAATAATGATTATATGAATTATCTTAGTTGGATGTTTACAGAACTAAGAAC
>JAYTUY010000108.1:0-6236 GCA_043744275.1 Saprospiraceae bacterium
TTGAAAATGGCATCTATCATCTTGAAACCACCGATTTTTAATCGGTGGGTAATAATAACCCACGACTCACATCTATCATCTTTTCCGAACATCACATCTAATGTGATGCTTTGAATAGATGATAGATGTGGGTAGTAGTTCTTTTGACTTTCCCCTCGTTGAAACAAGGGGTTTCAAGATGATAGATGTATTTCCTACATTAAAAAAGATGTGGGTAATGGACAGAGTTTTAAAACTTGCTGCAAGTTGCGCTCAACTCTCAACTCATAACTCTCAACTCACATAGTGGCATTGCCTCCTCCAACAACCTCTACCCACATCCCGGGCTGCCGTGCCGTAATCGTATTATCATACATCGCTTCAGATAATTGTGATGGCAAATAGAAGCGACCGACATAAGCGGCATTCAATTGAACCCTATAAGTATGTGACTTGCCGAGCGGTAATTCAAAAAATGTATTGACTCTATCGTCTCGAATGTCTTGATAGCGTGGCACGCTTGTATTCGTATAGCCTTGCACACGCTCCATGCGGGAGTTGAGAATTTCCCAACCCGATGGAAAGACTTGTGCCAATGCCATTTCTTTATAGTTTTTACCCAAACTGCTTGGATTGGCAACCGTTACTTCAGCAATAAAATCAGTGCCTTGTTTGATGCTTTGTGGATTTAGGGCTTCTCCCTTTAAAGTTTTATACTGAATATTCATATTGAGATTGCTGGCAATCGGCTTTTCATTCGCTTGACCGACAGCCGGTTGACCCCTCAGTATAACGCGGACAAATAGCTGATTTTTACCCGTATTTTTAATGCTGAATTGATTATTGGCAGCTATCGGCAAATCAATTTGAGCAATGGCAGACGATGAAGAGAAATTACCCGCTTTACCATTAATATCATAAGTAAAACTAAAGGTATCATCAGCCTTGTTTTTACCTGCAAACTTCGCCATTGACATCAAGCCATAAGCCACTGATTGCGTACCGTACCAATCGCCTGAACTGAGTTTCTGACTCACATCTCTCGCAACAGTCAAGGCTTGATTCGGATTTTGTAATAAAACAAGCGTTTCTAATATCATGGCTTGATCACGCAACTCAGAGCCATAAGTGTAGGACATTTCCCGATATTTAGGAACAGAAGTCGCAATATTAGCAATAATTTGACGCGCTACTTCTGGCTTTCCAGTCAAAGCATAAGCCGAAGCCAAAGACCATTTGGCTGCAACAGGTAAATTTTGTTTTTCACGCAAAGTATTCATCGCAGTCGCCTCAGGTGATTTGGCTAAAGCCAAAGTATAAAGGCGATAGGCTTGTGTCAAATCTCTGCTTTCATCTGACCAGCCTTGATTGACCCCCTCAGTATTTGACGAAGGACTCCATCTTTTAGCCATTTGTTGCTGTGCTTTTTGCCAACGTTCGAGCATATTTGGTGGCAAAGCATAGCCTGCGTTTTTAGCTTCCAAGAGAAAATGCCCAACATAATTGGTCGCCCAAGTATCAGGAAGCTCTTCTCCTTGCCAATAACCGAAACCACCACTTGAAGTTTGAAACATTTTCAAACGGTCTATCGCTGCTTTCACATTTACAGCAATCGTTTTCTTTTTGGCATCATCCAAATTCATTAATTTATCAACATACAATTGCGGAAAAGCAGCACTCGTTGTCTGCTCCACACACCCGTAAGGGTATTGCATCAAATAGGCTAAACGACTGGCTAAATCTATCGGCGGAATCGTCGAAACTTCCAAAGTAGCTGAATTAGTACCAGCCGTGCCGACAGCAATATATGGCAGTGTCATACTTTGACCTGCTTGAACAACCGCTTGTTTTATATCCGTGATATAGGGATTGGGATTGCGAACATCTATCTCTATTTCATGCGATGTTTTTTCTCCACCGCCTTCTGCTGTTATTTTAAACTTCGCAATACCTGATGCATCATTGACAGCCAAGTCAAAATCCACCATTTTATCGCTCGGTTTATCGAACGAAACGGATTTTGAGCGATTGCCCACTATTTGCACCAAACCGCTTGTCTCTTGCACTGTAATGGTCGCATTCTTTACTTTTTTATCCATGGCGAAGACATTTACAGGCAATTTCAATGTCTCACGCGGACTCAAGACGCGCGGCAACGTAGCCAAAACCATCAAGGGCTTTCTAACAGGCACAGCTTTTTCAGCGCAACCATACGCGCCATTATGAGCCGCCACAACCATTGCTCTCACTGAACCGACATAATTTGGAATGGTAAAAGTATGGTGTGCCGTGCCGCCACTCAAATAAAATGGACCCATTGTCATCACCACTGCTTTGAAGCGGTTAGCTGTTTGAGCATTTTTCGGTTTACCTGCTTTATCACCACCTACATTGAGAATGCGCTCTAATTTTCCACCATAAGCCCCCAATACTTGATCGTAAACATCAAAAGTTTGAACACCCAAAGCCTCTCGGGCGTAAAAAGTATTCCACGGATTCGGCGTTTCAAAACGAGTCAAATCTAAAAGCCCTTCGTCAACCAATGCCACTGTATAAGCCATCGGTTTGCCGTTCATTTCTCGAACATCAATGGTCACTTTTTCCTCTGGCTTCATTTCGTCGGGCGTTTTCACAATCGGCTCCAATTTAGTCTTAGGGTCTTCAACATTCACAGGCGTCACGCCATACATCCTAATTGGCAAATCATTTTTTTGATTGTTATGCCCTTGTATTAATGTAACAAAAGCATACACCGTCGGCGCCATATCAGCAGTGGCTTTAAAAGTATATTTTGTAATGCCGCTCACTGTGTTGACCCATTTTGTTTCAATGACTTTTGACCCATTTTCAATTGAAATTAAAGCTTTACCAGCATCGGGCGTTGGTATATTTAATTCAACTGTTTCACCAACTTCATACTTTGATTTACTTGTATTAAAACTCAACATCGAGGCATTATTGCGGCTCATGCCTGCATTTTCATTATCATCCCACGGATAACCAGCGTAAACAAAGTCGCCAGAATAGTGATTACTGAGGGGGTCGCCTGCATAAACGAAATACCGTCCCCAATTATCCACCTTCACATCTACTGTTGCAATGCCTTCTGCATTTGTCGTGACCTTTTGAGTCATCACTGCCTTCATATCTTTAGAAGACGTGAATTGAGATTGGTCATCGTTGCCAGTTTCCCACCACCAACGCCATTCTAAGCGATAAACATTGACATTCAGCGAGCGATTGCGCAGCGGCGTACCATTTTTATCTACTAAAGCAATTTCAACAGGCGTATTTTTATTAATATCCAAGCGTTTTTCTCCATAAATATTTTTAGGAATAGACACCCCGACATACGATTTGTAAGGCGAATAATCCATTGCCATATAATCACTTGAAAAATCGCCAGAAGGTTCAAAGGCTCTGATTTTAAAACCGACTTTCATTTTACCTGAAGCCTGTTCTGCTTTCGGAATATTGCCATTTATCTTCGCAGCACCATTATCATCCACGTTTCCTTCGTAAAATACTGAGGGGTCTGATTTAAAACTCTTCATCGGATTGTCGAAAACAAAATCCTTGAACTTAGGAAACTCCGTTTTCATAGCCGTCAAAGTGGCTTCTACTTTTACCTTCACATTTCGAGCAGGTGCGCCATGCAGCCAATTGACTTGCATATTTGCAGACATATTTTCTTCTCCTGCGGCAATTTCTTTTTTACCAAAATCTATATTAATTTTCAACCGATTGGGCTTAACGGTTTCTATTTTAATGGGTTGAGAAAACGTTGCGCCGCCTGCTTTAATATCAGCTCGCCATGTACCTGTGGGTGCATCCGAACGCGTGGCGACTTTGAAAGGATAAATATCTTTTACATTTTCAATACTCGTCACCCTTGTTTGTAAAACGCCTTTCGGGTCGTACATTTCAAGCGTAATAGGGTAGTCTTCAGGCAATTTATTGTCTTTATCTTCTAAAATAAAGTTCAAACTCAATGAATCACCTGGACGCCAAACGCCCCGTTCGCCATATAAAAAGCCTTTCAATCCTTTTTGAATCGTCGCACCAGCCACATCAAAGCGACTGAGGTTCAAAGAGTTGTTATTACTGAGGGGTAGGTATCCGCGCTCCGTTCCTGATGAAGCGACCACCATCCAGGGCTTGCCTTTTACGTCTTTCACAATCGCTACACCATCTGAATTGGTGGTAGCTGTTGCAATGATTTGGTTTTGATAATCATAAACATCCAATTTGATACTGCCTCGTGGGAAAGTACTTTTCAAATCTGAAACAGCGACGAATATAGAGCCATCGCCCCCTTTCTTAGCAATAATACCCAAATCCGAAGCAAATACATTGCGCCGAGCAAAATGATCGCTGTTATAATATGACGCATGACAAGGGTTTTGACGTTCACTATAATTGAAATCACCTGCTTTTTCGCCGCCATTCCAATCATAACGGAAGATGGATGCCCTATTTTCCCAATTATTAGGGTCGTAGTTTTCATCATCGCCATTGGCTTCTACAAACTCACCGTCTTGCATCATCGTCATGCCGTTCAAATCATCTTTTGATGTCGTTTGACCACACGATGAATTGGTATAACCTCGTCTGAAACCAATCCGCACTTGATAAATAGCGGTCGGGTCTTGTTTCATCAAAGTGCCTAAGTCAATGCCGTAGCGTGTCCAACGCATAGCCGTAGCGGAAGGGTTCAAATCTTTCAGAGCCAATCTTTTTTGAATCACAATTTTACCGACACGCTCCAACTCGCCATTTCCATCCAAATCATTGGTTTGTAGAAATTGAAGTATATTATTATTGAAAATCTTCACAATTTCAACATCTACGAAATTCAAATTAATGGCTTCAAAAGGAAAATTCAAACCATCTGAATTGGGTAAAATAACACCCCGACCCACCAAACGCACTTGTGGTTTCACATCTGCAAACGATAGCGTGTAAGTGGCAGGTGCTTTCAGCGTTTTGCCTTGTGCATTTTTAACAGATGCTTCGATAAATACATTTCTATCGCCTGTCACGCGTTCGCTTGGATAGAACAAAACGCTGTTGCCATCCACTGCATAGCGCATATTGCCCGCCCAATCATTGATGCGAATCAAACCGTTCAAATCTTGTGTGGTACTGAGGGGGTCGCTAAAATTGACTTTTATATATTGTTCCGCCTCTTGAACGATGCGTACATTCATTACTGAAAAATCGCCGATGGCGGGTATTTCTACTTCTTGGCTATCATTTTTATCAATGCCCAAAGCCTTTCCGTTCGATACCAAACTGACTTTAGAAGCCGTTTGTCCACGCATCACTTCTTTCACTCTAAAAGTATGGTGCATACCATCGTCAGCGTGCAACCAATTGATTTTCAAGGCTTTACCGTTTTGATTGGCTGTGAGCGTTTGCTCTAAGGCAGCATCGTCCGTTCTGTCGGAGGTATTCATTTCGCCGATTAAATCCTGCCGACTCATATCATTGGCATTTTCTGCTTGAATGCCATCAGCGATGATTTCATAATACAATTCCCTTGTTCTGAAATCAAATTGAAACTCCTCAGCATCCGACGGCACATTTTTAAACAACCGTTTGAGCCTCACCGACACGACATGCGATTGCCCCGAAGCAAAGTTCTTTTCAGGCGTGAAGCGAATCGTTTGGGCATCTTCCCAAATAGCCGCCCCCGATACTGAGGGGGTAATATTGAACACCCCGCTTTCAACGGATTTGCCCACATCTTCCGTCTTCACGAGCGAGGAGGTGAATCGAATCCGCACGGGTTGTTCCCTCGAAATCGTCCCCGACGTAAAGGCATACACGTAGGCAGCCATGTTTTGGGTCATCTTTTTCGCAACAATATTGCGCTTACATGAAATTACGGAAAGAGCCATCAATCCAAAAAGGACAAGGCAACTGGATAAAGCATTTGGTTTCATCATAACACGTTGATAGTGAGTGGATTAGGTGATAAATCGTTATGAAAGATTAACGTGCCTTCTTAGTGCGGAATTGTTTGCGAAAGATAAGATGTTTTTAATGAGAAGTATTATTTTTTGGGAAATATTTTTTATAGTAAGGGTTGGAAATAAATTGGTGAGATTTGATTGACGTTTTCTCCCTTAATTTTCGTTTTCCCCCTAACCCCCAACTCTTAATTACCCATAAGTTCTTTGACATAATTGTAATATAAAAAAACTAATTACGACGAATAGCAAAAGCGGTTTGTTTAATGATATTCCATTGTT
>JAYTUY010000109.1:0-81955 GCA_043744275.1 Saprospiraceae bacterium
CTTCAATTAATTTGGATCGAAATTAGATTTTAGGTTGAGTTGAAGATCCGTACCTTTTGCTAAGACAACTTCACCACAGGACTCGATAATACAAAAGCAGTTGCGGCGGCTGCGCCTGCTAGTTTACCATGTTTAAAATTAGTTCGATCGCCAACAAAATTACCAGCGATTGTACCACCTAAAATAATTCCAGCATTTTTCAGAAATGTACCCTTAGTTTTGGTTTCAACTTGAGTATTGACTAGTTCTGCATTAAGCTCAATCAGATCGCCATTTTTAAGTTTTACATCATCAAACACTAAATTCATAGAGGCTTTTTTGCCTTTAGCTGCTTTAGTAACTTTTTCTAAATGTCCTTCGATGGTGGCATCTTTTAAGGCTGGATACTTACCGACGGAACCATTTTTGATTTTAATAGTAAACTTTTGATTATTAGTATTTTTTCCGGTAGAAAGTTCTTGTTGCAGATCGGTATTAATTGTCACGCCAGCGGGAACTACGGCTAAAGCACCAGGTTTGCTAGTTGTTGTCATTGCTCCGCCACTAGTTGTGACAGGCTTATCGGCAACCTTACTACCACAACTAACTAAACCACTCAAAGATAGTGTAATTAACACTAAAGAAACAGATTTTTTAAGCATAATTATTTAGACTTCACACCTCAAACCACATCAAAATTAAATGTGATGGATTTAGTTTAGCATCTGTCGATCGATCCCACCATTCGCTATTTGTATGGAAAACCCATCTTGCTAAGTAGTTGGGAGTGAAGAGGGGAGAGTGAAGAGTGAAGAGTGAAGAGTGAAGAGTGAAGAGTGAAGAGTGAAGAGTGAAGAGTTGACGAGTGATGAAGGATGAATTTTTGTAAAACATTGATTATCAGTGTTTTATGTTATAATAATGCTCTAAAAATGCGAATAATGGGTTGAAATAATCGCGGAGCGATTGAATGTGAATAACCTTCGATGCAATCGGAGGGTTAAAGTGAATAGTGCTTTAACTGCGGAGCAGTTGAATGTGAAATATGACCAATGACTGACTAATTTACATTCAATTGCTCCGCAGTTAGGGGGGAAATGATACATTTTCAAAAATTTATTTTTTAACCTTTATATGATTTCAAAAAAAAATACTCTATATTTTTCAAAAAAATTTATTAAAAATGAGTGAAATATTAGACAATGGATTAGACAATAAACGTCCGCCAAATCCACGAAACAACATTTTGAAGGTCAATGCAACCATCTTTGTAGTGTACACTTTATTGTCGCTTTTGGGTGGCAGTGGCGCTGTTATTTTTCACGCTTTTTTTATTGCGATACATGTTGCTTTTTGTTTTTTAATAGGCATTGCAGCTGCAATTAGCTCTAAAAATGAAAATGCTAAATATTATTTTTTAAGCGCAGGTTTAGTGTTGTTAATTGGCTTTGGCACTTGTATGGGCATAGGTGATGTTTTCAAATTAAGAATTTAAATGTTTTAAAATTTGTATTTTAATGATGAATTTTCACCATAAAATAGAAATAGCTACTTCAATAAATGTATTTTTGCGCGGAAATAGGTCGAAATAGGTTTAGTAAACGCCGAGTAATTTTTTTTCAAAAAAATTACTCGGCGTTTACTAAACCTACTTCGACAGACCCCCTCAGTCATGCGTTTCGCTTGATGAAGCCAAAGGCATCATATTTTGACTGAAATATTGAATATCTACTGTCTAAACATCTACTGTCTAAACGTCTAAACGTCTAAGGTCTATCAAATTATCAAACATAAAAAATATATTACTCTATGAATTTAGATTTTGCAGGAAAAAAAGTCCTCGTGCGCGTGGATTTTAATGTACCACTCGACAAAAAAACGCTCGCTATCACGGACGATACACGTATGAGAGCGGCTGTTCCCACCATCAAAACCATCCTTGAAAAAGGCGGTGCTGTCATTTTGATGAGCCATTTGGACAGACCTTTGAAAAAAATGAAAGAAGATGGTTCGATTGATGTGGAGCGTTTTACTTTGAAAAACTTGATCAATCACTTGAGCGAATTATTGGATTGCCCGATTCAATTTGCCAGCGATTGCTTGGGTTCGGAAGCAGCGACCAAATCAGCGGCTTTGAAATCAGGCGAAGTATTATTGCTTGAAAATACTCGTTTTCACAAAGGCGAAGAGAAAGGCGACATGAAAATGGCTGAAGAATTGTCGAAACTCGGCGATATTTACGTCAATGATGCCTTCGGAACGGCTCATCGCGACCATGCTTCAACGGCAACTATGGCTCGTTTTTTTGATAAAAATCATAAAACTTTCGGCTTTTTGATGCAATCTGAAATTGATAATGCTGAAAAAGTGCTGAATAATCCAGCTCGTCCTTACACAGCTATCATTGGCGGTGCAAAAGTGAGCGATAAGATTTTGATTATTGAAAAATTAGTCGAAATCGTTGATAATCTCATCATCGGCGGCGGCATGGCTTATACTTTTATGAAAGCGATGGGCGGCACGGTCGGCAATTCTCTTTGTGAAGACGATCGCCTCGAAACTGCTCGCGCACTCATAGAAAGAGCTAAAGAAAAAGGCGTCAATATTTTGCTCCCCGAAGACAGTTTGGCGGCTGATAAGTTTGATGCAGCAGCCAATACTCAAATAGTTGCGAGCAATAATATTCCCGACGGTTGGATGGGTTTGGATATTGGTGAAAAAGCGGAAGCAGCTTTTAAAAATACCATTTTAGCATCAAAAACCATCCTTTGGAATGGTCCGATGGGTGTTTTTGAAATGGAAAAATTTGCAGGCGGCACTAAGGCAATCGCATTGGCAGTAGCAGAAGCGACCAAATCAGGCGCATTTTCGCTCGTCGGCGGCGGCGATTCAGTGGCGGCGGTGACTCAAATGGGCTTGGAAAATGCTGTGAGTTATGTCTCCACAGGTGGTGGTGCGATGTTGGAATTTTTGGAAGGAAAAGAATTGCCTGGGATTGCGGCGATTAAGAATTAGGAATTTAAAATTAGAAATTAGGAGTTAGAAATTAGGAGTTAATGTGATGATAATCAATGTTTTATAACTTGAAGTAAGTTTAAGCATAATAATATTTTCCTAAAAAGTCGTTGTTAATCACAGCGACTTTTTTAATTTTGGAGAAAAAAGTTGCCTTGAAGTTGAAAATACTGAGGGGGTATATAGTTGTTTGAAAATCAATAAGTTATATTACAAACTCAAATCAATTATTTCAAAAAACTTAAATCAATAAAAATGAAAAACATACTCATTGTATTATTCTACACCACCCTATTTTTCCAAACGGCAATGGCTCAAAATATTCAAATTGATGTGGATGTTTTAGCCAATCGCAAACCCGTTTCACTTTATTTATATGGTAGAAACAACTCATTATCAAGCAATTTATTGACAAATGACCCTAATACGGTCGTGAATTGGCAATTTTTGAAGGAGGCGGGCGTGACCATATTTCGAGAGAACGGCGGCAATAACAGCACTAAATACAATTGGCGCAGAAAAATATCGAGCCACCCCGATTGGTACAATAACGTGTATGCCAATAATTGGGATGCTGCAGCCAAAGCTTTGCAGCAAAATATCCCTTCCGCGCAAGCGATTTGGGCTTTTCAATTGATTGGAAAAGCAGCGAAAACCAATACCAGTAATTTTGATGATTGGGGATATAATCGCTCCAATTGGTGGACGGGCGTCAATCAAAACTTAGCTGGTGGCGGTCAAGCGAATACAGCTGGCGGCGGCAAGGCGACAAGAGAAGGCAATCCAGCCCTTTATTTGGAAGATTGGACCGCTGATTCGACAGTCGGCATACTCGATAATTGGTTTAAATCGGGTAGTGTGGGCATTGATTCCACAAAAGTTCGCTATTGGAATATGGACAATGAGCCTGAAATTTGGAACGGCACCCACGACGATGTGATGCCGACCCAACCGCCCGCAGAGGATTTTATGCAGCGATATTTTAGTGTGGCGAAAAATGCGCGAGCTAAATTTCCGAACATCAAACTATTGGGTCCCGTGCCCGCCAACGAATGGCAATGGTTTAACTATAATAACGACGCGATATTGGCTACCAACGGTGTAAAATATACATGGCTTGAATTTTTTATCAAGCGCGTTGCGGAGGAACAGCAGCGCACGGGCATCCGTTTGCTCGATATGATTGACCTACATTTCTATCCGAGTAGCTCTAATGCGGCTGAAATTGTCCAATATCACCGTGTTTTTTTTGATAAAACATATGTCTATCCCGAAGCCAACGGCATCAGAAGATTAGGCGGTGGTTGGGATCCGAGCCAAAACAAAGAGTATGTTTTTGCTCGCTGCCAAGAGTGGTTGGAAAAATATATGGGGCGCAATCATGGCGTCACTTTGGGCATGACGGAGACGGGTATCAGCAGCAGCCATTCGCCCAGTGTGACTTCTGTTTGGTATGCCTCAATGATGGGGGAATTTATGCGGCAGGGCGTTGATGTTTTCACCCCTTGGAGTTGGCAAACGGGCATGTGGGAAACGCTGCATTTATTCAGTCGCTACAATAAACCGACGCTCACGGAAGCCATTTCGACCAATGAAGAAACCGTTTCGGCATACAGCACCATCAGCAATAGCAATGATTCGTTGACCATTATGCTGGTCAATAAATCGGTGAATAGTACTCAAAACATCACTTTGCGCTTGAAAAACTATATTTCTTCAAGCAATAATATAGAAATGCTCACGCTCAATAGTTTGCCAACGACTGAAACTTTTATCTCTCATACTCAAAATGCTTTGAAAAAAAGTACGGTTACAGCTACAAATAATACGGTATCACTTTCGCTACCGCCCATGTCTATAACGGCTCTTTTGATCAATGGAAAACAAGGTGCAACGCCTACAAATGAGGTCAATAATGCGCTTAAAATTCGTATTTATCCCAACCCAACTACTGAACATTTGACCTTAGAAATGGATAAAACGGCGGGCAATATTCAACTCTATTTGATTGATATTTTGGGCAAAATGATACCCCTCAGTATAGCTGCTCAAAATTCAACAATTTTGAATAAAGAGGAAATGTCAATCTCTTTAAAACCTTATCAACTCACATCTGGCTTATATTTTATAAGAGTTCAAACTGAAAAAGGCAATATGACAGCACCATTTTATTTCAATAAACTATGATATTCGATGAAATTCAAAATGCCTTTTATATTTTTGAAAAAAATAGTAATTTACAAGCATTAGAAAATCATTCATCATTCATCATTCATCATTCATCATTAAAAAATATGAACCCACTATTTGGCTTTGACCTCGGCGGCACTAAAATCGAAGGGGCTGTAATTAAATCAAAAGATGACCCCTCAGTATTGGCGCGCTTTCGCGTACCGACTGAAAAAGAAGGCGGTTATGAACACATCATGGGGCAAATCGCTAAGGTATTAGCGGTGCTTGAAAAAGAAGCAGGTGTAAAAGCTGAGCGAATCGGCATCGGCACGCCTGGCAGCTACGACCCTCAAACAGGCATCCATAAAAATTCCAATACGACCTGCTTGAACGGTATGCCGTTTAAATTAGACTTAGCGAAATACCTGAAAATACCTGTCAATATGGCGAACGATGCCAATTGCTTTGCGGTGGCTGAGGCGAATATTGGCGCAGTGCACGATGTGATACCCAACGCAGGTGTTGTGTTTGGAGTTATATTGGGCACGGGCGTAGGCGGCGGCGTGGTCGTGAACGGTAAGGTGCTGAACGGTCGTCAAGGCATAGCAGGGGAGTGGGGGCATAATTTTTTGGATGCCAGTGGCGGCTTGTGCTATTGCGGCAATGTCGGCTGCGTCGAAACGGTGATTTCAGGTCCCGCACTCGAGCGTTATTACAAATCATTGACCGATAATCCTTTGAAATTGAAGGACATATTTCAACGCCTCAACCACGATGAAGCGGCGATGATGACTAAAAATCGCTTGATTCATTTCTTCGGAAAAGCCATTGCCTACATCGTCAACATCCTCGACCCTGATGCCATTGTGCTGGGCGGCGGCGTTGGCAATTTTCAAGAGCTTTATACTGAGGGGGTCGCCGAAGCAGAAAAACATGTCTTCAATACTCGCTTGGAAACTGTTTTTTTAAGACCTAAATTGGGGGATTCGGCAGGGGTTTTTGGTGCAGCATTACTATAAATTGTAGCGCGGTTTTAAAACCGCCTTCTGTGAAATTGTAGAAATTGTAATGCGGTTTTAAAACCGCCCTACGTGAAATTGTAGTACGGTTTTAAAACCGTTTTACTTAAATTGAAATGCGGTTTTAAAACCGCCCTACATATTAAACCCAAACTATTATTCATGGTTGATTCTGCTATTATCGGTGTTTTCATCATCATTCTGACCTGTTTGACCTCCTACAAAGGCTTCAAAAGCGGTCAATTTTTCGATAAATATGCTTTTGAAGTTGATAGAATTTTAATTTCAAAAGAGTATATTCGGCTCATTTCCTCTGGCTTTTTGCATGGCGGTTGGATACATTTGGCATTCAACATGTCAACATTATATGCATTCAGTGCCAGTATTGAAGACGATTTGGGCAGTCTCAATTACACGTTGATATACTTTGCAAGCCTCATTGGCGGCAATATTCTCTCCCTTTTTATCCATCGAAATCATGGCGATTATACAGCCATTGGTGCATCGGGCGCGGTTTGCGGAGTGATATTTGCCTCCGTTGCCCTCTATCCCGATATTCCGATTGGCATATTGGGCATCTATTTTCCCACATGGTTATATGCTATTTTATTTATCTCTATTTCAATATTGGGTATCAAATCTCAAGCCTCCAATATTGGTCACGATGCCCATTTAGGTGGCGCACTGATAGGACTTTTGACCGCCGTTGCCTTGCGCCCAGATACGCTTTCCTACAATTTGCCCATCATTATTTTGATTGTTTTGCCCACAGTGGCGTTCATTGTTTTTCTCGTTCGCCGCCCCGAAGTCCTATTGGTAGAGAATATTTTTAGTAAAAAACAAGGCTTTGAAACGATGGAGGACAAGTACAATAAAACCGTAAAATCCAAAGAACAAACCGTTAATGAAATATTGGATAAAATCAGAAAAAAGGGTGTCAATAGCTTGACTCAAAAGGAAAAAGAGACTTTGGATAAGTTTTCTAAAAAATGAAAAATTAGAACTTAATTATTTATAAAAACTCTAAAACATACTATGGCTAACGATTTTGACCGCATTTTCAAGGAAAATGTAGAACCGACACTCCCTATTTTAGCAAAATTGCTATTTGGTATTCAATACGTAAGTGTAGAAGAAGTTAAAGATAAAATGCAATTCACTTTAGAGCGTGAACCTGATTTTTTAAAAAAGGTTTATATCGCTGCATCAACCCAATTGGAGTTAATTCAATTTGAATTTCAAAGTCAAAATGAAGATAAAATTGACGCTCGGATGCTGGTTTATTATGCATTAGAGTATGAAAAATTCAACTTACCTGTCCGACAATTTGTTATTTATACAGGTTATGAGCCATTGAAAATGCCGCATAGAATTATCAATCATCCCAACCTTCAATATCGGGTTGAAGTGAAAGATATTCGAGAAATTCCGTATGAAAAATTCATTGAATCTGACAAGCCAGAAGAAGTGATATTGGCTATTCTGGGTGGATTTCACGGTGTGAATCCTGAAAAAGTGATTGATGAAATCTTGGCTAAACTCGTTGAAGTATCTAAAAAGGTAAAAGTCATAGGAAAATTCACTTATCAGTTGCGAACAATTGCAAAACTTCGTAAATTGCGAGAAATTACAATTAAAAAACTTGAAAATATGCCTTTAATCATTGAATTGACTGAACAAGAAATCCTAACCGACCCATTTTATGAAAAAGGTCTTAAAAAAGGATTAGCAAAAAAAGAAATTGAAATAATTGAAGCCTCTCTTTTAGAAGGGCTTTCCATTGATTTAATTTCAACTATTACAAAAGTTGATGTTAAAACGATAAAGAAAATTCAGAGAGCGATGAAGAAAAAAAAGTGATTTTCTAAAAGTCGATATAGCCACCTTTTAAAAATGCAATCCTTAATATTGAGGATTGCATTTTTAGTAAAATGAAAATAACCCCCTCAGTAGCCACGCTAAAACGCGCAATGACATTATAAAATTTGCTTAAATTTTCAATAAATTACTATGAAAAAGACACTTTTTAGTTGTGTTTTAATGCTAATTGTACTAATTATTTATCCATTTGCGAGTATTGTCAGCCAAGTGGATTTGCAACAGCCTTTTAAAGATTGCCATATAGAAGGCAGCATCACTATTTATGATTATAAAAATAAAAAATGGACATACAGCGATGAAGCGGATGCCAAAGTCGCTGCTTTGCCTGCTTCCACTTTTAAAATTATCAATTCGATGATTGCTCTCGAAACGGAGGTGATTAAAGATGAAAACGTGGTATTTAAATGGGATGGTCAAAAACGGTTTGTGGATGCTTGGAATGCTGATACCGATTTGAAAAATGCTTTCAAAAACTCGACTGTTTGGTATTATGTTGAGTTGGCGAAAATGATTGGTAAGAAGAAATACAAGCGATATTTGAAAAAAAGTCAATACGGCAATAGCAATTTATCTGAAAAAGGCGACGATTTTTGGAACGCTGGCAACTTCGCTGTCTCGCCCATCAATCAAATTTGGATGCTCATCAAACTCCACGATGAGCAGTTGCCTTTTTCAAAACGCACTTTCGATATTGTTAAAAATATCATGATTGTTGATAAAAACGAGAATTATACCCTCCGAGCCAAAACTGGTTGGACGACCTACGGCAACAACAATATTGGCTGGTACATCGGCTACGTCGAGCGCAACGACAACGTTTGGTTTTTCGCCACACGCCTACATAAAAAGGTGTTGACTGCCGATGATAATTTTCAAAATTGTCGAAAAATAATCACCAATAAAATTTTGAAAGAGATGAAAATAATAGAGTGACACCCCCTCAGTATATTGACATAATTATTTGAAAATCAATCATTTATTTAATTTAAAATTCAATAATATGGCATACGATGAGCATTTAGCCGGACGCGCCCGCCGCGTATTACAAGAGAAAAAAGCCCAAAACATCGAAGAGAAAAAGATGATGGGCGGCTTGACATTTATGGTCAATGAAAAGATGTGCATAGGCATTATCAAAGATGAATTGATGTTGCGAATTAACCCTGAACGGCACGACGAAGCCATCACTCACGAAGGTTGCCGCACAATGGATTTCACCCACAGACCCATGAGCGGTTTTGTATTGGTCAGCCCCGAAGGCATTGACCGAGAAGCCGATTTAGAAGCATGGATACAAATGGCATTGGATTATAATGCCATAGCGAAGGCTTCAAAGAAATCGAAGAAAAAATAAATTTGGATACCCCTCAGTATTTTATTGGTTTTTTTAATATAGAACCGTACTTTTGCACATCATTTTAAAAAACTAAAATAACGAGGGAGCAATGACTTTAACATCGCCCATTATACGCCTTATCATTATTGACCGATTGTTCGACAATCTGTGATGTGGCTGCACTCGTTTGCAAAAAAAAACGCCTCAACGGATTGAATTCGTTGAGGCGTTTTTTTTTATTTAAACCATTACTATCATGCTTTTTTTATTCGGAACAGCTTTCGTTTTAAGCATCTGGTTCATGATGCGGATGTTTGCCGCCTCTCAAAAGCAGCGGCTCAATCAGAGTGGTCGCTATGAAGACCATATTCGAGAGCGGCGGGAAGCGCGGCGGCGGAAGCGGAGTCGGGAAAGGGAGGAGAAGAAGAAGGATATGGGACAGGACCGTGATTGAAGAAGTACCCCTCAGTATTTTTCACTCAAAAACTAACAAAAGCATATGAAAAGAATACTTTTATCGATTATATGGCTTACTAATTTTTCTCAAACTGGAATGAGCCAAAATGATTACACTTTAAGAGGTGTAGTGATTTCACAAATTAGCCAACTTCCTGTCTTAGATACTGATGGTTTGAGAATTAAAATTAAACGTGATTCTGTGAGATATTTTTATCTTAATAAAAATGCAGAATTTAGAATCAATGAGCTAAAAAAAGGTCGTTATGAAATAACGTTAGAGATGTCTGATGAAGTAGGGAATTTTTACTTTAGAGAAAGAATTGATACTATTCTGATTATAGATAAAAAAGTTAGAACTGAGATTAAACTTTTTAGAAATGATAAAGACTGGTGTGAAGGAGGGCTAATAGATAAGCAAAAAGCATTAAATGATATAAAAAAAGGTAAAATACAACTTTATTTACCGCCAACGGGCATTAGTGGAGATATGAATCTTACACCTCAAGATTTTGAATTTGAGAAAAAGTACAATGTAAAATATCAAGCCTTTGGTTGTACTTTCCCTGACTTTGAATGTTTTAGAATTTATAATTTGACAATGTTCGGCTATTTAGATAATAAGTTTAATAAAACATGGCGTAAAGAAGCACGAACTAATGTTCTTTTTTTGAAATAAATTAATTTAAACAGACTGTTAAAAACATGAGAATTATACTTGTAACATTTTTACTTTTTGTTATTGATATTCTAAACGCTCAAGAAAGCCGTTTCAAAGAAGGCGAAACGCTCAACGTGTGGGCATCATCAGGCTTGAATATGCGGGATAAACCCGATGCCAAAGCGGCTAAAATAAGCACTATTCCTTATGGTGCAAAAGTGGTTGTTCAGCCCAATATTGGTCTCAAAATACCTTTTGAAGTAGAGGGATTTAAAGGTTTTATCGTAAAAGGCTATTGGTTGCTGGTGAAATATGGGAATACTGAGGGGTTTGTTTTTGATGGGTTTTTGTCGCGGTTGCCTGCACCAAAACCAAGAGAACAAGACATCGGTATTGAAACTTATTTAGATGCTCAAATTGGTAAAGTTGGAAACGAATATGAAATCAAAGTACAAAATCCAGAATTTGATACAGTTTTACGCCCTACAAAGTCTAACGAAAAATATGAAAAATTTGACTATTTTTCTTTCAAACAGAAATACAAACAAGGTGTTTTGTATGATTTTAGGAGAGGAGAAGGTGGTTTTAGTATGAATATCATTTTCCCAAATCTTATTCTTTATGAAGGATATATTTTAGCTAAAAAGTATTTTTTTGATGATGAATCACACATATTCACCTTTGATAAAAAAGAGAAAAAGGTCAATATGCTTTTAAAAGAATCAGGCGCAGGATGTGAATATGATATTCAACAAATAGGGAATAAAATTATTATTGATGGTGGTTGTGGCTGTTAAAACCTTGACAATCAATCATTTACAAAAATACTGAGGGAGTAATAAAGGATGAAATATAATCTCGATTTCACTACATCTTACAGGCAGTTTTATCTTTTTGATAAAGATAAAGAAGGTGCAACGGACTCTCCTAACTTTTGGTCTAAGGCTGCTTTAGAATCGGGACTGGCTCTTGAAAAAGGCGTAATAGGCGTCGGCATTGCATCTTATGGGCGTGTAAGATTAGAAGTTGAAGTATTTGATACAGCACCGGCTGTTTTAGATTTTGATAAATGGGATAGAATCACAGAAGGCAGTATCAAAATTAAAACGGGCTATCTTCAAGTTTTGGATTGCCCTAATTCAGAGGTGCAATTAGAAATTAAACTTGAAAAAGGGGCATATCGAGTGCGTGTGTATGGGGCTAGTTTTGCAAGCGTTGTGGGTGATGATGGTAAGGATTTTTATAGGCTTGAGATATGGAATGCACCTTATGATAAGCGAAATATTTTGAAGAAATATAATAAATAAATTGATGATAATCAATTAGTTACACAATTTTATACCCCTCAGTATTAACACCATTTTTAACATACAAAACGAGAAAACAATGGCAAACACGTATAGTCAAATTTATATTCAAACGGTATTCGCCGTTAAAAACAGAAGTGCCTTGATTCAGAAAGAATGGCGTGGTGATTTATTCGCCTACACGACAGGCGTTTTTGAAGGGAAAGGTCAGAAAGTATTGGCAACTGGGGGCGTCGCTGACCATATTCATGTATTTTGGAGCTATCAAGATTTGACCATTTCGATTCCGAATTTGGTCATGGAGGTTAAAAAAGCGACCAATGCTTGGATAAAAGTTAATCGGTTAAGCCCTTATTTATTTGCTTGGCAAGATGGCTATGGTGCCTTTTCATACAGCCGTTCACATATAGATGAAGTTTGCAAGTATGTGTTAAATCAGGAAGAACACCATAAAAAGCAAACGTTTCGAGAGGAATACCTCAATTTTTTAGAAAAATTTGCCGTGCCATATGATGAACGGTATTTGTTCGATTTTTTTTGATTGAAATATAGAGTCCAGCGGACTCACACGTTTGTAGCGATAATAAATTATGAAGTGCTTGTGGCGGAGTCCAGCGGACTCACACGTTTGTAGCATCATGAATTTTATACATATTTTTTTAATTTCATACAAACGTATGAGTCCGCTGGACTCTTGGGTGTGATGGTTATTGTGTTTGATTTCTACAAACGTATGAGTCCGCTGGACTCTTGGGTGTGGTTTTTATCATGTTCGATTTCTACAAATGTATGAGTCCGCTGGACTCTTAGACCTGATTATAAATAAAAATTTATTAATTTAAATGTAATGTAAATCATTAAAAATCAATCAGTTATATAAATTATGTACAAAGAATTCAAAGGTTTAAATCTGCCTGAAATTGACAAAGACATCCTAAACTTTTGGGATACTGAGGGGGTGTTTGAAAAAAGCGTGGAACAACGCGACCCTAAAAACTCGTTCGTTTTTTATGAAGGTCCGCCTTCTGCGAATGGTTTGCCTGGCATTCATCACGTCATGGCACGGACGATTAAGGATATTTTCTGCCGTTTTCAAACGCTGAATGGTAAGCGTGTGGAGCGCAAGGGCGGTTGGGATACGCATGGTTTGCCCATCGAATTGGCGGTTGAAAAAGAACTCGGCATTACGAAAGAGGACATCGGTAAAAAAATATCGGTGGATGATTACAACCATAAATGCCGCGAAACCGTCATGCGCTACAAAGACCTTTGGGACGATATTACGGTCAAAATGGGCTATTGGGTGGACCTCGATAATCCCTACGTCACCTACGAAAACGAGTATATCGAAACCGTGTGGTTTTTGTTGAAGCGTCTGTACGACAAAGGTTTTTTATACAAAGGCTACACGATACAGCCGTATTCCCCTGCTGCGGGTACGGGTTTGAGTTCGCATGAGTTAAATATGCCTGGCACATATAAAGATGTGACGGATACAACGGTGGTAGCGATGTTCAAAGTAACGCAGAACTCCAGTTCTGCATTTTTATTCGATGATAATGAGGAAGATGTCCGCATCCTCGCATGGACGACAACGCCGTGGACTTTGCCCTCAAATACGGCTTTAACGGTTGGTCCAAATATAGATTATGTCAAAATTAAAACTAAAAACCCTTATACTCATGCGGATGTGAGCGTGATTTTAGCCCAACCGCTGGTGTCAAAATGGTTCGGTGGAAAAAATCAGCCGACTATTGAGCATCAAAGTGAGTCATTTAAGGGTGAAATACTGAGGGGTATCGCTTATGAGCAATTGCTTGATTTTGGCAACGAAATACAACCGATGAATGGCAAAACCGATGCTTTTAAGGTGATAACTGACAATTTTGTTACCACTGAAGACGGTACAGGCGTGGTGCACACCGCCCCAAGTTTTGGTGCAGATGACCGTCGAGTGGCTGCTTTGCATGGCATCGGAGACTTGACGCTGGTGGATAAACAAGGGAAATTTATAGATTCTGTAGGGGAATTCAGTGGTCGTTATGTTAAAAATTATAAGGATGACCCCGATTATGTAGATGTGAATGTGGATATTTCAGTGAAATTGAAATTGGAAGGCTATGCTTTTAATGTTCAAAAATATGTGCATCCTTATCCGCATTGTTGGCGGACGGACAAGCCCGTTTTGTATTATCCGTTGGATTCATGGTTTATTGCTGCTTCAAAAGCGAAGGACAGAATGTTTGAACTCAATCAAACCATTAATTGGAAACCTGCTTCTACGGGAGAAGGACGTTTTGGCAAATGGTTAGAAAATTTGCAGGATTGGAACTTGAGCCGTAGCCGTTATTGGGGGATTGGTTTGCCGATATGGAGAACTGCCCCCCCCGCCCCCGATGGGGGAGCTACGAGCGCAGATGAAGGTGCGCTTGTAGAAAAATGTATCGGTTCAATCGCTGAATTGCAAAGAGAAATAGATAAAGCAAACGCTGCTTTAGGTTTAAATCAAACAGTGCCGCAAGATATGCACCGACCATATATTGATGAGATAATTTTGGTTTCGGATGATGGTCGCCCGATGAAACGAGAGTTGGATTTGATAGACGTATGGTTTGATTCAGGTTCAATGCCTTATGCACAATGGGGTTTGGACTATGAAAAATTGGCAAATGGTGATGAAAAACCGTTTAAAACGCCTTTTGACGTCTCATATCCTGCTGATTTTATTGCTGAAGGCGTTGACCAGACAAGGGGCTGGTTTTATACGCTTCATGCGATTGCGGTCATGGCGTATGATTCGGTGGCGTTTAAAAATGTCGTTTCTAACGGTTTGGTACAAGACAAAGACGGGCAAAAAATGTCAAAAAGCAAGGGAAATGCTGTTGAACCGTTTGAGACGATTGCTAAATATGGGGCGGATGCGACGCGGTGGTACATGATTTCAAATGCACAACCGTGGGATAATTTGAAGTTTGACCTCGATGGCATCACTGAGGTACGCAATAAATTCTTTGGTACACTGTATAATACCTACAATTTCTTTGCGATGTATGCCAACGTAGATGGTTTTCAGCAGGATGAAATGAATCAAACACCGATTGCAGACCGCATCGAATTGGATAAATGGATTTTATCGAGGCTCAATAGTTTGGTCAAAGAAGTCACTGAATTGTATGCGACTTATGAGCCGACGCAAGCCGCTCGGGCAATTGAAAAATTTGTGGATGCGGATTTTTCAAACTGGTATGTGCGTTTGTCAAGAAGACGTTTTTGGAAGGGTGAAATGTCGCTTGATAAGAAAGCGGCTTATGAAACAATGTATGAGTGCTTGATGGTCGTTGCTCAATTATCATCGCCAATAGCACCGTTCTTTTCAGATTGGTTGTATAAAAATTTGACGGATGCTATCAGAGACAAAGCCGTTGAAAATAATACACCTTTGAGACACCCCTCAGTACATTTGACGGATTGGACAAAATATGATAACTCATTGATTGACAAGGAATTAGAGCAACGAATGGACTATGCTCAACGCATTTCGTCCTTGATTTTGAGCCTTCGTAAAAAAGCGAAAATAAGGGTGCGTCAACCATTGCAAAAAGTGATGTTGCCTATTTTGAATGCTGATTTTATACATCAAGTGGAAGGGGTCAAGGACTTAATTTTGGCAGAAACCAATGTTAAAGAATTTGAATACATCACTGATACATCGGGTGTAGTGAAAAAGCGGATCAAGCCTAATTTTAAAACATTGGGTAAGACTTTAGGAGCAAATATGAAATTCGCCCAAACCGCTATCGAGGCTTTAACGCAAGAAGATATTGCTACCATTGAAAAAGAAAAGGCATTTAATCTTGATGTGAATGGCACTATCTACCCCCTCAATATAGACGACTTTTTGATCACATCTGAGGACATTCCAGGTTGGGAAGTAGCGAGCGATGGCGAAGTAACAGTGGCGTTGGATATTACTTTAGATGATGCCTTGATAGCCGAAGGAACGGCGCGGGATTTGGTCAATAAAATCCAAAATATCCGCAAGGACAAGGACTTCGACATCACCGACCGCATCAATGTCACCATCGAAAAACACGCTGCCATCATGGACGCAGTCACTCAATACAGCGACTATATCAAAAGTGAAGTCTTAGCCGATTCGCTCGTTTTGGCGGATGTTGTGGCGGTGGATAAAACGGAGTTGAATGATGAGGTGGCATTGGGGATTGAGGTGAGTTTGAATTGAAATTATTTTATTTTTTTAAATAAAAACACCCTTTCAGTCAAAAATACTGAGGGGGTGTTTAGTTTTGAGAAAAAGTGTATTTTTACAAAAAATTGAACAATCAATGCGAATAAAAGAGTTAAGTCTTCAAAATTTCAAGCGATTTACAGATTTGCAAATCAAAAATATTCCACCTGAAGCAAAATTGGTATTGCTGATTGGGGCTAATGGCAGTGGTAAATCTGCTATTTTTGATGCTTTTGAATGGATGGCGAGGCAAGGCAAAGGTTGGCATTCATTTGATTTTGATAGTGAATATCTAAAAAAAGATAAAACTCAAGAGCCTTATGTTTCCATAGACTTTGGTGATAAATTAAAGTTAACAAAAAAATCAAATTCTAATACTGTAAATGTAAAACCCAATTTGTTTTATGGACGTCCAAGCCTTAGAATTGTGCCAACTATCAATAATGTTGGTTTTAATGAAACAACATTAATATCAAATAGCGATACACCTTACCGATTTATTGAAACAGATGGTAAATTTAATTTAGACGTTTTAAAATATACTCAAGACATAAATAAAGCTCTCCGAGAGCCTGTATTTGCTGGACAACAAGCCGATACTTTAAAGATATTCAAACAATATATAGAACCTTTTAATGACTCATTGAAAAGAATATTCAATTTAGAGGATAATATAGCCTTGAAAATAGTTCAATTTGAAGAAGCTGCACCCAATACCCCTTCTAAACTTATTTTTGAAAAAGGGAAGTCAAAAGTCAATTATGACCTTTTAAGTCATGGTGAAAAACAAATTATTATCATTCTATTGAATTTCATTGTCCGCAGTCAATATTTTCAAGACACCATCTATTATATTGATGAAATGGATGGTCATCTTAATACAACTTTGCAATATTCTCTTTTGAAAGAAATTACGGAAAATTGGATACCTGAAAACTGTCAGTTGTGGACAGCTTCACATTCTCTTGGTTTTATAGAATATGCTAAAGATACAGACCATTCTGTGATTTTGGATTTTGATAATTTAGATTTTGATGAAATACAAGTGATTGAACCCACACCCAAACATACAGACGATGTATTTGAAATAGCCATTCCTCGAGCGTTAATGGCAAAAATTTTGGGCAATCGTCAAGTGGTTTTATGTGAAAATAAAAACTATGAATTGTATAGTTTAATGGGTTTAGATGATTTTGTATTCACCGATGTTCAAAATTCAAATTCTGTATTTTTAAAAATTAAAAGAGATAAAGCATTGATAGGTTTACGTGATAGAGATTTTTTAACAGATAATGAAATAATGAAACTCACTAAAAAATTCCCCAATTATAAAATCTTAAAGTATTATTGTTTTGAAAATTATCTATATCATCCTGATAATATGGCACAAATTGGTTTAAAAAATTTTGACCAAGAAATCTATGTAGCCGAAATAGAAGCACTTAAAAAACAATTTCGTCACTCTTTAGTGCTAAAAATTTCAGAATCTCGTAGCGGATATGAGGAATTTAGAGGGGATAGTGGTATTAAAAAAGATACCGATATAGCGCATATTTCTAAGGCTTTAGAAAGTGATGATTTTGAGACATTTTATCCTGTTTTAAGTTATAAAGACTATTGTATGTCTCTGACTCATAAGTATAAAGTGGATAAAAAAGAGTTTAAAGAGAAATTGGTGCAAACAGATTGGTTTAGAAAACAAATTGCTTCTGTTTTAAAATAAATTGAATTCGCTATTTTTAAATAAAAAAACACCCTTTCAGTCAAAAATACTGAGGGGGTGTTTAGTTTTGAGAAAAAGTGTATTTTTACAAAAAAAATGATATGTTACTATCGAAATTTTCATATAAATCTATTTCTGAATTGGGCAATTGGGAAATAGATAATTTATACCTAAATAAGTTTAATCTAATTGTTGCTAAAAATGCGACGGGTAAATCAATGACACTTTTAGAGATGTCATTAATTAGTAGCTTTATTAAAGATGTAAATTTTGCTAATGATGCTACTATATTTAATCAGTGGGAATTGGAATTTGTTGAAAACAACTCTATAATAAACTATACATTTAGTTTTGATGCAAATCCTAACGCAAATATCAAATTAAGAGAAAATCTTAAAGTAAATAACTTTACAATTATAGATAGAGTTAATGAGCAGGCTCGTATTTATTCTGAATTAACGAGCAAGTACTTAACAGTTACTCCACCAGATGCAAGCCTTGTAATCTCTACAAGACGTGATAAATACGAATTTCCAGTTTCAGAAAAGATTATAAAATGGTGTAATGGGTTTCAATACATTGCATTTAGTCATCAAGAAAACTCTGATATGGAAATAGAAGATGTAAGTGAAAATATAATTAAATTAGATAAGAAAAGACTAACTCTTTTAGTAACTGATATGAATAAATTGGGTTATGACTTAGAATATATAAGTGTTGATAAAACTAAAAGATTTCCTCAAGTATCGGTTAAAGAAAAATCATTAAACCATGAACTAGATATAAATGAACTATCTTCAGGTATGTTTAGGACAATTAGTTTATTAGCATATATAGAGTTGCATTTAGGAAAAGATAATTTGACTACGATTGCAGTTGATGATATTGGCGAAGGCCTTGATTATGAACGCTCAACAAAACTTAGTAGACTTTTATTAGAAAAGCTTGAAAACTCTAATATTCAATTCATTGCTACTTCTAATGATAGTTTTTTAATGGATGTAATTCCAATAAAGTACTGGAATATATTGCAACGTAACGGAAACAAAGTAAGTAGTCTAAATTATCAAAACAGTAAAGAAAGATTTGATAAATTCGTTATGACAGGTTTGAGTAATTTTGATTTATTCTCTTCTGATTATCTTTTACAGACAAAATGAAAAAAATAGCCATTTTTGTAGAAGGACAAACCGAATTGATAGTCGTCAGAGAATATTTATTGAAATGGTTTGACTACCAAAACCTTGAAATAGAATGTCGAACACTGTTCAGTGACGGCAAATTTCATTCGGCTGAATATGATTATTGTACCCCTAATCCAAATTATCATTTCCAAATTATCAATGTAGGCAATGATAATGCTGTTCTGTCGCGTATTCTTAAAAGAGAAAAATATATGTGGAATGCTGGATATGAAAAAATTATTGGATTGAGAGACTTGTATTCCAAAGAGTACCGCGAAACATCAAGCGTTATTGATAAAAGTGTGAATGAAATGTTCGTAAATGCCAGAGCAGAAGTCATAATACAACGGGCATCGAAGCCTGACAAAATAAAAATGTGCTTTGCTATCATGGAAACAGAGGCTTGGTTTCTTGGGCTTCACGAAATTTTTGAAAAAATTGATAATCAACTAACCAACGATTTTATTTTTAATCAATTAGCCATAGATTTGGAAAACACTGACCCCGAGAAAGCTATTTTTCATCCTTCAACTTTATTAGAACAAATTTATAGTTTGGTAGGTAACAAATATCAGAAGCATAAAGGCGATATTGAAACTCTTGCCCATCATTTTGATAAAGAAAATATCACAACTTTGTTACAGAGAGACAAATGCAACAGCTTCAATATTTTCCACGATGCGATTCATAATGAATAAATTTAAATCAATAAACAATCTCTAAATTGGTTTTACTGAGGGGGTGTTTCAATAAATTATAGACAATGCTGTTACTAATTGCACTTAGTATTTTTTTCTGTTTTGCAACAATTTATTTAGGCATTTATATATTCAATCCAAAGAAAAAGCCTATAAAAAATGGGATAACGGCGTTTATAATAGGAGTTTTTTTGAGTTTAGCTACTACTTTTTCATTAATGCAATTGTATGAAATTGAATATAATTATGAGATAGTTGTTGGGACAACAACAGGATTGGGACAATCGCCAAAAGGTCAAACAATAGTAATTTATACATATTTCTACAAGGGAAAAAAATATGAAAATGATGCTATGAAATATGATTTTAATGTAATTTATCCAAATGGAAAGTATGAAGTTAGGGTTGCTAAAATATTTCCAAACTTTAGTAGAATTGATTTTTCTAAACCTATTGATTAGAGAAAATACTGAAGGGGTGCATTACTGACTCACTTTCACCCCATTAATAATCACTGCCTCAATTTTCCCATTTCGTTCCAAAATAAACGTGGCTTCATCACCTCGTTTAAGGGTTTCGCTTTGCATTTGCTTTGTAGAAAGTTTAAATTTGAGCAATTCTGCAGGATAGTCTTTTGGAAAATGCAAAGTCATACCTTTGGCATCCATTTCTTTAATGCCCCAAAAAATAGACAAATCGCCTATGTCTTCAATGCGGCTATCTATCGAAAATTGAGTGGCATTGTCCATATTTCGCTCGGTCAAATTGATGCCAATATCTTTTAAAATGGTCTGCCCGTTTTCAATAAATTGCACATTTCTAATCAGCAAATCGAATAAATAACCGTCGTTATTGGGCAGGGCATTGTAGTGTTTGAGTTTATATTTTTTATATTTTTCAAGAGAAATAGATTCAAAAGCCGATAAAATGGCTACAAAATTCAGTTTCCGAATAAATTGCTTCTCTTTGTCGTCTTTATAACCGCCCGACTCAATGAGAATCAAACTGCTGCCCCATTTTTGAATATTATCGCCAAAAGCGCGAGGCTCGTGTTCATCAGAATATTTCGCGACATGACCTGCTACAAATTGTTGCAACACCGCATTCATGCTGCAAATCACCTGCATTGATTTTTTTCTCACTTTATTCCAATGCCGTTCCATGTCGTAAGCCGTTGCTAAAAATGAAATAGTGGCTTGCCGAGGGCTGTTGCCTGCGCTCGTGCGTGTGCCTTGATCGTGTAGATTGAAAGCAAAATCAGGCATTAAAGTATTTTGTAATTTTTTTAGCAAAACGCCTTCGGGCGTCTGTAGGCGTAGGGCGTCGCGATTCATATCTATCTCAGTAGCGGTGCGTCTTTGAAACCGCTCGGCACCGTCTGGATTGAGCATCGGGACAAAATATAGGGTACAATTTTCTAAAATTTCCTTACGAAAGTCATCAAAACCATCGTTTTTGCTTTGAAAAAATTTGAAAATATCGAAAAGTGCCATCGTGGCAGTGGACTCATCGCCATGCATTTGAGACCATAGCAGTATCTTAGTTTTACCCTTTCCCAATTTTATTTGATAAATATCTCGCTTTTCAAAAGACTGCGCCACCACTTGTTTTTCAAACGGCAAGCTCTGAATCAAGGGCAAAATATCTTTGTGTTTGAAACGCCGATGTGTAATATTTGCCTCTCTATAATTGTCATATTGATTGAAAAGGGCGGTTGAAATATCGTTGAGTGGGCTTATCGGCTTGAGCGGTGCAGCCGTCAAAGCGGTATCTAAATTTAAGGAAATAATCAATAAAAGATAAGTCAAAAAGACAAAACGGTTATTTTTTTTCATGATAATCTATTTTAAAAATGAGCAAAGTCTGCTTGTAAAGGTATTATTTCAAAAAACTTTTATTGAAAAATGAGACTATTATTTTCTGAAAAATATGAGCATAAAACGGTAAAATACTGAGAGGGTGTTTTACTTTTACCCTCAATTATTTAGCATCAATTTTTATTAAAATGCTTAAAAAAAAGCATTTTTTCAATAAAAAATAAACTCATGATGATAACAACAATCGAAAATGATCACCTCCGCATCGCCATCCAAGCACACGGCGCAGAATTAGACAGCATCTACCACAAGCAGCATCAACTCGAATATCTTTGGAGTGGCGATAGTGCCTATTGGGGTAAAAAATCGCCCATTTTATTTCCGATTGTCGGCACTTTGAAAGACAATATTTACACTTTTAAAGGAGAAAAATATAGCTTGTCGAGGCATGGTTTTGCTCGGGATAGGGTTTTTAAATTAGAATCTAAAACTGCCGAGAGTGCTGTTTTTTTATTAAAATCAGATGTTGAAAGTTTCAAAAATTATCCATTTCATTTTGAATTTAGATTGCATTATGCTTTGAAAATCAATGAGTTATGTGTCACATATGATGTCAAAAATATAGGTGATGAACCGATGTATTTTTCAGTCGGTGGGCATCCTGCCTTTCAAGTGCCTTTGATAGAAGGTACTAATTATGGGGATTATTTTATTCAACTCAATACTTCGGAAACCTTCGGGCGATACCCCCTCAGTAAAGAGGGCTTGATTGAGATTAAGCCCAACGAATTTTTAAATAATGCCAATCAATTCCCCTTGAAACATTCATTATTTTATGAAGATGCCATTGTTTTGAAGCATATAAAATCCAATAGCCTGGCAATTCTTTCCGATAAAACGCCACATGGTTTGCGGATGATTTTCGATGGGTTTCCATATTTCGGTATTTGGGCAGCTAAAAATGCGCTTTTTGTTTGCTTAGAACCCTGGTGCGGCATAGCTGATGCGGTGAATACAACTCAGGAATTGACTGAAAAAGAGGGTATTATTCAATTGGAAATAGGGGAGCGGTTTGAGAGAACTTGGATTGTGGAAATGTTTTAAATTTAATAAAAAAACAAAACCCGCGTCCGTATTACACGGCGCGGGTTTTGTCGTCTTAAAGTTCAAAGTAATTCAAAAAGTTGTCCGATTTTTAATAGAAAAAACCATTCCAAGTTTTAAAATTACTGCTCGAATTGATCGGTTCGAGTGGCTGCGGGGTTTTTACCCGATAGAAATACGGTTACTGAATCACCTTTAGTTACAGAACTTTTAGGACCTGGTATAACTCTAATAACAAAAGCTGAATTTTCATCTGAAACGGAGGCATCACTTTTTATTTCTCTGATTATTAAATTTTCACTATCTAATAGAAATGAATATTCGCTGAAAATTTTATATCTCCCACCTTCTATAAATGGTGGTACAGTACGCTCATTATTCACTCTTTTAGCAATGACCAACCGAATTTGACTGCCCTCACGCACCCTCACGCCATCGCCCAATTTTTTATACACATCTTCATTGCCTACAATCACTTGCACAATAGTACCGTCCGACAGATTTGGGTCTGCAATGGTATCAATTCTACCAATTTTCACCTTCGACATATTGAGCAATTCAATGTACAAATCCACTTGATCATTGCCTTTTATATCAGGTAAAGCCACTAAATTGCCTCTATTGGTCGTGATTTTGACATAAATCGTTCTGCCCGATTTGACATAAGAATTGGCTGATGGATTTTGTTCCAAAACAATATCCGCAGGAAAACTTTCACTGTAAATGGAGTCTGTCACGACGATGTCGAAGCCTTCGTTATCTGCCATACGTTCCACTTCTTTCATGTTTTTTTGGACATAATTGCCTACTCGCACGGCATCGCCATGTCGCGTGAAGCATTTCATAAACCAAAAAATGAGGAACAGCATACCCGCAATAATAGCGATTTGCTTACCGAAGTTTTTCCAAAAAATGCGGCTCGATAGGAAGTAATAAACCTCTTTAAAAAAGCCCTTGATGTTTTCCCAGATGTTGTTCATATTTTTTTATTTCAGAGTTCAATATTCCAATATTCCAATATTCCTATATTCCAATATTCCATGATTTCAATATTCCAATATTCCATAATTTCAATATTCCAATATTCCAATATTCCATGATTTCAATATTTCAAATTCCAATATTTCAAATTCCAGATATAATTTGGAATCATGGAATATTGGAATCATGGAATTTGGAATCATGGAATATTGAAATCAAAAAATCATTCAACGCATTCTTTAATTTGCCGAGTATAAAATTCCGTCATCGTCCAACCATGAGCGCGTACCATTTGAGGGACGATACTGCTTTCAGATTGACCAGGAACAGTATTGATTTCGAGCATATAGGGCTTATTATCGGCTTCATTCCAAATAAAATCTATCCGAACGATGCCTTTGCAATTAAAAGTTTGGTAAACCTTTTTAACTGTACCCCTCAGTATTTCAGCCTTATTTTCATCAATGGGCGCGGGAATCAGCTCCTCGCTCGCTCCTTCATATTTGGCTTCGTAATCGAAAAAGGCTTTTTTTGAACGCACCTCACAAATAGGTAAAACGACCAATTCACCGCCCGTTTTGAAACAACCGACTGTAAACTCACGTCCTTTAATAAACTCTTCTACCAATATTTGATCATCTTCTTGAAAAGCTCTTTCCAATGCTCCTTGCAAATCTTCTGCCTTCTCCACACGACTCATGCCGATGGATGAACCACCATTATTGGGTTTTACAAAAACTGGTAATTGCAATGAATTGAGTATAGAATCAGTTGAAACAGGCGTATTTTTAAACAAATGCAACGATTTTGCTACGTTTATGCCACTAAATGCGGCGGTCGCTACTGTCCACCGCTTGTTGAAAGTCAAAGCGGAAGTAATGGCATCGCAAGAGGTGTAAGGAATTTGGAGCATATCAAAATAGCCCTGCAACTTGCCATCTTCGCCCGGCGTGCCGTGAATGATGATGAGTACTGCATCAAAATTGATTTTTTCATTCTGAATTTGAAGAGAAAAATCATTTTTATCAACTAAAGAAACTTGACCTTTTTTATCGATATAAAACCATTTTTCACGGTCAATTTCAATTTTATACACATTATAAAGTGTCGGGTCAATATTTTTTTCAGCGACCACCGCGCTACCCAGCGAAATCACTCGCTCCCCCGAATACCCACCTGCTACAAGAGCAATATTTAATTTTTTCATAAAAAATTGTCTTATTCCAATATTAATTTCAAATTCCTACTTATTAACCGCAAATTTAGCAAAACGTCACATTAATTACTTGAAATTATTTGCCTGTGAAATGTGCTTTTCGTTTTTCCAAAAAGGCATTGACCCCCTCAGTATAATCGGCTGTGGCAGCGGCTTGACCTTGCAAAGTGGTTTCTAATTTCAATTGAGCAGCAAAATCATTCGTGAAGGCTTGATTCAATGCTGATTTAGTGAGGGCGAGGGCTTGAGTCGGCATCTCGGCAAGGGTTTTGGCGAGGATTTGGACATTGCCTGCAAACAGTTCATCGTCGTAGCAACGGTAAATCATGCCCATCTCTTCTGCTTCTTTGGCTGATACTTTTTCACCCAACATCATGAGCGCACTCGCCCGCGCGAAGCCTATCAAACGAGGGAGTGTCCAAGTGCCGCCACTATCGGGTATCAAACCGATTTTAGTGAACGCTTGTATAAAACTGGCGGATTCAGTCGCCACCACAATATCGCAAGCCAAAGCCATATTCGCTCCTGCACCTGCCGCCACACCATTCACGGCAGCTATGACAGGCTTTTGTAAAGCTTTGATTTTCAAAGAGATAAGATTGAAGCCATTGTCTAATATGTCTTCAAATGAAGGAGATTTTTCAGCGTCAGCTATTTCTGCAATGTCTTGTCCAGCGCAAAAAGCTTTGCCTTCGCCTGTGATAATGACGCAGCGTACTGAGGGGTCATCAGCACAATCATCCAAAGCACCAACCATCGCCCGACGCATTTCAGCATTGAATGAATTAAAAACCTTCGGGCGATTCATGGTAATAGTGCCGATGCCATGCGTCTTTTCTAAAATAATACTTGTCATAAGGAGATTTTATTTGATTGATTTTGAAAAGTCAAAGTTAAAAAGATTGGTTAGATACCCCTCAGTATTTTAACCTTTTAAATAAAATCAAAACACTTTTATTGCGTTTAAGTAGCTACTGACTGGTAAAAATTAGATTGTTGAACATTAGGTATTATGCCAATAATGGGTTAAAAATGCCGTTAGGCATGACATATCGGTAGAAAACAAATCAAAAACACGTTAAAGTGGCGTAGCCACGACATGGTCAATATTATTAAATATGTCGCCCCTCTGGGACTTACAGCAGATTTTTCTACACTTTCTACCGATATACCATGCCTAAAGGCATTTTCAACCCATTTTCCGCATATATTAGACATTACACTTCAAAATGTTTATTTTTACACCTTATACATATACCTTAGTTTTTGAAAAAATATTGTATGATGAAACTTAAATTTGCCTGTTATATTATCGCACTGCTCTCGCCTTTGTTTTCATTTTCACAAAATAGCAAGATAATCCCTGTAGATTCGGTCTATGCTGAAAACCTGCGGTCGGTGCAGCTTATTGCAAGCGGTGCGCCATATGGATTGCCTGCTATTCCGTTGAAAGGAGGATCTTTCAGATTGTCTTTTGACGATATGGACAATGATTTGAAAAATTATTCCTACTCGATTGAGCAATACGATCGAGATTGGCAGCAGCCGACGAAGCTCGATAAGATGGAATATACTGAGGGGTATCAGGAAGATCGCATTTTGAATTATAAAAATGCATCGGCTACGAATATCGCTTTTGTGCATTATAATTTAAGTTTTCCAAATGAAAATATAAGGGTGACGAAGTCGGGCAACTATATTTTGAAGGTATATATTGATGATGCCAACAAAACGATTGTGATGACCAAGCGGTTTATTGTATTTGAAACCATCGTTGTGCCCATTATTCAGCCCGCCATTCCGAATGCTATTTTATACAATACGCATCATGAATTTGATATTTCAATAGAGCCTAAAAACTTCCGATTGTCGAATCCGATGAATGAAATTCAGTTGAGTATTTTTCAAAATCGCCGTTGGGATAATGTGAAAAATAATGTGAAACCGCTGTATGTTCAAGGCGAAAAACTGGTGTTTGATTATCAAGATTCCATCGTTTTTTTAGCAGGAAAAGAATGGCGATATGTGGATTTGAGAAGTACGCGCTTTCGCTCGGAACGTGTCTCGCGGATAGACAAAGACGATGAAACTTGGTATTATACTTTGCGAACTGACCTTGACCGCTCGCGGGAGCCATATTTAATTTACCCCGATTTGAATGGCGGTTATTTTGTTGAAAATTCTGATTTTAACACTGGTGGCGACAGTGGTTCTAATGCGGATTACGTGGATGTCGTCTTTTCGCTTTTTCAAAAAGAGGCTCGTGAGAATGAGGACATTTATATATTCGGAGAATTGACTAATTGGAAAATTGATGAGCGTTTTAAGTTGGATTTTAATCCTCAGAAAAAGGCTTATGATGCGACGGTGCAACTCAAGCAGGGTTTTTACAACTATATATATGTGACGGTGCCGAAAGGAAAAAAGACTTACGATGGCTCTGCTTTGGAAGGCGATTGGTTTGAAACGCAAAATGAATACACTGTTTTGGTGTATTATCGCCCGTTTGGAGCGCGTTTCGATAGAGTTATTGGAATCAGTAAATATGTTTCAAATAAAAAATGATATATATATTGAGATACTGAGGGGTTGTAAAATATTTTTACCAAGAAATATATACTTAAAAATAGGAATTTACTTGGTAAATGCTATATTTGTTCTATGATAACTCGAGATGACTTTTCAAAAGCGCAATATTTATTGACGCATTTTCCGACACTTGCCCTGCTTGGGTCAAGGCAAGTCGGCAAAACGACATTGGCAAAATCTTTAGCTGAAAGTTTTCCTGTGCAAAATATTTATTTTGACTTGGAAAATGATCGTGACCTCTTTCAATTTAATACAGATGCACAAAGTCTTTTAGAAAAACATTTTGATAAATTGGTGATAATTGATGAAGTACAGCGTATGCCTCGTTTATTTGCCCTATTGCGCTCGATGATTGATGCTCAACGGACTCTAGGTCGGTATCTCTTGTTGTGGTCTGCCTCGCCAGATTTGATTCAAGGCGTATCAGAAAGTTTGGCTGGACGTGTCAGCTATCTAACCCTATATCCTATTAGCTTGCCCGAAGCCCAAAAAGCCAATATAGATTTCACAACGCATTGGTTTAGAGGCGGTTACCCCAATGCTCTTTTAGCACCCAATGATGATATTACAGAACAATGGTTGGATGATTATATCAAAAGTTATATAGAACGGGATTTATCTGTTATTTATAATATCAACATTGACCGCATAGCCATTCGCAATTTTTGGCGGATGTTGGCTTCGTCCAATAGTAGTATATTGAATGTAGAAAACTACGCACGAGCGTTGGGTATAAAAAGCCTATTGGTGCAAAAGTATTTAGATTTGTTAGAAGGTGCCTATTTGATTTATCGCTTGCCTTCATGGTTTTTCAACGTCAAAAAAAGGGTTGTCAAATCGCCCAAAGTATATATCATTGATAGCGGATTATTACATCGTTTAAATCAAATTCCTTCTTTAGATGCGCTCGAAGGTCATGTTTTGGTTGGTGCATCATGGGAAGGTTATGTTATTCAGCATATTATTCAATATAAACCTCGTGGCATTGAAGTTTTTTATTATCGTACCCAAAATGGTGCAGAAGCAGATGTCTTGTTGGTCAAAGGGGATAAGCCCTTAGCCATTATTGAAATTAAAAATGCTGCTACACCAACCCTTACAAAAGGTTTTTATAATTGTATTATGGATTTGAATACGACTCAAAATTTTGTTATTTGTAAAATCAAAGAAACCTTTACAGACCAAACCAAAGGCGTTACCTACTGTAATCTTATGACTTTTTTAAATAATTACTTACCTCATTTTTAAAGGGTTTTATGCTTCAACAATTTCTTTATATCGGCGGGAGTATTCTCATTATACCTTTTTTACCGTTCCTATTATTTTTAGGAAAACGCGTCCGCCAAAGTATTCCCGACTTACCAGAAGCGAGTGAAAATTTAACCAGTAGTATCATTGGCAATGCCGAGACAATACAACTTTTGACATTGGGTGAAAGCACCATTGCAGGCGTTGGAGTGACTGACCATGCACATGGCATCACTGGGCAATTGGCTAAAACACTCCATATTTCAAGTGGAAAAACCATTTATTGGCAAGTTTTGGCTTGTAATGGCTATACGGCTGAAAAAGTGAATCAACTTCTTGTTCCTCAAATACCTCAACATGCCTTAGATTTTATCGTCATCGGCTTGGGTGGCAACGATACTTTTAAATTCAATAGCCCTTTGACTTTCAAAAAAAATATGATTCGCCTGCTTGATAATATACAACTTCGACAGCCCAATGCTCAAATTATTATAGTCAATATGCCGCCTGTCGGTGAGTTCCCTGCTTTTCCATGGGTGATTCAGTTGGTGCTGGGTAGTTTGATGAAATTGCACGGGGCAGTGATTCGGGATATTCCGCAACGCTATAATAATGTGTCTTACATGGACAAACCCATTTGCGTAAAAGATTGGATAAGCCGCACTGATAGCCATTTGACATCAGTCGATTTATTCAGCGATGGCGTTCACCCTTCGGCTACGACTTATGCTATTTGGGGGGAGGAGATTGGGCGATTTGTGATAGAAAAACAGTTCAATACTGAGGGGGTAAAGAAATGGCATTGGTTTAACTAATATAAACACAACATGCAGCAAGTTTTTGAACTTGCTGCATGTTGTAAATAATTGAAAATCAATGAGTTATGAAATAAATGTTTTAATTTTTTTTTTTAAAACTAATTCCCATTCGCTTTCTTCTTTTCAATTTCCTCTTTCAATTTTTTCAAAATCTCCTCTTGTTTTTTTACTTCATCTTTCAAGCGTTGGATTTCAGACGCAGCATCTTCTTTCACTTTTTGAATCTGAGCAGCAGCATCTTGACGCGCTTGATAAATAGCATCAGAAGATTCTTTTTGAGATTTATTGATTTCCTCTTGCGATTTTTTCCGAGCATCAGCCGCTTCATCTGCATATTGCTGTTTTTTAGCAGCATTATCTTTCTGAATTTGACTGATTTCATCAAGGGATGCTTTACGAGTGGCTTCCATTTCAATTTTAGCTTTATCCTGAGCATCCACCACTTGTTTAGCTATATCTGCCTTTTGTTTTTCAGCATTATCATTCACTTCTTTGAGCGCCATAGCCGCTTGTTCGCGAATCGCTTTCACTTCTTTTTGAGCGGCATCAGTCGTTTGAGCAATCAAAGCAGCTGAGTTTTCACGTGCTTTTGATACCTCAATAGCCGCTTTTTCCTTTTCTTTTGCAGCATTTTCCTTTACATTTCTAACGGCTTCTGCTTCATCAGTACTGATTTTTGAAATATTTTCAGAAGCTGTCCGCTTGGCTTCCGAAACACGTTTGGCGGATTCCTGCGTTTCGGTGGCTTCTTTTTCTTTGATTTTAGCTACTTCTTTGGCTGCTGCCTCTTGCGTTTTCACGACCTCAGTCACAGCTCTTTGCCTTGCATCAGCCACTTCTTTAGCAGACATAGTGAGCAGTTCTTTTTCTTTATTTTTAGCATCCGTCACTTTCGCTTCTGCTTCTTTTTGAATTTCCAACATCCGTTTTTGAGCCACTGATTGCGCTTCACTCACTTCTTTTGCAAAAATTTGCTTGGCTTCAGCTGATTTGGTCGAAGCGGCTTGCACTTGCGTAGTGGCTTCTTCTTTAGTTTTCACGATTTCATCAGTTGCTCTTTTACGAGCTTCTGCCACATCTTTTACGGAAGTTGTTTTCATACTATCAGCTGCAGCCTTGATTCGAGCAACATATTTCTGCAATTCATCTTGCATTTTAGTCACTTCCGAAGTCGCTTTTTCACGAGCTGCTACTACTTCTTTCGTACTCATTTGGCGAGTAGAATCTATGACCACTTGAGCACGCATTTTTTCATCGGCTACTTTTTTATTGGTCGCCTCAATCACTTCCGCAGCTTTTTTACGAGATTGAGCCACTTCTACAGCGGATGCTTCTTTTTGCTTCGCCACATTTTCCTTAATTTCAGCTACTTCCGATGCCGCATTTTGAGAAACCATTGATTTCTCTTCCGCTGCCTTTCGCTTGGCTTCTGCTAAATCGAAAGCAATTCTCTGTCTTTCAAGTACCGCCCGTTCACGTGAGCGAGCGACTGAATCAGCTGATTCAATCTGAGCTTTCAAAATCACCTCGGCAGCCGTTTTTTTAGAAGTAGTGACTTCATCCACTGTTCTTTCACGCTCAACTTTGGCAGCCGTGCGAGCATCTTCAACTATTTTCAAGGCTTCATTGCGGATTTTTGTCAACTCCGCTGTAGCACTTTCTCGGGCGGAGGCGACATCATCGGCATATTCCTGCTTGGCTTCGTCCAATTTTTCTTTCGTTGCTTTTATTTCAGATGCCGCTTTTTCACGAGCCGCAGCCACTTCTTTAGATGACTCAAGTTGCGCTTTTTGCACTTCTACAGCCGCTCTTTCACGAGCTTCTCCCACGTTTTTCGCTAATTTATCTACTTCTACACCTGCTTTCTTTTGGCTTTCAGTAATCAATGCAATGTTTTGTCTGTTGGCTGAATCAATCAACACCTGCGAGCGTTGACGCGCTTCTACAACTTCTTTGGCAAATTCAGCTTTCTTTTGCTCTGCGAATTGCCTTGAAGACAGCACATCGTCTTGGATTTTTTGTTTATCCTTAACCGCTTTATCTTTTTCCGCCTGGATTTCAGTTCGTAATTTATCTTTAGTGTCTGCCAATTCTTTTCTCAAAGCAGCCAGTTCTTGATCATTCAACTGATTAATATCCGCTTTTCTCACCACTTGCGATGCATTGCCGCCTGATACTGAGGGGTTCGCCGCTGCGGGATTTGCCGAAGGTTTGAAGCCGCCCGTTTCAGTACTGACTGTTACATTTTTGACTTTTGATTTATCCAGCGTTTGATTAAAACAAGTGGTAATATTTTTCAATTCTGCTTGACGGTTGTCGGGCAGCGTGAACTTCCGCATTTCGTAGGTGGCTTTACTCAATATATGAATCGTCGTGACTGTATTTTCAGAAAACCATTGCATCGCCGCCATATCTAATTGCAGTACATTTTGATAGGTTTTGGGACCCGTCAAATCACTCATATTCACGAAACGATACGTCTTGCGGTTGTTATTGACGTCTGCAAAAATGAGTTCATCCCCTTGATTGAGTTCAACGGCATTTTTGGCTGTCACCCTTGCCTGCACACCTTTTTCATCATTGAAAAATTCAACGCTGTATGAGTAATCGCCGCGCAAAATCATGGTCGTGGTAGCTGACCTCAAAAAATGGGTATTGCCCACTACTCGATTATCCAAAATGAGCGTGCTACAATTCTGAGCATTTATAGCCCCAGATGGAAAAATGAAAAGTATGCAGAGAGAAATTATTAAAGGAAAGCCAATAAAAAACTTGGTTAATAGAGTTTTCATATAATTGAATTTGAATTAAATAGATAACTTATATCAAAAATCGAGCGAATTTTTATAAAACAGGAAAGATTATTTTTTTAAACGCTCTTTTACTATAAAATAATTTTCTAAAACAAACTTTTAACGAATAATAATCTTAAAGTTCAGAATTTATTTCTAATTCACCAACTCATGAAACCGCAAAATGTAAAATATTAAATTTAACGGGTGACTTTAAAAAATTATTTCTTAAAAAGAACGTCGAGTTCTACATTAAATGGCGAAAATTCGCTACTCTTGTTCGCTTTTTAAGCTTTACATTTTACATTTAAAATTTTACATTTTGCGGTTTTTTAATTTAAAATTCAAGCCATGTCATTCAAAGGAAAAACAGTTTTCATTACAGGAGCGAGCAGAGGCATCGGACTCGCTATCGGCAAACGCTTGGCTCAAGAAGGAGCTAATATTGTCATCGCAGCTAAAACGGCGGAAGCACACCCGAAGCTGCCGGGCACTATCTACTCAGCCGCTGAGGAAATAGTGGCAGCAGGCGGAAAAGCCTTGCCCATCATTTGTGATATTAGATTTGAAGAACAAGTGCAAGAGGCTGTTAATCAAGCAGTTGCGACATTTGGGGGCATTGATATTCTCATCAATAATGCCTCCGCTATATCGCTCACAGGCACTTTGCAGACCGATATAAAACGCTACGATTTGATGCATTCCATCAATACACGGGGTACATTTTTAGTGTCGAAAATATGCTTGCCACATCTTTTGAAAGCTGAAAATCCGCATGTTCTGAATCTCTCGCCCCCCCTCAGTATGAAGCAGCATTGGTTTCAAAATCATGTCGCTTATACGATGGCGAAGTACGGTATGAGCATGTGCGTGCTCGGCATGGCAGGTGAATTTGAAGGGCAGGTGGCGTTCAACGCGCTCTGGCCCCGCACCTCTATCGCCACTGCAGCCGTTCAAAACATACTCGGCGGTGATGAAATGGTCGCCCACAGCCGTACCCCTGAGATATTGGCAGACGCTGCTTATTATATTTTAAAAAGAGATTTCAAAACCTGCACAGGCAACTTTTTTATAGACGATGAACTGCTCAATACTGAGGGGGTCACTGATTTTAGCCCATACGCCGTCACGACTGGCATGAAGGATGAAGATTTATTTATCGATTTTTTTGTTGATTAAAATATTGATTGTCAATTAACTATAGATTTTAAAAATAAATTATTTAAAAGAAAATGGATTTCAAGAATAAAAAAGTGTGGATAACAGGTGCTTCCTCAGGCATCGGTGAACAAATTGCTTACGCCTTTGCACAGGAGGGTGCGCACCTCATTCTTTCCGCAAGAAATAAAGCAGAGTTGGAGCGTGTGAAAAATGCCTGTACGGGTGCTTCAAAAGTAGATGTGGTAATGTTGGATATAGCCAATCATGCAGAGATTTTCACTATCGCCAAAGAGGTGATTTCTAAAGTGGGGAACATTGATGTCTTGGTCAATAATGCAGGCATTAGCCAACGCTCATTAGCCAAAGAGACTGATTTTGAAGTAGATACGCATATCGTAAATGTAGATTTGTTGGGAACAATAGCCATGACGAAAGCCGTTTTGCCGACTATGAGTGCTCAAAAATCAGGTCAAATCATCGTCGTTTCCAGTTTGATGGGCAAATTTGGTGCACCTATGCGCTCGACTTATGCGGCAGCCAAGCACGGTCTTCATGGCTTTTTCGACACCATCCGCGCCGAACTTTTTGACGATAATATAAAAGTGCTGATGGTCTGCCCAGGTTTCATCCATACCAATATTTCCTTGAACGCCGTTACTGCCGATGGCTCAAAACAAGGCACGATGGACAATGCTACGGGCAAAGGCATTGACCCCTCAGTATTAGCAGCCAAAATCTTAAAAGCTCTGCGAAATGGAAAAGAAGAAATATATGTAGGTGGTCGAGAAGTGATGGGTATTTATTTGAAACGCTTTTTCCCGCGTATGTTGTCGAGGGTGGTGCGGAAAGCTAAGACGACTTAATGAGGAAAACTACACATGCACAACTTCACTTTTTGTTGCCTGAATTGTTTCCCATTCAGTACAGAATAAGAGTCGGCTTTCAAAACCTTTAGACCATAATTTTGCATATTACAAAATCAACACTTATTTTTGTATAAAAATATTTAAAAATGAGAGTAATATTGAATTTTCCTGATACCAAAGCGACCTTTATTTTTGAACTTTTAAAGAATTTGAAATTTGTCAAAGTTGAAAAAGAAGATGATATTCCTGAATGGCATAAGACCATATTGGATGCTCGCATAGCGGAGTATGAACAAAATCCGAATGACTTGATTGATTGGGAAGACATACAAAACGAAAAGACAAAAGTATCTCTATAAGTACACCGTTAAAAATACCCCCTCAGTATTTCCATTGAAATACTGAGGGGGTATTTTTTTACGACCAATATCACTCATTTTCTCATAAAAAACAAAGGCGAAGCAGTCAATTTTATATTTTTTGAAGCCATTACCTCTGTTTTTAGTGTCTGCGAAAAATCCCATTGCATCATTGAAACTTGTTTGAGATTGAGGACATCGGGGAACGAATATGTAGCCGCAGCTTGTTCAGATTGGTCTTTCAAGGTCTTTGCCCAAAGGCAATAAATGACCAAATTGGTTTGAGCATTTTTAAACGCTGCACCATCTATTTCAAGCGGTAATTTAAGTTTTTGAGTTTCCACAACATCATATTTATAGCCATAAAGGATTTTTGAAATCGTGTGATATGCCACGCCCGTAGGCGTCAAGGGCGATGTATAGACTTTTTCACCTTCCAATTTTTGATACAAACCCATCAGGTCAAATTCATTCCGCGTATCTTTTTCGAGGGTCAATTCACCGAGCGAATAGACGTGAAATTGAAGCAAACCTTGCTCTTGCGATTTGACGGCTGCTTTCGTAATAAAATTGCGTTGCGCTTCATAACTGCCCATAAATTCACCCACCGCCTTAGCTGGAATATTGCATTCTGTTATCATAAAATGCTTTTTAGGGAATTTGGAATTGTTGTAACCAAATTTATTTAAGACCTCATCAAATGCTGTTTTTCGCTTAAAAATGCCTGCAACTGCCTTGTCTGAATGCCGATTGTATTGAAATCCGCTGATTTTATCACTCCATTCCCGCACTGAATTGTCGATATGCGGATAGGAATGGTAGCTCAAAACGTCAAAATATGCACCGCCTTTGAGCGGATACTGAGGGGTCACGCTGCCATCGCTTGGGTTGTCGGTTTGGCGTAAAATAACGTCCAAAAAGCTTGGAAAACCAATGCCGCCTGTGCAGACATACGCATCGGGATCAATGGATTTGATGACTTCATAACTGATGCGCAGGAGGCGGATATAATGCTGAACAGGCGCGTGCAAAGCATACTCGCAAGGGTCGGGATTGGTATTCCACCAAGCACCAGGCAAGCCAGGTGCCATCTCGGTTTTGAACGTGGTGCCGAAATCAGGTTCGTTCCAAATTTCCCAAAATTTGACGCTATTTTTGAAGCGATTGACTGTTTTATAGACGAAAAGCGCGTAGTAATTTTTATCATTTACGGGCGTGCCGTTCTCTCCTTTATCCCAAATGGGTTCATACATATTAGCAAAAAGGGTGGATGTGTCTTTGCCGCAATAGACCGTTTTATCGCGATGCTCGGGTGAGGGATAGCCGATGAAACAGACGTTTTCAGTCATGCCCAAATCGCCATAATGTTTGAAAGCATTATCTCTAATATTATAGCCCCAAGACTCAGCAAAAAACTCAAAAAAGCCTGGGCGCAATGAATTTATGCCCGCTTTTGCAGCAATATCAGCCAATTGTTCATCGGTGTAAGGGGAATAATAACCCATATTGGAGCCATATTTGAAAGTTCCGTTATAGGGCTTAACGTAATCGTTAGCCGTTTTTTGATTGGTTGGAATTTGTGAAAATGAGCAGCCTGAGAAGGAAAAATTGATTAAAATAATTAGACAAATGTTTCTCATAAAGATTGTTTTAAATTAAAAATTGAATACAAAGTTAGGAGAAATTATAGGGATTTTTACATCAAATACTGAGGGGGTAATGACAAAGTTTAACAAGTGTCAAAAACTTAGAATATTTTTGTTTTATTGGCACAATCTTTAAATTTTTATACAAAAAATAATGGCGAAAATAAATTTAGTTCTTTCAGGTGGTGGCGCGCGAGGCATAGCGCATTTAGGTGTTATCAAAGCCCTTTTGGAGCATGGCGTTGAGATAAATCAGATAGCGGGTGTGAGTATGGGCAGCATTATGGGCGCATTTATAGCGGATGGCTATTCACCAGATGATGCTTTGAAAATAATATGTGAACAACGGCTTTTTTCATTGTTCAGCCCTATTTTTCGGAGAGGGCTTTTTAGTATGCATGGTTTGGAAAAGGGTTTGAACAAATATATCAAGCATAAAACCATCGAATCGTTGAATATTCCCTTAACTATTTATGCTACCTGCGTTCAAAATGGGCAGTTGGTGGCTTTTGATAAAGGCGATATTGTGAAGCCGATTGTGGCTTCTTCCTCTATTCCAGGCTTGTTTGAGCCAATGCTGATTGATGGCAAACAGTACATAGATGGGGGCGTGCTGAATAATTTGCCTGTCGAGTCTTTTATGGATTTGCCTGAACCACTTGTAGCTGTACATGTCAACCCACCGTATATTTCTCATAATTTGAATTCGACGATGAAAGTGATGAGTCGTGTAGCTGAATTGATTGCTTACAAAACAATCGAAAAAAGAAAGTTTAAAGCATCTATACTGATTGAACCACCTCGCCTAAAAATGTTCGCCATTCATGATTTGAAACGAGCTAAAGAGATTTTTCAAGTGGGATATGATTATACAAAATCAATAGAAGAAGAAATTTTGACTCTAATTTAACGACTTATGCGAATAATGAGTGGAAGTAATCGCGGAGCGATTGAATATGAATAACCTTCGATGGAATCGGAGGGTCAAACTGAAATAGTGCTTTAACTGCGAAGCAGTTGAATGTAAATTAGTCAGTCATTGATAATATTTCACATTTAACTGCTCCGCAGTTATACCCTTTTTTACAACATTATCCCCCTGATTGCCATCAGGGGTTATTCACATTCAATCGCTCCGCGATTATTATCCAATTATTCGCATGACTTATTTTTTGACATTAAATTTTTGTAAATTTTCATTTTGTAAAATTTTATGTTTTTATTTATCAAAAATAAAGCTTAAATTTGAGGCATAACCGACGATTGACAAATTTTAATTTTTGAACCTTTTTTTCCAACCATTAAAATTTTATGAATCATGGAAATGGAATGGCGAAGGCTCAACGGTCAAAGAATAGAGTTGCCAATAAAAGATGCCGTTGAGCGAACAATTATCGAGGAAACCTCGTTGGGCAACCGTTTGAAAGTTTGTATCGGAACCGATTCGCAGGTGCGGGGTGAAGAAATTCATTTTGCTACTGTGATTGTTTTCTTACGCGAGCGCAAGGGTGGATTTATGTTTATCCATCAAGAACTCAGTAAAAAAACCATGAGCTTGCGAGAGCGCATGATTACTGAGGTCGGCAAATCAGTAGATGTCGCTTATGCTTTGTGCGAAATTTTAGACAAGCACGATGTCGAACTCGAAGTCCATGCAGACATCAACACTGACCCTTATTTTCAATCCAATATCGCGCTGCGAGAAGCGATGGGTTATATTTTAGGGATGGGTTTTGTTTTTAAAGCTAAACCTGATGCTTTTGCTTCATCAAATTGCGCCGACAAAGTGGTGTGAGCCATTTATCCAACAGAAAGTCATTTTAGAAAACCATACAGCCATTCTGATATTCTCGGAGTGGCTTTTTTGTTTTGCATAAATAATTATAAAAATCAATTACAGATTTCTGATATTTGCCAATTAAACTTACTGGGACACTGATTTAGCTGATACGACTGATTCTTACTGATTTTTCAACTCATAACTCATAACTCATAACTCTCAACTCATAACTATTTTATGATTCAAATATTTGTAACAGGCGGTACTTTTGATAAAGAGTATAATTATATAACTGGCGAGTTATTTTTTAAAGATACACACCTTAAAGACATGCTTGTGCGTGGGCGTTGCACGATTGACTTCGATGTGAAGACGTTGATGATGATTGACAGCCTCAAAATGACGGATGCCGACCGCCAAATTATAGCCTATAATTGTCGTCAAAATGTATCGGATAAAATTATTTTGACGCATGGCACTGATACGATGGTGAAAACGGCGAGCCTTTTGGCAGCTGAAAATATTGACAAAACGATTGTCATCACAGGGGCGATGATTCCCTATGCTTTCGGCACATCGAGCGATGGCTTTTTTAACCTCGGTTCGGCTTTGGCATTCGTTCAGACCTTGCCGTATGGCGTGTATGTGGTGATGAATGGGCGATATTTTGATTGGAATAAAGTCAAAAAGAATACTCAAACGGGTAATTTTGAAGAGATTTAAAAAAAATATCATGGAATACGTAGGTCTTTTATTCGAAATTTTATTCTTACTGCTCGGCATATTCGTCTATCGACTCTCAACGGGCAAGATGAAAGTGCATGAAATGCAACGCCCTGCGATGGAGCGATTCATCAAAGAAAATGGCAGAATTATGCGCCTGCTCAGCTTGGCTTTAATTGCCATCATGACGGTTGAAGTGCTGTTGCATATTTTTCAAATGTTTAAAAAATAAAATTTATAAAACATTGAAAATAAATGTCTTAGTACTCTAATGTCTAATGTCTAACTCTCTAATATCTAACAAAAATGCCCATTTCTTTTGATGATTTTATGAAGGTAGAAATGCACGTCGGCACCATTACGGCGGTCGATGATTTCCCTCAAGCTCGCAAACCAGCTTATAAATTGACGATTGATTTCGGTGACAACATCGGCATCAAACGCTCATCCGCTCAGATTGTCACGCTCTACAAACCAGAGGATTTAATAGGGCGACAAGTCATAGCGGTTACTAATTTTCCGCCACGCCAAATTGCCAACTTTTTCAGCGAAGTTTTGGTGCTGGGGAGCGTGGATACTGAGGGGGTGGTCACGCTGTTGACGCCTGAAAGAGGAGTGGTAAATGGGTTGCGAATTGGATAATACACAATATAGCCAACATCTAAATTAGCCAATATTCGTCAATTCGTCAATTCGTGGCTCAATTACGTGCATGAAGCCACGAATTTTACGAATTGACGAATATTTGCTAATTCGGATGTTGACAATTAGATGTGGATTGATTTGTTGAATTTTTTTTTAAAATATCACTATGAAAAAAATACTCTTATTTAACCTCTTCATTTTCAATGCTTTAGTCGTTTTTTCTCAACTAACGATTAAAGTAAAAACCATTCCTGCCAATACGCCGATTGGGGATAAAATACATGTGGCAGGCACTTTCAATAATTGGAATCCGAGCGATACAGCGATGATTTTGAAGAAGCAAACGGATGGCTCTTACCTCATCGTTTTGACCCCCTCAGTAGGGACGCATAAATTTAAGTTCACGCGCGGTTCGTGGGCGACGGTGGAAGGCACGGCGGCTGGTGGCTTCATTTCAGATAGAGTGTTGGATTATAATGGAACTGCTACGACTGCTGAACTCAATATTGCTGGTTGGGAAGGTCAGAGCAACCAAACGAGTACGGCGGCGTCGAATGTAAAAATTATTAGCAATACTTTTCAGATACCGCAGTTGGGGCGTATGCGGCGCGTTTGGATATATCTACCCCCTCAGTATCAGGCGGATTCTACGAAGCGTTTCCCTGTTTTATACATGCAAGATGGGCAAAATCTGTTTGATAAAACAACGAGTTTTTCAGGCGAATGGGAGGTGGATGAAACCCTCAATCGGCTGGCTCAACAAGGTGATAAAGGCTGCATTGTGGTCGGGATTGATAACGGTGGTGCGAGCCGTTTGAATGAGTATTCGCCTTGGGTAAATGCGCGTTATGGGGGTGGTGAAGGGGCAATTTATACCAAATTTATGGTCGAAACGCTCAAGCCTTACATAGATGCGCAGTTCCGAACGAAGCCTGACAGACTGAATACGGCAGTGGGTGGCAGCTCGATGGGCGGCTTGATTTCGATGTATGCGGCTGCTGAATATCAAGAAGTTTTTAGCAAAGCGATGATATTTTCACCAGCCTTTTGGTTCAATGATTCAAGCTATACGCATGTGGTTTTGAGAGGGAATCGGTTGCCTATGAAGTATTATTTGATGGCAGGTGTGCCAGAGGACAATGGCTCGGTGGTGCAGGATTTGAATAAGATGGAAAAGATGTTTTTAGGAATTGGATTGATGACAAAAATAAATTATTTGATAGTGCCAAAAGCGGATGGACAACACTCGGAATGGTTCTGGGCGCGTGAATTTGGGGATGCTTACAAGTGGCTTTTCGCTGAAAATGCTACAAATACTGAGGGGGTAGATGTGAGCGATAAAATCAATGTTTTTCCAAATCCTGTTGATAGTATTTTAAATATAGAAACCACTGAAAACTTAAAATATGTCAACCTTTTAATTTATGATATTTCAGGTAGATTGATGCATATTCAGCCATATAAAAAATCTGAGGTAAATGTAAGTTATTTAAAATCAGGCAGTTATGTTTTGATGGGTATGAAAAGCAAATCGGTTTTATTTTCAAAAAAATTTGTAAAAAGATAGCGTAAAACCAATAATATGCAGCGAAATGGCGTTTTAAAGTGTCTATGTATTGATTACAATATGAATTTTTTATCTTGAAAAAATGAGCATATTTTTCAGAATAAAATTTTTTTACATATGTTAAATTTAAGTTTTTCCATTGAAATATCAGCATAAGACTGTTAAAGGTCTTATCTTTGAACACTTAAAAGTTAACGATTTTAAGCAAACATGAACATTCTCTTGAAAATCTCTTTTTTAATCCTCCTTTTTTCCCTTTCTTTTCTTTCCATTACGCTTGCTCAGCCTACTGTGGAATGGGACAAAACCTTTGGTGGCGATAGGTATGAAGCACTTAATGGTGCTATAAAAACGCAAGACGAAGGGTTTTTACTTTTTGGAGGTAGCTCTTCCAATAAAAGCGGTGAGGTAAGTGAAGACGGTTATGGCAACAGCGATTTTTGGATTGTACGCATGGATAGCAGCGGCAATAAAATTTGGGATAAAAGATTTGGCGGTACAGAATTAGATTGGTGCTTCAAAGTCCTGCAAAATACTGAGGGGTATTTGCTTATTGGCGAAAGTAATTCAGGCAATGGAGGTAACAAAACGACAAGCAATCAAGGGCTTTCTGACGTTTGGATTGTTCAAATCAGACCTGATGGCTCTAAAGTTTGGGAAAAAAGATATGGTGGCAGTGGGCGAGATCAACCATACAATGCTATCAAAACAAAGGACAACGAATACTACATTGCCTGCCATTCTAATTCGCCTGCTGATGGCGATAAAACATCTCCTAATAATGGTGATTTGGACATTTGGGTTTTAAAATTAGACCAAAACGGCAATAAAATATGGGATAAAACCTTTGGGGGTAATGGTTCAGATGACTTTCCAACAGCATTTTCAACAACTCAAGATGGTAATTTTATTATAGCTTGTGGCAGTGCTTCAGGATTTAATGGCGATAAAACGACTAATCAACAGGGCATTAAAGATTATTGGGTGATTAAATTTTCACCTGATGGTCAAAAGATTTGGGATAAAAGTTTTGGCGGCAGCAATGCAGAAGCACCTTATGACATTCAAGAATTGATGGATGGTTCGTTTATCATTGCAGGCAATAGTGCCTCTCAAATAGGCGGCGAAAAAAGCGCACCTAACTTTGGTGAGACGGATTATTGGCTCGTCAAAATCGATAGCAAAGGCAACAAATTATGGGATAAAACTTATGGTGGCTCCAGCTACGACTTTGCATATTCTATTGATCAAAATAAAACAGGCTATTTTTTAGTCGCTGGCGCATCTGTTTCTCAACCAAGTGGCAATAAAGAAGATACCCTTAAAACAGATAAATCCTACGATTTTTGGATTCTGTATTTGGATGAAGAAGGCAATAAAATTTGGGAAAAAGATATTGGTGGCAATAAAAATGATGTTCCTTTTGAAATGGTCAAATTCAAAGATGGGGCATATTTAGTGTGTGGTGGCTCCAATTCAAATATCAGTTATGATAAATCTGACGATTCACGCAATCCGCTCGTACCAGAAGCCGACGATTTTTGGGCTGTCAAAATCAATTGCCTTTCAGAATTGAAAATTGGGAATGATACCCTCGTTTGTAAATTAGAACCCGTCACTTTTGATGCTCGAATTCCGAATTGTCGAAATTGTCTTTATAAATGGAGCACAGGCGAAACTACGCCAGTAGTGACTGTCTATCCCAAAAAGACCACTCAGTATTCGGTCAAAGTGACCTTTAATAATGCTTGTGAAATCAAGGATAGGGTAGAAGTTTTTATTATTCCCTCGCCCGATTCAGTGGCTTATGTGGTCACGCCGCCCCGTTGTCATGATGGAAAAGACGGTATTATTGCAGTCGATAGCATTGTGGGAGGGACGCCGCCTTATACTTTAGTTGTGGGGGCGGATACGTTACGGCAGAAAATTTTTATTGATAAACTGAAAGCAGGCAATTACCCCATTACTTTATTGGACAAAAATAAATGTAAATTAGAATCTATCGTCACTGTCCTCAATCCGACGCCTTTTACCCTCATGATATCGCCGAGCCTTGAAATACCTTTGGGCGATAGCTTTCATCTATGGGTAGCCCCTAACCATCCATTAGATACTTTTTTTTGGAGCAATAGGAGCATTCGGACATTAGATACTTTCGTAAAACCATTCGATTCCGAAAATTATGGTATTACCGCCATCGATAAATATGGCTGTACCCAAACCGCCTCAACGCAAGTCGTTATCAAGCGTGACAATCTCTTTTTTGCACCCCAAGCCTTTTCTCCAAATGGTGATAAAGCCAATGATTATTATCAAATTTATGGTAGTAAAACAGTTGTTTCTATAGATAATTTAAAAATTTTCAGCCGTTGGGGCGAAATGATGTACACGACCGATCGCATATTCCCCACCGCAACCGAGCAAGACGGTTGGGATGGGCATTTCAGAGGGCGCGAAGCCTTGCCTGGGGTGTATATTTACATCGCAGAAGTGATTTATATTGATGGTAGAAAAGAACGAATAAAAGGAGAATTGACGCTTGTTAGATGAGACGTTAGGTATTTAGATAGTAGATATTAGACTGTTAAAGTATTGACAATCAATGTTTTATGAAAATCTAAAACTTCTTTTATTTTTATCATCCGACTTCGTTTTTTTTATTATTTTTACCATCAAAATTCATCATTTGTACTCAAACTTTCAACTTTCAATTCAAAACTCTCAATTAATCATTCATCATTTATAATTCATCATTTCCTATGTTTATCCACCATGTTTTTTTTACTTTAAAGAATCCTGAAAGCATTGCTGATCGCGAAGCACTGATTGCAGGTTTGAACAGTATGCGCTCTATTCCTGAATTCCGAATGATTCACATCGGCGTACCAGCATCTACTAATCGAGACGTGATTAATAGAGCCTATTCCATATCATGGCTGCTTATGTTTGATAATTTGGAAGATGAAGAGGTCTATCAAGTGCATCCAGTGCATAAAAAATTTGTAGAAACCTGCTCGCATTTATGGGAAAAAGTAGTGGTCTATGATTCTGAAAATGCTTAAAAATGTCTTAAAAATACTTTGAAAAAATGCAAAAAAGCGACTCCATACTGAGGGGGTCGCTTTTTTTCACTTTTCACTTTTCAATACCGATATTTCACCCCCAACTCCAAGCCTGTGCTGAAATGATAATTGAATGATCTGGCATCAGCAGTGCGATAAATGGGCTTGCGAAAAGTTGGTTGACAAAATAGGGCGAGTTCTTTTTGTATCACATATTCTAAGCCCAGAGCACCGCCTGCCGTGAAGTGGATTCCTACTGTTTTACCTGTATTCATATTCAGCGACGATTGCGCTTCAATATACGGGCGTAACTTGTTGAGACTAAAATAAAAGCGAAATACAAAGGGAATTTCTACAAATTGCTTAGCCAAGCGGCTGGTTTGAGTAGAAAAAAATGCTTTTACATCATATTCATATCGCACATATCGCATACCACTTCGAAAGACAAAATAGGGTACTTGAGATGAAAAAATAGACACATTCAACCCCGTCCGATAAGAGAAAAGTGGTGTGAAACTGGCATCTGCTTCTTCATTAGGCGGTGCAAAATAATCAGGAGAAAATACAAAATCCATCGAACTGCGGCAATCATTATGGCGTTGGCTGAAAAGGAAAATTGGGAAAAAAGAGAACAGAAAAATAAGGTTTTGTTTCATAGGAATTTAAAGTTGGTTGTCAAAAAATTTAGGTTTATCAGATGCTATAACGCAATTTATACCCCCTCAGTATTCCACTCCTTTTGCACTTCTAAATTTTCATTTTCAATTTTCAACTCTCAATTAAATACAAGACCCCCTCAGTAAAAAACCGAGAGGGTCATATTGATTCTATCTGCAATTTGTTTATCTTGAAATTATGCCATCGCCACACCTGCATTTAACTCTGCCATCATACCATTTAGATGCTCTTCACGCACCTCTTTTTCACGGTCAGCGATAGAAATGAAGCGGCGATAAAGGTCTTCCATATCATATTTATTGACATCAATGCCTATTTTTTGAAGGCGATAGCGCAAAGCAGCCCGCCCACTCCGAGCCGTGAGAACGATGCTCGACTCTTGAACACCCACCTCAGCAGGGTCAATAATCTCATAATTTTCTCTATTTTTAATTACGCCATCTTGATGAATACCCGACGAATGCGCGAAGGCATTTGAGCCTACAATTGCTTTATTCGGCTGCACCATCATCCGCATTTTTTCAGAAACCAAACGGCTAATCGGATAAAGTTGATGCGTTTGAATATCGGTATAAAGCCCCAATGCACTGTGTTGACGCATCACCATCACGACTTCTTCAAGGCTCGTATTGCCTGCGCGTTCGCCAATGCCATTGATAGTGCATTCTATTTGACGCGCGCCATTCGTGGCAGCAGCAATAGAGTTAGCCGTTGCCAAGCCCAAATCATTGTGACAATGCGCTGAAATGGTCGCTTTATGAATGTTAGGCACATTGTCCACAAGGTATTTTATCAATTTTCCGTACATATCAGGCAAGCAATAGCCCGTCGTATCAGGAATATTGACCACTGTAGCACCTGCTTTTATGACAGCTTCTACCACCCGCGCCAAATATTCAGGGTCGGAACGTCCTGCATCTTCGCAGAAAAATTCAACGTCTTCTACTTGTTTTTTAGCATATTTTGTAGCTCGGACTGCCCGCAGCAACATTTCATCGCGCGTGGAATTGAATTTATTTTTGATATGAAAATCACTTGTACCCAAGCCCGTATGAATGCGTGGGCGAACAGCATATTTTAAAGCACCAGCTGCGGCATCTATATCTTGCTCAACCGAACGGCTGAGAGCACAAACAGTCGCATTTTTGATGAGTTTTGAAATTTGAGTCACCGAATCAAAATCGCCAGGGCTTGAAATAGGAAAACCTGCTTCAATAACATCCACGCCCAACTCTTCAAGAGCGCGGGCAATTTCTAATTTTTCAGGAAGATTTAATTTGCAACCTGGTACTTGTTCTCCATCGCGGAGAGTGGTGTCGAAAATAAAGACTTTATCAGCCATGTTTTTTTTATTTATTTTTAAAATAGTCAAAACGGACTTTGTACATTTGCTCAGTACACTTTTAATATTGAAAGAATATCAAAGTTACTTGAAAGGTTGTGGCTAAAAGATTTAACTTTGAGACAGCCTTACGGTATTCAAACTGAAATTTTTATTTTATAACCTATTGATTATCAACGATTTACTTAAATAAACTATACGATGCCTACATCATTGCAACGACAACAACAGGGTGCAGTACAAGACCATTTATTTCAATTGATTAAAACCTTGACGAAGGCGGAGAAGCGCAATTTCCGACTTTATGTAACGCGCAATCAGGATAGCGAAGATTTGAAATTCATACGCCTTTTCGACGTCTTGGATAAATCAAAGGATTATGATGAAAGCCAAATTTTTAAGAAAGTACCTGAAATTAAAAAGGAACAATTGTCTAATTTGAAAGCCCATTTGTACAAACAGTTGTTGACCAGTTTGAGGCTTTTGCATAAAAATAAAAATACCGATATTGACATTCGAGAAAATATTGACTATGCTAAAGTGCTGTACACCAAAGGTTTATACATTCAAAGTTTACGTATTTTAGATAAAGCAAAAGGTTTGGCAACTGTCAATCATCAAAATCTTTTATTGCTCGAAATCATCGAATTTGAAAAACTGATTGAAAGCCGACACATCACGCGGAGTCATGAGGGTAGGGCAGATGAACTGGCTGTTGAGTCGCAACAGACGATGCGGCACATCTTGAACACGAGTATTTTATCCAATGTATCGCTCCAATTGTATGGTTTGTATCTTCAAATGGGTCATGCACGGAATGAAGTTGATTTGAAAAAAGCAGACGATTTTTTAAATCAAAAATTAATATCTACTTTCAATGTCGATGGACAAACAGGACTCGATGCTAAGACATCAAAGATGGATTTTTTTGAAAAAGTCTATTTTTATCAATGCCATGTGTGGCATAGTTATATCGCTCAAAATTGGAAAAATTACTATCGCTACTCATATAAATGGGTCGAACTTTTTGAGTTAGAGCCGATTATGAAAATCAATGACACGTCGCTTTATCTCAAAGGCGTTCATAATTTGCTCAATGCCCTTTTTATGACGCTCGATCATGAGCGACTTTGTAAAATATTGAATAACACTGAGTTATATATTGCAAAACATGCTGATTCGTTGGATGAAAATACCCGCACCTTAGCGTTTCACCATATTTATTCCGCTAAAATCAATAAACACTTCTTGGAAGGCTCTTTTACTGAGGGGGTCAAATTGATTCCTGAAATTGAGGAGCAGCTCAAAGAATTTTCAAAAACATTGGATGAACATCGCATTCTGGTTTTTTATTATAAAATAGCCTGCCTCTATTTCGGCAGCGGCAATTTTGATAAAGCGATTGATTATTTGAATAAAATTATCAACCTCAAAACGGGCAACCTTCGCACCGATATTCAATGCTTCGCTCGCATGTTGCAACTCATTTGTCACTACGAAAAAGGGCATTATGCCTTGCTCGAATATCTCATCAAATCCGTTTATCGTTTCCTTTCAAAAAATGGCGACATGAGCGGCGTGATGCAAGAAGTCTTGAAATTTTTGAAAAAATCGCTATTTATCAAGCAAAAAGACTTGAAAGAAGAGTTCAGCGAGTTGAAAAATAGGTTGGAAGAAATTGCTCAAAATCCATTTGAACGGCGGTCATTTGTTTATTTGGACATCATCGCTTGGCTCGAATCCAAAGTAGATGGCAAAACGGTGGAGCAAGTGAGTAAGAAAAAATTCCTCGAGCGCGAGTTTAAAAAGGTGAAAGTGGCGGGAGTGCTGAAGAGCGTTGTGAAATAGTGACCCCCTCAGTATTTAAGACAAAAATATACCTAAAAATCAATCTGCATTTCAATCACTTTCCGCTTATCGGTATCCACAATAGCTTTAAGTTTAGGATTCACTTTGCCGCCTTTCCAACGCACCATCGCGTAATTTTCCTCGCGTTGAAAAAGCTCAACTGGCTTGCCATTTATTCTATTGAGTTCATCCACCGTAGTGCCGATGCCAATTCCTTCCGACGTTTTCCAATCGCCTTTTCGTATAATGGCAGTCTCTAATTTCTTAAAATCCTGCCCTTTTTTCCACGTAATTTCCAATTCTTTATCCGAATTGGGGAACACCGCTGTCTTGACATCGCCTCTATCCACGCGCACGACTTTCGATTCGCCATACAATTTTTTGATGTCTTCTTCACTCATATCCGCCGTGATTAAGCCCACCTGATGCTTAGGCTCGACGGTAATACTCTGAACTGATTTCTCAGATTTCGGAGACATATCTCGCGGTACTTGATTGAACGTATCCAAATCAACAGGTATTTGACCGCCGCCTTCAGTCGGTATCATGATGACATTATCATCCTGTTGTTGGGTGGCATTTTGCTGCTCTTTAGGTGCTTCTGAACAAGCGGATAATGTTAGAAAACACGCTATTGTAGTGAAAATCAATGTGTTATATTTCATCTGTCAAATTTTTTTTAAAAAATTACTTTTTAAAACAACGTTTAAAAACGATGTTAAGTTTTATTCTTTATAAAAAAAATACAAGTAAATGACCACTGCTAATGTTATCACTGCCGTCAAAATAAAAGTAGCTGATGCACCAAATGCCATCCAAATAATGCCTGCCAATGTACTCGCCACGAGCATCAAAACGCTTTGAAAAGCCGTGTAAGTGCCGATAGCCGTTGCCGTATTTTGAGCGTCGGTGAGGTTGCTAATCCATGCTTTGGCTACCCCCTCAGTAGCGGCGGCATAAATGCCATATAAAAAGAACAAAGCAAAAAACATCAAAGAACTATTCGCAAATGCCATACCGCCATAGACCATTACAAAGATGAGCAAGCCGCCAATATAGACCCGTTTCATCCCCCATTTATCCGCCCAAACGCCCATCGGATAGGCAGCGAGCGCGTATATAAGATTATAAAAAATATAGATGCCAATGGCGAGAGTATCGTCCATACCCGACTCCTTTATTTTCAAAATTAAAAAAATATCGGAGCTGTTAAAAAGAGTGAAAACAAGGAGAGCACCTACCAATTGTCGATATTTTGAAGGGCTTTTCTGCCAATATCTAACAAAATCAAGCAATCCAGGCTTGTTTTTAGGTGTGACGACTTTCGTTTTTTCTTTAATTAAAAAAGTAAAACTCAAGGCAATAAGACCTGGAATAAATGCCCATAAAAACAAAGACCTATATTGTTGAGGATAAAAATACAGGTAAAGCAAAGCCAATGCAGGACCTAAAACCGCCCCCAAAGTATCCATCCCTCGATGAAAACCGAATACTCGACCCTTGAATTCAGGCGTGGTTTCGTCGGAAAGCAGGGCATCGCGTGCCCCTGTGCGAATGCCTTTGCCCAACCTATCGAGCGTGCGAATAAAAAATACCCATAGCGGAAAAGCGAAAATCGCCATCAAAGGTTTAGCGAGAGTACTCAGTCCATAGCCGATTTGTACGAAGGGTAATCGCCGACCAATATTATCGCTCCAATTGCCGAAATATCCTTTGCTCAGCCCAGCGGTGGCTTCAGCAAGACCTTCTAAAACACCAATAAAAACGATTGAAAAACCAATGCTCTTCAAGTAAAGCGGCATCACAGGATAGAGCATTTCGCCCGCCACATCCGTAAAGAGGCTCACCAATGATAGGATCCAGATATTGCGGGTGATGAATTTTTGAGTGGTTGTCATAGAGTCAAATAAAAGGTGAAATAATTTATTTTGTTTTTTAATTGTGGTTTGTCTAAAATAAAACGAAAAAGTTTTACTTTCAAATTAAATGGCTTAAATTTGTAACGAAAACGTTTAACCAAAATAATTGAACTATAATGTCGAATCAAGAACAAATCGAGGAATTCCTTTCACAGTTAAAAATTAAAATTCCAATTTTTGGCGTAGTATTTAGACCAAGAGACAAAAATTTAGATACCCTTGCCCTATTAGATATTACACCAAATGATAGATTAAATTATTTAAAAAACTTAACTATTAGAAACTACTATACTGGTCCAAATCATGATACTTTCGACGTTTCAAAGCCAGATTACTATGAATTTGGCATAACAATAAAAACATATGAAGTATATATTAAATTGAGCATTGGATTGCCTAATAAATCTGTTGATTGTATGTCTTTTCATATTGCAGAACGCCCCATTCATTATCCATTTAAATAAAAATAGCGATGAAAAATAAATTAGAATGCCCGTTTTGTGAAGGTTATGCAAACCTTGAAAGAGAGCCTAAAATACTCACTTATCGCAATGAGCCATTTAAAATAATGCAACATTTTTATCGTTGCGAAAAATGTAAAGAAGAATTTACAACAGATGAAGTAGATGAATTTTCTCTCCGTCAAGCATGGTATCAATACCGAGCAAAGCATCATATTCCATTTCCAGAAGAAATAAAAAGTATTAGAGAGCAATATGGTTTGTCTGCTTCTAAAATGTCAGAAATATTGGGGATGGGTACCAATCAATATGCTGCTTATGAAAGAGGAGATATGCCAATTATTTCCAATGCCAACCTTATTCGTATTGCCTCAAACCCCACATCTTTCCTTAATCTTATTGAGGATAGTGAATTTGCTGTGCCTGAAATTAAATCTAAAATTCAACGCTTACCACAACAGCATATACCTTTGTTACTTATCAATATTACAGATGATGTGACGCAATATACGGGATTTAGGCGACCTAACTGGCATCGTGTATCTAATTTAGTGTTGCACATTTTGGCAAATTCAAATCACCAATACAATAGTCCATTAAAAATTAATAAAGTATTATTTTTTATTGATTTCCTTGCTTTCAAAGAATTAGGTAGATCTGTTACTGGATTGACATATAGGGCAATACAATGGGGTCCTGTGCCTACTTTTTATAATAATATTTATATGCGACTTGATAATGAAGAGTTTGTAGCCCAATCAGCAGTAGAATTGGGAGATAATTTTGTTATTTTATACACGCCGTTAAAAGACAGCAATATGTCATTATTCGATGAAGCTGAAAAATCTCTTATAGATACAACTGTTGCAAAATTTAAAAATATGACTACTCGTACGATAGTTAATTTAAGTCATCAAGAAAAAGCTTGGAAAGAATTGGAATCAACAAAAGCACTTATCAATTACAGCGATTATTCTTTCAACCTTTCTACTCTTTAAAAAATACACTAATAATTTCGTCTGCTCGATTAAATACCATCAAATGCCCACCGTTTGGAATGACAAAATCTACTTTTTTAATGTTTTTGATGGGTAATATTTTATCGTTATCGCCATGAAAATGTATTAATTTATCAATTATAATCTCATTTTTCCAAAGAATAATGGCATCCATTGCCCACTTTAAAAATGTGCTATCCGTATCGTGAAGAATGCTTTTCAACATCTCTTTTTCAACTTTTGAATTCATGCCGAAAAACCAATAAGTCAAAATATTGGCTCGCTTGAATAGCTTGATAGGGATAATTTTATGCAATTTTAAACGCCCTAAAATTCTATAAACAAATGGTATTTCATTTTTCGTTTTAGCGGATGAAATGAGTATAACTTGTTGATAATCAATTTGTTTCGCAATTTCTACGGCAATCATTCCTCCAAAAGAAACGCCTAAAATAATAGGCTTACTGGTATCAATTTGTTCCGATAATCTTGAAGCATATTCTTGAATAGTTTCGTTGTCTCTCGGTTCAATCCATTGAATAAACGTCGGTTTCAGCCTTCCAAAATCCACATTTTGAAACACTCTTTCATCTGCTCCTAATCCGCTTATTACATAAATATGTTCGCTCAATGTCGTGTTGTTTTATGGTTCTTCAAGTCAAAATGACTATTTTACTGAGGGTGCTTAATTAAATCTAAGGTAAAATATATTTCCCAAACCAAATAAACCAAATCAAATACCCTGTAACTCCTCCTACTAATCCGCCTAATATAAAAGTCCGTGCAATATTTCGTGGAAGGTAAAAAAATATTATCCAAAGCAATATAAGAATGCCGATTAATCCTGTAATGACTGAAATCGAATAAATGGGTAAATGCAAATTATGAGCTAATGCCATTTCATCACTTCGAGAACCCCATCTGAATCCTTTGATGATGAAAAATATAAAAGAAGCCAAAAAATTAGCAGTTTGTCGCAACCAAAAGAGACTTAGAAAAATCCATAACCAACCAATCAACTTTAACTCACCATTTATTTTGAATTTATCGACAAATAAAATGAGTACAATTAATCCAATTGTACCCGTCAACATCGTTTGAATTGGTCCGCCTGCTCTCACCATTATCTGCTTATATTTGATGCTTGAACTTAATTCCTCATACAGGGCTTTTTCAGAAAAATTCTTATCTTCTCTTATTTGTATTTCATATTTGGTGTACAACTCTCTTTGATAATCAATCATTGGGTTATCATAATTCACGGAACTATAATGCAGTTCTATATTTATCATTCCTAAATATTTGGCTACTGCAAAATGCCCTAATTCATGAGAAAGCGTGCCTATTACAGTAAAACAGACAAAGCCTAATGATATAAATAAAAATTGTGTGAAATTGAAGGATTTGAACATTTGAAAACGGGTTTTTACTGAGGGGGTAATTAATTTTTTTTAAATCTGCAAGAGTCCAGCGGACTCCCACGTTTGTAGCACAATTAACCGAACCGTTCCACGAGTCCAGCGGACTCGCACCTAATGGGCTAAAAATATGTGCGAGTCCGCTGGACTCGTGAAAAGCGACTTTTGTTTTCTCTACAAACGTGGGAGTCCGCTGGACTCAATAATAATTAGGGAATAGTTAGAGCATTTTGATTATAAAAATGGGTTTTTACTGAGGGGTGCTACTAAAGGCAATTATACTATTCCATCGGTTCAACAATCGTAAACCCTTTATCATCAAATGCTAAAAATTTTTCATTTTTTAATCCTTTTAACTCTGATGAATAATTGCCCAATATTGTAACTTCATTTGTATTTCTATTCCAATAGAAAAAAGTTGTTTTATGATCATAACTTGAATGAAATATTATATTATTTTCTTTGCTCGTCATAGCAGATGCCCCTAAAAATGTGTCGGGGGCTTCAAACGCATTCCATTTATAATTATCAAGATTTAATTCATAAACTTTAAATTCAGTATATGCATAGAATAATATTCCATTTACGCCATGTTTGCAAATGCAATAACAATCAATAATTTCCGCAGAACCAATACTTTCATTGAATCCAAATTCAAGGTGTCCTTGAAAATTAAATACTGCTAAACCACTATTATTAGGTCCGTTTTCACCTAAAACACCTTCGTCAAAATAAGTCATGACTATTTTATCTCTTTGAATGACTATATCTTGAATCCCATCACCTGCAAGAAATCTATTAACTAATTGTCCATTAAAATCATAAATATACCCATTCAAATTATTTATTAATCGACTATCAGCAATCAAAAAAATATCATTATTGAGCTTACGAATGAGAGGAAACTTAAATTTTTCATTAACTCTGAATTTTAAATTATCTGAAATAACTTCATTATTATCAGTAATTCCTATAAAACTATTGAACTCATCCACATCAAGATTGAGAATTTTACTATTACCCACATCTATATAAGTAGTATTTGCTTTCATCCTAATTTTTTTGAATTTTACGATAAATGAATGGCATTATTTACGAACGCTCATTTCCTAATTCCCAACTCCTAATTCCTAATTCTCTCCACTCTCACCGCCACATTACTAAAAGCCGCATTCCCCGTCAACTCATCTAAAACAAACTCATCCGTCAAGTCATTGACACTCACACCCGCGTGTTGTTGTGCAATGTCGAGTTGCACGCCTTTACGCGCATGACCGTAGCCGTGTGGCATACTCACGACGCCGCGCATCATTGTATCAGTCAATTCAGCGGCGACTTCCACACTGCCCACACGGGAAGATATTTTCACAACTTGTTGATTATCAATGCCTAACGCATGGGCATCTTCGGGATGTATCATCAGCGTACATCTGTTGCGCCCTCTGACCAATCGAGCGGAATTGTGCATCCATGAATTATTATCCCTCAAATGCCGTCTGCCAATCATGAGCAGCGGATACTGAGGGGTCGGTTTTTTATCCATTGCTGCCTTCACTCTTTCTAAATCTTGAACCAATAAATCGGGCACAAGATGTATTTTTTTATCGGCTGTCAAAAGGCGTTCGGGCAAGCAGGGTTGCAGTGCACCTAAGTCAATGCCATGTGGATTCTCCTTTAATTTATCTAAAGTCAAGGCATGTCTGCCGTACATCAAACCCATGTTGAGTTTCACTTCTGGCGGTTCGGGCGTAAATTCCTCTTCGTTGCCGCTGAACGCATTCGCCAATTCCTGAAAAATTTCCCAATCATATTTTGCTCCTGCCGATTTTGGAAACAAGGCTTCCGAATATTTAGCGGTGTTGCGAATCGCTAAAGCATGGAAAGTGATGTCGTAATGCGTATTTTCTAAACCTGTGGCGGGCGGTAAAATAATATCGGCATGGCGAGTCGTTTCATTGATGTAAATATCAAAAGCGACCATATATTCCAATTTTTCAAACGCTTTTTCCAATTGTCCACCGTTGGGTGTGGACAAAATAGGGTTGCCACAACTCGTCATCATGGCTCGAATTTGACCATCCCCCTCAGTCAAAATCTCCTCAGCCAAAGCAGCGACGGGCAATTCACTCATAAACTCAGGCAAATTCCGCACGCGACTGCGCCAACGCCCGATGACAGGCGGTGCTTTGGTCGGTCGCACAATATCGAAAGCAGGGGCGGTAAACATTGCACCGCCCGCCTTATCAAAATTATCAGTAATAATATTCAACACATTAATCAGCCATTGACTCACACCCCCAAACGCTTGCGTGGATACACCCATACGACCATAACAAACAGCCGATTTAGCCGCCGCAAATTCCCTCGCCAAACGCTCAATATTGGCGGCAGAAATGCCTGTTTGAGCGGCTATTTTTTCAGGAGAATAATTTTCAACAATTTGTTTTATTTTATTGACCCCCTCAGTAAAAGCTTCATTTTTACCCAATTTCACAAGGTTTTCCTTGAAAATAACGTGAATCATACCCAAAAGCAGGAACACATCGCTGCCCGGGCGGATGGCATGGTGCTCGGTTGCCTTCTCCGCTGTCTCCGTCAATCGAGGGTCAATCACGACCACTTTACCGCCCCGTTTTTCAACGGCTTGAAGGCGGTGCGTGACATCGGGAGCAGTCATAATGCTCCCATTGGAAGCAACAGGATTGCCGCCGATGATGAGCCAATAATCTGTATGGTCAATGTCTGGAATGGGCAACAGAAAATAATGCCCGAACATGAGCAAGGCAGCAAAATGATGCGGCAATTGGTCGGTAGAGGTCGCCGAAAACATGTTTTTTGTTTTCAATAATCTAAAAAAAGTAGGCGAAAACATGGTTGTTCCCAAATTATGAATAGACGGGTTGCCTTGATAGACACCCACCGCATTATTGCCATGTTTTGCTTGAATTTCCTTCAATTTACCCACTATTTCGCTATAAGCCGCTTCCCAACTGATGGGTTTCCAACCGTCCGCCGTGCGTTTGACAGGTGTTTTCAAGCGGTTCGGGTCTTCATAAATATCCTTCATTGCCACCGCTTTTGGGCAAATATGCCCTCGGCTGAATGCGTCGTTTTTATCGCCAGCGATGGTGGTGATGGTGCCGTTTTCGGTTTTAATTTCGAGTCCGCACATGGCTTCACAGAGGTTGCAGGTGCGATAATGGGTTGTTGTCATGAATGTCAAATTTTAAATATTTTAAAAACTTTTAAAAATAGACATTCTTTTGTTACCCCTCAGTATTTCATTGAAATTTAATGAAATATATTGAAACATCGCTACGTGTAGGAGACCACGAATTTTACGAATTAACGAATTTTACCAATTTATATGTTGATTCTACGTGTTGACAAAGACATTTTTGATTAAATTTGTCATGAAAACAAACATTTTCATCATTCATAACTCATCATTCTCTAATGCACTACAAAAATTTACTTTTCAATTTTATTATTATATGCCTTTTATGGTCAAGTTGCACCATCCCGCACACTGTTTTAACCTCCAATCGGCAGCCTGTCGAGATTCGCACCCTCAAAATTGCCCGCCCTTTGGTCATTTTAGATGTCATTGGCTCGACGGAAAATGAAGATACCAGCACTAAATTTTCTATCGACATGGAGAACAAAATCATGGATGCGGTGGAGGATGTGCTGCCTGAAAATATTCAATACAGCTATCTTGTCCTCAAGGATTCAAGCATGTCGTTGGTAGATAGCAGCTTGACGGTCTTGAAAAATAAAATCTTGATTTCAGGGGATTATGACAGTGAAATCCCACAACCATTGAAGGAGGTAATGACAAAAGATTCGATTCCCTATCTGCTTTGGGTACACGCGGACGGCTACGAAATGACGCGTAAAACGTATAAATTGGAAAGAACAAGCTCCATTCTTCTGGGTGTTGTCGGTGCTTTACTCGGCGGTGATGTTCAAGCAACGCCTTCAAGAGGCGACGCTCGTTTGGTGGGTTTTATAGTTGATAGAGATGAAAATAATGTGGCTTTTTTTAAAATTATCAACATTCAAAACAAGTATATTTCTGAAACTGCCAACGTCAATAAAGCCATTATTGACTTATTCGATGGCTATTTTTACAAGTATAAAAAAGGGCAATTTGAGGTTATCAAACATTAAACATTTGGGGATTGTACTTTCAATTATTTTTCCCTACTTCAGCGATATCATCTGTTTTATCCAATATCCGTCAGGGCTTGCCCTTTTTTAATTTTCAATTTATCAATGCTTTGATTTTTAATTTTAAAATATTCCTGCAAATTTCAGCTTATTAAATACCTCAAACAATAGTTATTTCTAACCAATAAGTTTTTTGTCCCCCCCTCAGTATTTTGAAGTAAAAAACGCTTTTTATAGTTAAAAATAACTATTTTAAAAAACAAAATATGTTGTAATATTGCATCTAAACTAAAGACGATGAAAATTGCTTTTTTTGATGACCACCAGATTGTTTTAGATGCTATGACTCAATATTTCAAGCAAAAAAAAGGCGTCGAGGTAGTAGGTACTGCAAAAAATAGCCTTGATTTTATTAATTTATTGAAAAAAAATGAAGTAGATATTGCCATTTCAGACGTATTGACAGAAGAAGAATTGGGCTTAGAAATGTTTGAAGAAATACAATCTTTGAAACTGCCCGTGAAAGTGGTGGCTTATAGCAGCATTCATTCGGAATTTGTACAACAATTTTTATTCGATTATGGTGTAGTCGCATTTGTGAATAAAAAAGACAGTTTGGATACGCTGTGGGATACTGTCGAAATTGCTTATCTGACGACACAATATCGCAAAAAATATACTCTTGAAACACCTCCCCCGCACCTAACCAATAAAGAAAAAGACATCGCCCGATACCTTGCAAAAGGGCTTGTGGCTAAAGAAATTGCCACCTTGACAAATAACTCTGTAAACACGATTAACAATCAAAAAAACAACTTAATCGCTAAGTTTAATTGTACGAACTCCGTAGAATTGGTGCTCAAACTGACGAACATGGGATACTTAAAATTATAAATTTGACTATCATTTAAAATGTTCCGATGTATAAACTATTGCTATTCGCCCTCTTGCTTTTTTCTCTTTTTGTAAAAGCCCAACCCGCCCACATTGTGGCTTTGGAAGAACAAGTATATCAACTTAATAATGCTTTAAAATATACGGAATCGCAGAAGCTTTTGCAGGAATTTTTAGCACAAGCTGACAGAACAAATGAAGATAGGTACTATGCCAATCTCTTTCTTTCTTATACCCGAAAACGCTTGTTTGACTACGACAATGCCTTAAAACACTTGGATATTGCCTTGTCTTTTGGTGAGCAAACGCCTCAAAAAGACTATTTTATTGCTAATAGTCAATGTCAAAAAGCCTTAGTGTATTTTGATATTCAGAAGTATAAACAGGCTGATAGTTTAATGCAAATTTTATCTAAAAACAAGTATGAACACTTAAATGCCGAGTATCAATCCAAGATAATCATGCAAGAAGCTTATTTGTTGTATTTGGGTAAAAAGTATGAGAATGCTGAAAAAAAATACGACCAAGCTCTCGAATTACTGAGGGGGTCAAGCCCATGCGACTTGCCAATGATTTATACTAAAAAAATGGAGCTCTATGATGCTATGGGCGATACAACAAAATTAAAAAAAGCCTATCTGATGTCGTTAAGATATGCCGATTCTTGTAAAATCGTCAAATACACCATTTATACCAAAGAAGTCTTTGCCAATGTCTTGCTGAATCAACATGGAATGAACCCTTTGATGGGGGAATTGGACAGCTTGCATAAGGTTTATAAGGAAAAAGAACACCTCAAAGAATTGGAGGATATGGAAAAACGCCACGCAGAAAACTTGAAAGAGGTAGAATTGAAAAGTAAACAGCGACAAATTTTCTTGTTGAGTATTATTGCTTTTGGTTTATTGTTGGCTTTAGGCGTTTTGATTTATTTCGTCTGGTTTATTCGCAAGCAACGCAATATAATTCAACAGAACAATGCTGTCAATGAACATTTGATAGGCATTATTTCACACGACATTAAAGAGCCCTTATTGGGTGTCAGTTTGCTGCTCAAAAAAATGGTTATCAAAGACCCCTTGTTACAACAAGTCTCTAACAGTTTGACGCAACAAATTGGCTCGGTCAATAGCCTACTTAATAATTTATTGAACCTTAAAAAATTGCAAAAAACTGCTAATACTATTGAAAATTGTAAAGTTGCACCCATTGTAGAACAGGTGATTAAGGAGATACACCACCACAGCGAACAAAAAAAATTGCACATTAGAAATACCCTTTCGCCCACTACAGAATTGCCCATTTCAGCTGAAAAACTGCATATTATTCTTAAAAACCTCTTGAATAATGCCATAAAATTTAGTTTTTCTGACGGCGAAATTCAGTTCATGGATATTTCCAATGGTATCACTATCAAAGATTTTGGTACAGGCATGAGCATAGAAAATCAAAATCTCTTATTGCATCAAGTCATGAAAGCAGAATCAGGTACGCTCAATGAAAAAGGCAACGGCATGGGGCTTTATTTGATTGGGCAATTGATACAAAATAGCCGAGTTGCTATTGTGTTTTCTTCAGTTTTGGGAGTAGGTACAGAAGTTAAGATTTGTTCAAAACAATAAAATTTATAGATAAAAAAAGCCCAATAGTTATAAGACTAATGGGCTAAGTATTTAAATATTCACTTATGAAAGGTTTCCTTTTAAATTTAATGGAGACTATACAGGTTTTTTAAATTTAATTTTTCAAATCAATTTTTGATAATTTTTATTTTCTCGCTATTATTCTCCAATTGCAAATAATAAATCCCTGCGGGCATATTTTCCAAGTGCAATTCATTTTGAGTAATCGTTACATTATACATTTGACCTAATGAATTGAACAATATTCCTTTATTTGAGGTAATATCTTGCCCTAATAATTTGATATTTCCATCACTTGGATTTGGATATGCTACTATGGTTTTAGTTTTTACATCACTATTCAAAGTAATCGTATTGGAGTATTTAAAATTACCTGAATAATCTACTTGCTTTAAGCGATAATAATTGATACCATAAAGCGGTTTTGTATCTGTAGCATAATAGTCGTGCGATTGTGTAGTTGTTCCAGCCCCTTGTACAAAATCCAATGTTTCATATCGTTTACCATCATCACTGCGCTCTACATAAAAGCCTTTATTGTCTTGCTCACTGGCAGTTGTCCACGATAAATAATTTCTACCCTCTGATGATTTACCTTTAAATGAAATCAACTCAACTGGCAGAGCTGAATTTTGTGCATTAGTACCAAAGAAGCCACTAAAGCCATTAACCACGAATGTTATTTCCCAACGGCTGGCAGCACTGTTCCAAACAATACTATCATCACTTGGGTCAATAATAATTGGCGTACTTGCATAACCCGATATAGAACCATCTATACTTGTTCCACTGTATTTTTTAACTCTAAAATTGGCTTTACCTACTGCATCAGTTGTATTAGCTGGCAATTTTTTAGTAGCGGATAGAATTACAGCATTATAATCGTCGAAATCTGCTTGAGTATAATACAAGGTAACTACCCCAGAAGATATATCTGGATTATTTGAAGGTGTTAATTGATGGTGACGCTTGATATAATCCGCTGGCTGTGTAGCTTCAAAATAAACAGCACTTTGAATATTGCCTGTAACAGGATAAAACCCTGCGACACCTGTATTAATAGGAAGCACCATAGCACTCTGCTTATCGCAAGTTGTACTTTCGAAGCAATTCATATCATTTTTGGAAAATGATTCCGAGTTATTTGTTATGGCTAATCCGCTAACATTTATTGTAACATCAATCTTGGCACGAGGTCCTTCGCAACCTACGGTAGTGGCATTTGCAACCCAATAAGAGGTTGTTCCAACAGTAGCGGTGTTAGGAGATATTGCCGTTGTTGACCCTGTACCACCTGTTGCTACTGTGTACCATTTTAAATTAGTACCAATTGCAGTTAAAGGATGTGTCATTGAGCCTTGACACAAACTGACTGTTGTGGCTTTCAAGGTAGGTGCAACAGGTGCATATACTTGTGAAGTCGTTAAAAAATTGGAAGTGCTGCCTGTTTTAGCAAAATTCTTCATTGTACCGTGTAAAGCTTTACTTGAAGCATCTGTAACAGTTGTGATGCTTGTATTATCACCTTCACTAAACCCTTGATTAAATTGATAATATAAAACAAGTTCTGCTGCATCAGAGGCTATTTCACAATTTCTGGAAGATGAAATTTGAGAAGCCGTGCGGACAATATTCCATATTTTTACTTCATCTATTTGACCCGCAAAATAATTACTACCATTTGCTGAACCTATTGTAAGGGCAGAAGTAGCATCGGCAGGCGATTTTGTGTACATATCCATAGTGGCATTGCTTGCTTTAAGTACGCCATCCACGTAAACTTTTACAGTACCATAGGTGCCACCATAAACGTAAGTAACAGCTATATGATGCCATTGCCCATCATTCACACTTGTATTAGAAGCCACTGTAGTATTCCCTTGGGTAAAAGAAGCTTTGCCAGCTTCGAGGAAAATTTTAAAACTACCATCTGTATGTTCACCAGTAACACCACCCACCCAATAATCTTGACCATAATTGAACAACATACCTGAAGTGGCTGTGGTTTTCATCATGAGCTCAATGGTTCGAGCGTCACCACCTATGGGAATATTATTAGCAGGAGTCAAATAGACTTCATCATTGGAACCATCAAAATGCAAGTTTGTAGCGGTTGTATTGATTACAGTTACATCAATTTTCTTTCTGGCAGTTTCGCAGCCATTTGTTGTTGATGCCGCTACCCAATATTGTCGTACCCCTCGTAGTGGTGCTTGGGGTAGGTGTGCCAGCCAAAGCCGTTCCACCTGTTTCAGCGGTGTACCATTTGAGGTTAATACCCACAGCCGTAAGGGGTTGTGCAATGGCAAATTGGGCATAAGATACTGAGGGGGTCGTCACGACCACATCATTGAATATCTCGACAGGAGAACCCGCTAAAAAGTTGGATGTTGCACCTTTTTTAGCAAAAGGAGTCAATTGGGTATTTGCAAAACTAACGTTAGGAATTGTTGTCTTAATGCCAAGGTTAGCGAGTGCTGTATTATCAGCTCCACCATAACCTACATTAAACTTATGGTATAAAACAAGTTCCGTTGGATAGGGGCTTAAATACTCACACGTTCTATGAGCATTGATTTCAGCTGCCGTAAGTGCCTTATTCCAAACGCGGAGTTCATCCATATCCCCTTTATAGAATCTATCATAAATCTCGCTAACAGTATTATTGGCTGCTCCAATAACAAATCTTAAATTAAAAGGAGCATAAGTATTTAATGTGCGAGGAACTGAACCATGTAAAACACCATCAATATATATTTTGAGGGTTGTTCCATCAAAAGTAGTAGCGAGATGATGCCAAACATTGTCATTTATATTAATGTCTGAATTCATAAATAAAGTACCTTGACCTACTTGTATTGTGCCGCCACTTATTCTAATTTTGAAATCAGTGGTGGGATCTAAACCGTATTCTATCAATGAACCGACACTCGTTTGGTCTGTTTTTATCATCATTTCAATTGTGCGAGAGGTATTCACGCCCGGCAAATCAGGATAGACGCCTTGAGCTAAAATATAATCATCAACGCCATCAAAATTCAAGTGGGTCGCTTTACCTAATATAGAGGCATCAACTTTAGTGCGGGGGCTTTCACACGTATTAGCACCCGTTTGAGTGACATAATACGATACAATACCTGCATTGTCTGTACTCGGTGTGATGGCAGCCGTGCTGCCCGTTCCGCCTGTGGCTGCAGCGTACCATTTCAAATTAGTACCTGTTGCAGTAAGGGGTGCTGCAATATCGCCTTGGAAATATTGCGGCGTTGGTGCAGTTGGTGCGGGTGTGCTATTTACAGTCACATCAATTTTCGTTCTGTCACTTTCACAAAGTCCAGTAACAGCATTTATAGTTTGTTGAGTGAGATAATAGGATTTAGTACCGACAATATCTGTAGATGGTATTGGACCACCTGTTACATCGCCTATGCCGCCCGTTGCGGTTGTGTACCATCGAATAAGAGTACCCGTACTCGTAGTCGCTAATTGTGTCGCTGTTGCGAATTGGCAATATGCAACAGAACTTGAAACAACAGTGGGTGGTGTATTAGCGACAGTTGTAATAGTCACATCCAATTTTGTCCGTGCGCTTTCACATTTACCGGGTTCTGTTTGAGTTACCCAGTAAGATGAAGCACCTACTGTGCCTGTCGGTATGACATCGGAAGTCGAACCAGTACCTCCTATTGCTGTGGTATAATATTTTAAGACACCATTAGAGCCAAAAGAAGGTGTAACAAGAAAGTTTGCAATGGCATTTTCGCAATACTGATACGTTTTTGTTGCAAAATTAGGGAGGCCTGACGCATTATTAATAACCGTCACATCCAATTTTGCCCTTGGACTTTCACATCCGTTTGCATTGGTCTGTGTCACCCAATAAGAAGAAGTACCTGTTGTAGCCGTGTTGGGCGTTGGTGCGGTTGTAGAACCTATACCACCTGTGGCTGCCGTGTACCATTTCAAATTAGTACCTGTTGCTGTTAGTGTTACAGTCTCATTAAGGCATACATTTACTGCTGATACTGAGGGGGCAGTTGGTAAATCGTTTACAGTGACATCAATTATTGTATAATCACTGTTACAACCGTTTACTTGTTGATTTACATAAATATTTTGTACGCCTGCTGAGGCGGTTGATGGCGTATAAGTTGCACCAGCCGTAAGAACAGTATTAAGATTCCATACTAAAGCAGTACCCGTAGCCGTAATAGCACTTGCCATTGCACCTTTACAATACGTCAATACGTTAGTGGGTGATGCCGTTGGCTTATCAGGTTTAGCTTTAACTGTCGCTTTTATATTAGTCCGTTGGCTTTCGCCCAAACAGGTTGTTTGAGAAACCCAATAATTAAGAACCTGTACGACATCGGTAGGTGGAACGGGTGTAGTGGTAACGCCTGTACCCCCTGTTTCGGTTGTGTACCATTTTAAATTTTCGCCCGTTGCTTCTAAAGCAAGGAAAGGAAAATCTTGGCACGTTGTAAGGTCGCTATAAGTAACAGTCGGTTTTGGAACAGATAAATAAGGTGAAGCCGAAGTGAAATTCGATGTAGCATTAGTTAAACCAAAATTATTCAAAGTGCCTTCAACACCTGAAGGACTGTCATCAATTAAATAATTCATGGCTGTATTATTGCCGCCATCACTGCCTTGATTGATTCTGTAATAAGCAACTAAGCCCGTTACAGAACCACCACAAACCTCCTTAGTGGATAGGTTGCTGACTTCAGTAGCACCTAAAGCGCGATTCCAAACACGGAATTCATCCAATTGTCCTTCATAAAAATTAGTCGTACCATCTGCTGTACCTATTTTAAAATTGCGGGGATCTGGCCCAAAGCCAAAATATGCCACAGAGACACTAACTGGTATGGTTTTATCCAAAACACCATCAATATAAAATGTTACCGAGTTATTTGCTGAAACTACTGTAACATGATGCCATTTATTATCCGCCAACATGCCGCCAATATTGTTATTATTAGTGGTCATTCCGCCGTCAAGCATATACAAAACCATTTCTGATGCCTATGCCAAACACGGCATTTGGTGTTCCAATATTACCATAAGCAAAAATATCACAGTCCGTTTTCATCGTTTTTAATCTAAACTCAAATGTACCAGTGAATGTAGTTGTGGTCAATGGTAATGCACTATTATAGCCTGATACATAATCATTCACACCATCAAAATGGAGAGAATTAGCCGTAGCAGCTGCAATCGTATAAACGGTTATTTTAGTTCTACCCGATTCTGTACCACACAATGTTTGAGAAACCCAATAAGCGGTTTTGCCCACCGTTGCTGTAGAGGGCGTGGGGGCAGTTGTACTACCCGTACCGCCCGTAGCAGTCGTGTACCATTTCAAACCTTGACCTTGTGCCGTTAGTGCCGAAGCCGTAGCATCTTTTGCATACACAATAGAAGGCGCACTTACTTTAGGAGGGTTGGCAGAAGGTGTTATAGGCGAGCCATCTAAAAAGTTAGAGCTGCTGCCATTTAGAGCAAAAGTATTATTGAACATACCGTCACTTTTATTACTACCCTTATCGGTTACAAAAAAAAGAGAAGTATTGCTACCACTCGGCGTACCATCGTTGAGGTCATAATACGATACCAAGCCCGATTCGGAGCCACAGAGTTGTCTGCCTTTGTCTGCATCAATTTCGGATTCAGTGCGGGCGACATTCCAAATACGAAACTCATCTAATCCGCCTTTTAAAAAACTCTGGCTATTAGCGTTTGCGCCTATTATCCACTGAAAACCCGTTCCCGATGTATTTAAAGTGGGTGTGGCTGAATCTTTTAATACACCATTGATGTAAATTTTTACCGTTGTGCCGTCATAACTAATAGCGACATGACTCCAGCTTCCAACAGGAATGGATGAATTCATTGCCATGAACATATTCTCGGGAGGTCCCATTGGTCCGAAATTTAAACCAATATTTACCGAAGTGGGTGGTCCTGCTGACATTAATACCACTTCAAACAATTCCCCATTGGACATAGCCGATCCCCAGCTAACAATTGTTTGATTTCCAAAAGCACCCGCATCTGGTTTAACCATAAACTCAACTGTGCGTGCGTCGCTGCCAGTTGGAGGCAGAGGACTACTCAAACTGAGTTTGTCGTCCTGTCCATCGAAGTGGAGGTACGTTTCAGTAGTTTGGGCAGTTAGCCAACTACTAATTGATAAAAGTACCGTTAGGATAAAATAAAATTTTCTCATTCTCGAAATAGATTAATTGATTTAAAATAATAAAAATTGATTTGTAACATTTGCATGTAGGCAATAAAAGGTTATGGCTCTAAATGGTGACATTTAGCCTTAATATGTTTAATATTTAAGTTTTTCATAAAATAAATTTTAGTTGATAATATAATGGCTGAATTAAAACTTGGACAAATATCTATGGGGAGTTTTTTGATTTCGAGGGTATAAAATTTATAACCTTAAAAAGGTATTTTTTAAATATTAATTTACTTAATTTTAATAAGTGCAAAATTCACTCATAATAAAAAACAGCGCAATAGTTATTTATAACCATATAATTTCATAAAAATAACTAGCGAGATGGATATCAAGATTGGTTTATTCAACAAGTATAAAAAAAGCCCAATGGTCAAAAACCATTGGGCTGTATAGTTTAATGTTCACTTATTCATAGTAGTTTTTGTAGAAAATCTGGAGATTCTAACATGTTATCAGTAAATGTCAGCATATTAATTCATTTGCCAAATATTTATTTTACATTTTAAGCAAAACACACTTTTCAACTTCATCCATAAATCGCCTCTTTCAAAAATTCATTCAGTGGTTGTGCCGCTTCAAAATGACTCCTCAGTATTTCTACAAAATCGGGCTTCAATGCCTCTTTAGCGGCTATATCTTTACTCCAATAAAATTGCGTATTCGCTATAAGTGGTTGATATTCAAGGGCTTCTGTAAATTCCGCAGCCATGCGTTTGTTCTTTTCGCCTTTGATTTCACCCCAATGATTTTTAAAATTTTCATCATTAATGAGTTCTGAAAAACGCTCGGAATTGTCCATAATAAATCGCCGAACACGCAGCAAAGTTTCCTTTTCTTCAAAAAAATATGCCCCGCCAGCTATGAAGGATTCATGAGCACCCAATTGAAAATAATGCCCAGGATAGAGTTTATCCTTAGTGCCATACCGCCCGATTGATGCTGATAAATGCTCTTTGTAAGGACGTTTATCTTTAGAAAAACGGATGTCTCGATTGATTCTGAACAACATTTGCTTAGCAGGAATGAGCGACAACTCAGGCTCAGAATCCGCTAATGACACCACTATTTTCTCTACCAATTCAATAAATGGTTCTTTGGCAGATTTTTCATATTGTTTTTTATGAGCGTTGAACCAATCACGGTCATTATTTTTAGAGAGGTTGTGAAAAAAATCAAAATAATCTTGAGTGAGCATGGCATTTTTTATTGAGTGAAATAAATTTTAAAACTAATTTTGCTCAAATTTAGATTTAAATTGTAAAATTTTATAAAAATGAAAAAATACATCTGGCTACGCTTTTTAATCGTCCTTTCGATACCCCTCAGTATTTTGATGTTTACATGCTGCACAGCGAGTAAAAAAGTAACCATCGAAACTAAGCCACCGACGCCCTTACCTGAAAAAGGCATCGACATCAGCAACAAAGGGCAAGCCTTCCGCGTCGGTTTTTACAACGTCGAAAATCTGTTTGATACGGAAGATGATGCCGTCAAAATTGACTCTGAATATCTGCCCACTTCTCGCCTTAAATGGACGCTCGAACGCTATGAAAAAAAGCAACAAAATATTGCTCAAGTCATAACTGCCATGCAATACCCCTCAGTACTCGGCATGACAGAGGTGGAAAACGATAAAGTGTTGCAAGACCTTGTCAATCAATCAGTTATGAAAGAAAATAATTATCAATTCATCCATTTTGAATCACCTGATGAGCGAGGAATTGATGTCGCCATGATATATAAAACAACTGATTTTGTAGTGAAAAGCAAGCGAGCCATCACTATAAAATTCCCGAAAGACAATGATAAAACCCGCGATATTTTAGAAGTAAAAGGCACGCTCAAAGGTCAACCTCTGACCATATTTATCAATCATTGGCCCTCACGCAGGGGCGACACAGGCGAGAGCGAGGGCAAGCGCATGTACGTAGCCGAGCAACTGCGCAAAGCAGTTGACGAGGCAATGAGTAAGGATAAAAAAACAGGCATTGTCATCATGGGTGACCTCAATGATGCCCCAACGGATAAGAGTCTCACGCAATCTTTGAATGCTCAAGAGTGGATTCAAAGCGCGACGATTGATGCCAAAATGCTCTACAATTTAGCTGCACCCGTAGCCAAGCGCGACGAAGGCACTATTTATTACAAGGGCTGGTCGGTGTTTGATCAAATCATTGTGTCGGGAAATTTGTTGAATAAAACGGATAAAGAGGAGACGATTTTTAAAGCCGATTTTATGACTTTTACTGATAAAGCAGGTAATAAATTGCCCAATCGAACATATACAGGACCCATTTATCGGGGCGGCTACAGCGATCATTTTCCAGTTTATGTGAATATTTACTTGAAATAATGCTTATTGTATCATCATGAATTTGAAAAGAATATTGGGTTGGATAGTCTTCGTTATTTGGTGTTGCATTGGTTTGACAATCATGTACTTGCCCTTTTCAGGTTTCAAACCGGCAGAGATTGCCGTCGCCATGACCGTTTTGTTTGGGGTCAATAAAATATTCCTCGTGCTGATTATTTTTCTGTTGGGGGAGAAATATGTACAGCGGATTAAGGCTTGGGTTTTGGAAAAATGGCGGGAGAGGTAGGTGACTACATTCAAAACCATACAAAAACATCATTATTTAACCCTTTTTTCTTAACTTTGAGAATCAATTTTTAACAGTTAAAATAAATTTTCTTTAATTATGGCAGCATTTAGCGATTATAAAACATTGGGTAGTGTGCTTAAAACTTTTTCATTGCATTATGAAGAACAGCCTTTTATTTTTAATCAAAATTATGATTTGCCTGAAGGTTTGAAAACAGAAATTACTTTTAATTTGAATGAAATGCCTTATGATAGCTCGGAGGCTTCTATTTGTGAAAGTATTTTATTTCCAATATTAAGAGCTGCTTGGATTCCTTTTAAAGATGACTTTATTCTATGGTCGCATCAAGCCATTTCTTATAGTGATTTAATTAATGGTGCGCCTGATTATATATTTGCCAAACGGTCTAATTTGGGAAAAATAGTCATGGATGCGCCGTATGTGGCTGTAGTTGAAGCGAAAAAAGATGATTTTACAAGTGGTTGGTGGCAATGTGCTGCTGAAATGTACGCCATTCAACAATTGAATAAAACGCCACAAGACAAACTATTCGGTATTGTTTCCAACGGTGATTTTTGGGAATTTGCTTGTTTACAAAATAGTTTATTCATCAAATATAAACAGGTATATAAAATTGATGAATTAGAGCAAATATACTCAATGGTGTTGAACATGCTGGCTGTTGCCAAAGAGCAACTAAGTCATAGTCATTGAAAAAAAATGCCTATTTTTCCAAAATCCTTACTTCAACACGCCGATTAGCAGCCATTTGTTTCTCTGTTAATGCATTTGGAAACACCATTTCCCAGTTTGCATAGCCTTTATAAATAAGTCTTTTTTCATCTATTCCATTGTCAATTAAAAATTGATAAACCGTTTTAGCCCTGTTTTCCGAAAGTTTAAAATCCTTAGAACCCATAGGTACGATTGCACCAACGCCATTTATATGCCCCGCTAATTCAATTTTATAGCTTGGATTAATTCTTAAAAAGTACAAGAGAATCTTTAATTCAGGCTTAGATTCAGGTAATAAAATAGCTTCACCACCATAAAAATGTAAGTCTTTCACACTCAATTTCTTACCAATTTCAGTTTTAGCAATAATAAAATCTTTAAGTTTTACTTTGAAAACCCCAATATTGAGCAGTTGTTTATCATAAAAATGGTCTTTAGCAGTCACTTCAATCACGGCAGGTTGCTTGAAAGGAACATCGATAGAAAATATGCCCACACTATCCGTATGAGTAGAATCTGATAAATACTTACTCCGCATCATCACCAAAGCATTCGGTACGACCGTACCCAAATCATTTTTAACCACCGACGTTACTTTGGCTAAATAAATTCGGCGAAAAACCTCAATAGTCACTCGCCTATTTTGCTCTTTACCCCCCTCAGTATTATTGTCTGCAATGGGTTGTGAAGAGGCTTTCCAAAATGCAACCAAGCGTTTTTCATCAATACTTCGTTGAATTAAATAATTTTTTATAGTTTCGGCTCTCAATTTTGAAAGCTTCTCATTTTCATCAGGCGAGCCTGTAATATCAGTATGAGCTGTAATTTTTACTTGAAAAGCCGAGTCCGCAACCATGCCGTTTGCCAATGAATCAAGTTTAGATTGATATTGAGTTTGAATATTGGCTTTATCTGTTTGAAATAAAATAGTGATTTGCCAAACAGGTAAATCTGTAAAATTTTGAGAATAAATAGAAGAAATTGAAAGAAAACTGAGGAGTGAAAACAGTAGATTTTTCATTGGAAAGTGGTTTGTTAGTTTTAATAAATATTCAAAGAAAACTATAATATTGCAAAATTGTTGTTTCAATATGATTTTAATTTTTAAAGATAAACCTTTGATTTTGAATTAATTAAAAAATAAAAATTTATGATATTTAAACATACTGTCGCAGAGCGTTTCCTACGCTACGTAAAGATTGACACTCAAGCCGACCCTAATTCTACAACCACGCCATCGAGCGAAAAACAAAAAAATCTCTCTCGCTTGCTCGTTGAGGAATTGCTCGAAATGGGCATAAAAGATGCTGAAATGGATGAATTTGGCTACGTTTATGCCACCATTCCTGCCAATACTGATAAGGCAAATGTACCCACGATTTGCTTTTGCAGCCATGTGGATACCGCCCCAGATGCCAGCGGAACGGATGTGAAACCCATCGTCCATAAAAATTATCAAGGTCAAGATATTGTCCTGCCCGACGACCCTACGCAAGTGATTCGCTTGGCAGATTATCCTTATTTGAAAACACAAATCGGCAACGATTTAATTACGGCAAGTGGCTTGACGCTCTTGGGTTCGGACGATAAATCGGGCGTGGCGGAAATTATGGATGCGGCTTTTCAATTGCTCAATACCCCCTCAGTAAAACACGGTAAAATTCGCATTCTTTTCACCCCCGACGAGGAAATCGGGCGTGGTGTGGACAAAGCTGATATGAAACGACTCGGTGCAGACTTCGGCTATACGCTCGATGGTGGACCTGTCGGCGATGTTGAAAACGAAACCTTTTCAGCAGATGGCGCGACGATTTCGATTCAAGGCGTGGCGGCACATCCAGGTTATGCAAAAAGTAAAATGGAAAACGCTATAAAAATTGCTTCCGACATCGTGGCAGCCCTTCCGAAAGACCATTTGACCCCCGAAACCACCGAAGGCAAGCAGGGCTTTATTCATCCCGTCAAAATAGAAGGTGGCTTAGAAAATGCTAAAATTACCTTCATTTTAAGAGATTTTGATGATGATTTATTGAAAGAAAAGGCAATTATACTGAGGGGGGTGATGGATAAAATCATGAAAAACTATCCACATTCAAAAGCAGATTTAAACGTTTTTCAGCAATATCGCAACATGAAAAGTGTCTTAGATGCCCATCCTTTCGTGATGGATAATGCCATTGAAGCGGTGAAAAGAGCGGGTTTGAAACCGAATTTAGGCAGCATCAGAGGCGGTACAGATGGCTCGCGCCTATCCTTCATGGGCTTACCCTGCCCCAATCTTTTTGCTGGCGAACAAGCTATTCACTCTCGCCACGAGCATGTTTCAATTCAAGATATGGAAGCGGCAGTGCGTATGATCGTGCATTTATGCGCGGTGTGGGAGGAGAATAGTTGAAAGTTATGAGTTGAGAATTTTACATGATGAGTAGATTGTTTTTGTAAAATATTTCTCCCTTGTAATCGTCTTTTGTTGAACAAACATAAATCATTGTGCCAGAGGCATCCCTTTGGGAATATTCATGCAGTTATAAAATATTTCACTTTGAACGGACTGAATTTTAACTTACTTCTCAAACTCGCTTGGCGCGATAGTCGCCGCAATCGAGCGCGTCTTTTGCTCTTTGTTTCAAGCATTATTCTCGGAATAGCCGCTTTGGTGGCAATTAATTCTTTCAGCGAAAATCTCCAAAAAGACATCAACGGGCAGGCTAAAGAACTACTCGGTGCCGATTTGGTGATAGATGGTCTCAACCCTCCAAACCCCTCAGTACAGGCATTAATGGATAGCCTCGGCGGCGAACGCAGCCAAATGGTGTCGTTTCTTTCGATGGCTTATTTTCCTAAAAGTGAAGGAACTCGCCCCGTGCAAGTGAAGGCGCAAAGAGGCATTTACCCGTTTTATGGCGACCTCGTTACCGAGCCTGAGCATGTCTCTCAAAAAATAATGAATGGACGCAAAGCCTTGATAGACAGGACTTTACGGTTGCAATTTGATTTAAATATAGGCGATTCCGTCCGCGTAGGCGATATCAATTACGAAATCATCGGGCAAGTCAATAGCGCACCTGGACGTGTCGGATTGCAAGCCAGCATAGCCCCCTCAGTATATTTGCCTTTGGATCAGATTGATTCAGTCAATTTGCTTCAAAGAGGTAGCCGCGTTCAGTACCAATATTTTTATAAATTTAAAGAAAATAAAGATTTAGACGCCCTCGCTGCCAATCTCAAACTGCGGCTTGAAGCAGATAAATACAATATCGAAACTATTTCTGATCGCAAACAAAACACAGGACGTTCATTCAGCCAAATGGCAGATTTCTTGAATTTGGTGGGTTTTATTGCCCTTTTATTGGGTTGTATCGGCGTAGCCAGTGCAGTTAATATATATGTGAAAGATAAATTACCAACGGTGGCTATCCTCCGCACATTGGGTGCAAGCGGGAAGCAAGCATTTATTATTTATCTGATTCAAATTTCGGCAATGGGTTTTGGTGGTGCGGTCATTGGGGCATTGCTGGGCACACTCATTCAGCGTTTTTTACCCACCATTTTAAAAGATTTTTTACCCATCGAAAATGTATCAGCCGACCCCTCAGTATCAGCCATTATTTCAGGCGTTTTGACGGGTTTGGGCATCGCCGTTTTGTTCGCTTTGCTGCCACTTTTGACCATTCGCAAAACGTCGCCTTTGCGTACTTTACGCTCCGGATATGAAGTTGCCGAAAGTGGACGAGACCCCTTGCGATGGTTGATTTTTATACTCATTGCTCTTTTCATATTTGGCTTCACATATATGCAAACGGGGCGCATACGGGATAGTTTTATTTTTATCGGAGGCATCGGTATCGCCTTAGCATTATTAGCAGGTACTGCTTGGGGATTGATGTGGTTTGTCAGAAAATTCTTTCCTAAAAAATGGAGTTTCCCAGTTCGTCAAAGTATTGCTAATATGTATCGCCCTCAAAATCAAACACTTACGTTGATGGTGAGTATTGGCTTAGGCACGATGTTGATTTCTACATTATTTCTCATTCAACAACTTTTAATCAAACAAGTCAGTTTTGCAGGCAGCGGTAACCAACCCAATATGATACTTTTTGACATTCAACCAAGTCAAAAAGACAGCATCGCCTTGCTTGTGGCTGATAATAAAATGCCGCTGATTCAGCGCGTGCCTATTGTCACTATTCGCCTTGAAGAACTTGAAGGTGTACCGCGTATGACTTTTTTGAAAGACACCAACAGCGATATTCCAAAGTTTATTTACGAACGCGAATGGCGCGTCACCTATCGCGACACATTAATAGATAGCGAAAAACTCATTGAAGGCACGCTGCCCACTAAAGGCAGAATGCCCGATGGCACTGTCGGCATCACCGTTTCTGAGAATATTGCGGACAATATGAAAGCCAAAGTGGGAACTAAAATCACCTTTAATGTTCAGGGTGCTTTAGTCAATACGGTCGTGACGGGCATTCGGCGCGTGGATTTTGGTCGAGTGCAGACCAATTTTCTGATTTTGTTCCCCAGTGATATTTTGGAAAATGCCCCTCAGTTCAATGTCATAGTCACTCGCATTAATTCTGTAGAGCAATCTGCTAAATTTCAAAGAGAATTAGTGAAAAAATTTGCCAATGTATCGGTCGTGGATTTGACTCAAATTTTGAAAACGGTGGATGAAGTTTTGACTAAAATTAGTTTTGTCATCCAGTTCATGGCTTTATTTAGCATACTGACGGGCTTAATGGTTTTGATTAGCTCAGTATATTTATCCAAATTTCAAAGAATTCAAGAAAGTGTTTTATTGAGAACCATCGGAGCAAGCCGTCGCAACATATTGATAATCAATGGTTTAGAGTATTTTTGGCTCGGTAGCTTGGCTACGCTCACGGGTATGGGTTTATCCACTTTAGCGGCATGGGGCTTGGCGCGTTTGGTATTTAAAATACCTTTCGATATAAATTGGCTGCCGCTCTTCATAACCCCCCTCAGTATCACGGCATTAATTGTCATGATTGGCTTACTAAACAGTCGAAAAGTAGTGAACGAATCGCCCTTAGAAGTTCTGAGGCAAGAAGTCGGGTAAAATGGGAGTAAAAAAAAAAGGTTTGGCATCATGTCAAACCTTTTTTTTTATTTTTAAAAGCAATTAAAAATTATTTTTAAAAAAAACATACTAATTTTTGACCGCTTAATTGTCATTCGTAACCGCTTTCTAATATATTAAATACAAAAATAAATTATTATAAAATTGCACATTTAAAATACCTCATTCTCAATAGTTTGGCACATTATTGGCTTTAATATTGTCAAACGATATTGAAAAAACGTATAAATATAAAAGCATGATTTGCCCGTTTTGAAATGTCACGATTTCCCTTGTTCGTCGTTTTTAGTTTTAAATAAGTTCCTGCTAATTTGATTCATCAAAAGCGGTTAACGCCGACAGAAACTCATAACCATTTATTTTTTCGTTTATTGTATGTAGAGAAAAAGAATTTGTTTATTTTATATTTATTGGCATAGTATTTGTTAATTTTATTATATAAAGTATTACAAACAAAATCTTATCTCAAAAACCGATTTAAAGTTTTTCATTCACGCTTTCACAGCGTATTTTATTATGTAAATTTTGAGGAACTGCCTCTTTATCGGTCATAAAAAAAGAGGCTTTTTTTTGCTAAATCACCCGATTATGGGTTTTAAGAATAGTGTTTGTTCATAGTGTTTGTTTTTTGTTTTGTCCCTGTCAAATAAATTTGACAGGGTTTTTTTATGCCCAAAATTAACTTCAATGGTGATAGAAATCACTTATTTCTACTATTCTTTCCGCCTTTCAAACTTTACCTTTGCGTTATTGTTCTGTATTTAAATTTGAAAAAAATATGACAACCAATCTCGCTGACCTTCGTCAAGACTATCAGTTAAAAGCACTCGATATGGGAGATGTTGATAACGATCCATTCGTCCAATTCTCAAAATGGTTTGATGAAGCCTTAAAATCAGAAATTTTAGAACCTAATGCCATGACTTTGGCAACTGTTTCTGCTGAGGGCAAACCATCTGCTCGCATTGTACTACTCAAAGGCATTCATACTGAAGGGTATGGATTTGTATTTTACACCAATTATGAAAGCCACAAAGGAAAGGATATGGCAGCCAATCAACATGTTGCCCTCTGTTTTAATTGGCTCGATTTGCAACGTCAAATTCGTATTGAGGGAATTGTTGAGAAAATAGACCCCTCAGTATCAGAAGAATATTTTAATACTCGACCTAAAGCAAGTCGAATTGGAACATTGGCTTCGCCGCAAAGCCAAATAGTGCCCAATCGAGCCTTTTTAGAAGAAAATTTTAAAAAATTGCTTGAAAAATATGCTGATACTGAGGGGGTGCCTCGCCCTGAAAATTGGGGTGGCTATATCGTAAAGCCTACCATGATTGAATTTTGGCAAGGCAGAAGAAGCCGTTTGCACGATAGAATTTGCTATATCATGCAAGAGAATGGCGATTGGGAAATACAGCGTTTAGCACCATGATTTGTCATTTTATGCGGAACTGGAGCTCCGCTTTACTCGAAAAAATAAAACCGCTTTACTGCCATTAAGTCAGCAAAGCGGTTTTTTATTCGCAAAAAAATGCCTAACAATATTGCTCGAAAGCCATTTTTAAATTTTCAGCAATTGACTTAGCATCCCGTCCTTCAATATTATGACGCTCAATAAAATGCACCAATTTACCATTTTTGAATAATGCCATCGAAGGTGACGAAGGTGGATAAGGCAACATAAAATCGCGGGCTTTTTGAACAGCAGCACCATCCACACCTGCGAAAACTGTCACCAAATTATCAGGCACTTTTTCATTATGAGCCGCCATAATAGCCGCTGGACGAGCATTGCGCGCAGCACAACCACAAACTGAATTGACAACAACAAGCGTCGTACCTTCAGTTTTGTCCAAGACATTTTCCACATCTTCAGCCGTTTTAAGGCTTTTGTAGCCCGCATCTGTCAGCTCTTGAGCCATCGGAGCAGTCATTTGCTCAGGATATTGAGATTGATTATTGATTTGATAGAACATAACTTACTTTTTTTTACTGAATTAAAAGTTCAGTTTTTGTTTAAAAATTAAAAATAGAGAACAAAGTTACAAAAGTTTAGTTTAAAACTCAATCTGAATTATGTCAATTAACTACGTGCATGTTTTGAAAAAAAATACTTAACTTTGTATAAAACATAATGAGAAAACCCTATAATATTGCATTTTATGTCGAAAAAACAAACAAAACCGAAGATTCATTTAAAAGAAAAAATTAACGAAGGCAATCTTTACGATAAAATTTTTAAGGAAAATGCAGAGGCTATATTTTTACCTCTCGTAGAAAGCAGATTGGGTATAAAAATAAAATCGTTCAAACCTTATAAAGCGAAACTCCAAACAACCCTCGAAAGGGAAATGGATTTTTTTTATGAAACAAAAGTGAGTTGTCCAAATTTATCAAACAACTTGTAATATTATCAAGACTCAGAAAAATAGAAGATTTAACAATTAAAATCACTGAAGAAATGCCAATTACGTATGATATAGAAACTGATTACCTCTATAAAAAAGGTATCGAAAAAGGTATCGAAAAAGACAAAATCGAAGTCATTTGCAATGCAAGACTTGAAGGCATGTCGATAGAGGTTATTGCTCGAATCGTTAATCTGTTGCCTGAACGGGTTCGTCAAATTTTAAACAGTAGGAAAATTCAATAATTAACTGTACATAAAAATAAAAGCTCTTAATCGTCAATGGATGATTAAGAGCTTTTATTTTTATGTGTTTGTATAAACAAGAAAAACATTAACCCTGCGTTTAAGACATAAAATCAAATCAGTATGAAACTTATCGTCGTCTTTTCACTTATCCTCATTAGCTGCGCTTCGGCTGTGGCTCAAAACGATCCAAAACCTAAAATCACTCAAGCACCGCCTGTTACCTATGGCGCGCGAGGTAAATTTGGCATTGCTGATATCCAGCTTTTTGATAAATATTTGAAAGCCATTGAAGGCGTTGGTTCTTCTTCGAAAGAGCTTCTGGCAGAGCAAAGCCTCAAATCTTATATGATGCCGCCTCGCAAAATGGGCGCAACTGCTAATGCCGATTGCTACGCTATCATGAGCGCCATGGAATTTTACGTCAATCTAAATAGCAATTATAAAGACAATTTGTCGCCTGATTTTATCAGATTGAGCCAACCTAAAGGCACTATTGAAGAAAATTTGAGCTTTTTAATCACCAATGGCACTATTTCAGCAGCCATTTTACCCTATGAATCAACAGCTATGACCCCCTCAGTAAATGCAGCGATTCGATATAAAATCACAAATTATCTGAAATTATTTCAACCCACAACTCGCCCTCAGCAAAAACTCTATGACCTTCGCAAAGCCATAACGCGCGGAAATCCTGTCATTGTAGAACTCCAAGTGACTAACGAATTCAAAAAACTTCGCCAAACACGCTTGTGGAATGCTGTTGATGGAGATAAAACACCTGCGGGTACACAATATGTGGTCGTGGTCGGATACGATGAAAACCGTAAAATGGTAGAAGTGCTCAATTCGTGGGGTAGGGAATGGGCAAGCGGCGGATATGTTTGGATAAGCTACGAAGATTTTGGTAATTTGGCGAGCAATGGTTTTGTTCTTTTGCCTTAGAAATGTAGCGCGGAACTCCAGTTCCGCATTTAACTGACTCAATATCGGCTCTTAATTGCGGAACTGGAGTTCTGCGCTACATATAATTTAACTATGTTTTCCAGACGTTTTTTCTTAAAAAATACAGCAAATATGCTCGTCGGAGCACCACTCATGCATTGGGCAGGCGAAATTTTGCCCTTTTCTGAAAGCAAATATGCGATCGGGGACGACCCATTTTGGACAGAACTAAGAGAGCAGTTTCCACTCAATAAAAAGAGAGCTTACTTCAATAATGGCACTTTAGGACCCTCGCCTCAGGTGGTTTTAGACGCTGTTATTGATGCCATGAAAAAAATAGATAGTACAGGCGAAATGGCACATACTATTGTTGAACCACGCCAACGAATGGCTCAATTTGTCAAAGTTTTGCCCTCAGAAATTGCTCTTACGAAGAATACGACTGAGGGGGTCAACATCGTCGCTTGGGGATTGCCTTTAAAAAAAGGTGATGAAATTATAATTTCTAATCATGAGCATGTGGGCAACGCCTTGCCCTGGCTACATGTGGCGAAAGCTAAATCATTGAAAATCAAGGTTTTAGCTTTAGGTAATTCGGCTGAAGAAACGTTGACTAATTTTAAAAAAATAGTTTCATCTAAAACTAAAGTGATGGCTATTCCGCACATCACTTGTACGACTGGGCAAGTACAGCCGATTAAAGAAATGGCTCAATTGGCTCATCAAAAAGGCATATTTACAGCCGTTGATGGTGCGCACGGTGCAGGTATGTTAGATTTGAATTTGAAGGATTTGGGTTGCGATTTTTATGCAACATGTTGTCATAAATGGCTTTTAGGTCCAAAAGGAACGGGTTTTTTATACGTCAAAAAAGAGATGCAAGATATTTTAATGCCGTATTTTGTCGGTGCAGGAACGCACCAAGGTTGGACAATTTCACCTGAAAAAGTTGAACTGTTGAACCCTACTAATTCTGCTGAACGCTACGATTATGGCACTTATAATCAAGCCCTGTGGATAGGTGTGGCGGCGGCTATTGATTTTTTTGAAAAAATAGGTATGTCGAAAGTAGAAGCAAGGGTGAAAGAGCTGAATCAATATTTACATTCAAAATTGGTTGAATTAAGCAAAAAAGACATCAAAATAATGACTCCTACTGAGGGGGTCTCTACTTCAGGAATGTTGGGTTTTAAATTGCTGAATAAAGATTCAAAAGCTTTTGCTAATGAAGTAAATAGCCGTTTTAGAGTGCGTTTTGTAGCCGAGCATGGACTCAATTCATTGCGCATTTCTACTCATATTTACAATAATAAAAATGAAATTGATGACTTTGTTTTATTTTTAAAAAATTATATAAATCATTGATTAACAATAAGTTGCATTGAAATAAAATGCTCTTTCGTAATTTCCTCTCCATTTAAAACACATTCAACCAAAACAACCGCCTTGCGAATTGATTTTAAACACTCATATTGCAAAGCATGCAACTCATTCAATTCTTCAATATAGCTCTTGGTTTTAGGCAATTTTGACATATTGCCCTTGTGAATCAGCGTTTTAGCTATCAACGAATCCAACGTTTTTGAAAAATAATCTTTTGCTGATGTAAGCCTCTGCGCTACATGTGATAGGTTGGGCGTATTCGTATCGAGCAACTCGTGAAGCTGTCGAAGAAAGGCCGTAGCATGTTTTTCAGACGGTTCAATCATTTCAAAAAGTTCAGTTGCCCACGTTAAATGCTTTTGCTTTTCAGAATTTTTTTCACTTTTATCATAACTCAAAACATGCTTGCCCCAAGACGAAACAAGCGGCGTAAAATTGAAAGATTTATATACAAAATTCTTCAAAAATGCATAAATCTCTACTTCCAAAATGCCCGTTATTTCCTCCGACCCTTTTTTATTTGAAGCAAAACGAATGACTTGAGCATCGCTATTAATGCCATTAAAATTGATTTTTGAACTTAAAATCAAGCCATTTAATGATTTTAACCTTGATAATGCCACATAAACTTGACCTGGGGCGAATGCTCCATTGACATCAATAACTGCGCGTTCAAATGTCAAGCCCTGACTTTTATGCACTGTAATTGCCCAAGCCAATTTGACTGGATATTGCGTAAAAGTGCCCGTTATTTCCTCTTCAATCTCTTTTGTGGTCTCATCTACGGTGTATTTTTTGTTGCGCCATTCATATTTTTCTAAGGTTAGTTTTTCAGTTTCATCTTTAAAACGAACCTTTATTTCATTGTCTTCAATGCTATCAACTATGCCGATTTTACCATTAAAATATCGCTGACGCCCCATTGGATCATTTTTGATAAATATAATTTGAGCACCTTTTTTTAAAACCAAATCCTTTTCAGTTGGAAAACTAAATGGTGGGAAATCGCCTTCAATTTCTGCTGCGAAAATAAAGGCTTTATCGGTCAAAGCCTCTAATGCCGCGTGGTTTTGAGCTGCAGCTTTGGCATTGTGCGTCGTAAGCGTGATGTAACTATCTTCGGTAGTAGGCTTAAAATTGGGTTGATAATATTGATTCAAAATAGCCATATCGGTGGTTTCGATGCGGTTATTCCTCAAATTATCTAAAATATTGATGAAATTGATGTCGTCTTGCCGATATATTTTCTCGAGTTCAATGTACAGCGGCTTCTCCTCTTGCAAAACCTTCGCATGAAAAAAGAAAACACCCTCATAATAATTTTTCAAAATTTCCCATTCTTCATTTTTGACAACAGGCGGCAATTGCATCAAATCGCCAATAAAAAGCACTTGAACACCGCCAAATGGTGTAAAATAATTGCTCCTCACTGATCGCAACACATTATCAATAGCATCCAAAATATCTGCGCGCAACATACTCACTTCATCAATAATCAATAGCTCCAAATTCTTCAAAATCGCCCGTTTGGTAGCGTGCATTTGCATATGCTTTTTGAGCGTTTGCTTATTATTCACGACTACATTTGGGTTGAAAATTTCAGGAAAATAATCAATTGGTATAAATGAGCCGAACGGCAATTGAAATTGGGAATGAATCGTCACACCACCTGCATTAATAGCAGCGATGCCCGTAGGTGCTACAACAATCGCTTTTTTATGCGTTTTTTGAATGATTTCTCTTAAAAAAGTCGTCTTGCCAGTACCAGCTTTCCCTGTGAGAAAGACAGATTTATTGGTTTGATTGATGAATTTTGACGCCAATACTGAGGGGTCTGATGCTGTTGGTTTTGACATAATATGCGGGGTGATTATTCACCAAATTTAAAAATGACTCATAAAAAGTTTTAAGTTTATGTCGTTTGTAGCTTTTAAATTTATGTCAAAAGTAAAATTCATTTTCATAAAACAAACAATTTGTATAAAATTATTTTGCATTTTTATTGTTTGTATAAGTAAAAAAAATAGAGCTATTGTTTCAATTATTACCTTTATTTTAATAAATTTTGAATGTGCTCTTCAAAATCATAAATCAATTTTTCTTCTAAATTTTGTCTGTTTTTATAAATCATTTGACCATCATAAAAATAACGCATCATCCCATTTTTATCAATAATGACGATGCATGGACGCATTAATTTCATTTGAAAAAATTCATCAGGAAATGTATAAGCGTCTTCAATTAATGGAAATTTCAAGGAGTTTTCTTTCAATTTCCGCTTCTCTTCCTCTTTCATTGGAAGGCTTGTAAAAGATAAAACGGCTAAACCATCCTTTGAATATTTGTCAATCAATCTATTTAATTCAGGTATTTCATCATGAAAAGAATTGCTCCAAAACGACCAAAAATGAAGCACCAAAACGCGCCCATGATACGTTGAAGCTGATTGAGCATATCCCTCAGTATCTATGGCTTTAAAATCAGGAACAGGCTTGCTTGTTATATTTTGAAACAAACTGTTGCGTTTTGAATAATACAATTCATTGATAGTTTTGATTTGTAACGCTCTTGCTAAAGCTGAGTCTTTTGGCATCGGAATATTTACCAATGAGTCATACATACTTTTACTCACAGTAATTGACCCGCCGTTTTTTAATCCAAATTCAATACTTCCTTTTTCTCTATTTTGAGCAAAACAGATAGACAAAGCGATAGATAATAATATAAAAGTAATGAGGTATTTCATCTTGTTACTGAACGGTAAAAAACCATAAGATAAAAAACACCCAAAAGAGGGTAAAAAAAAAGGATTTAATAGTACAATAATTGCCTATCAAATCCT
>JAYTUY010000110.1:0-1935 GCA_043744275.1 Saprospiraceae bacterium
TAATGAACAATTGGAAGAATCTCATACCAAGTTACTACCAATGACAAATAATAAAGATTTACCCCCAGATGGTTTAGCTGGTTATGGGTACTTAGAACAAGTATTGACTAAGTTATTTCTTGCTAATTCCTAACCCAGTTGTGCAGGGGGTGTGCCTGCTGTCACAGGGATTTCCAAATCTTAAAAAGCGTGCTGCTCGTCAGCATCTTTAGATGCGGTACGGGGTATGTTGCACGTTTCTGACGTGCGTGACCTATGTAGTTGAGCAAAAGTTGATTGACATAATGAGAATACTGAGGGGGTGCATTTTTTAGCATAACTACTTGACAATGTAATAGTTATACACGTCAGAGACGTGCAGCACATACTACTGGACATGAGTTAATAAAGGCACTTTATTAGGCTCATAAATAAGGTTCAAAAAATTGATAAAAGAGCTAATATCATAGAAAAGGTTTTCAAGATAAGCAATCCCCTTTCTAAAAACGGAGACGGCTAATGTTTTAAAAATCTTTTTATTTTTACTAAATTGTTTAAAATCGGATTTTTTAGTCTGCTTAAAATGGTGATAAACCAATAATCCTTGTCGAATACAAAGGACATATAAGAAGACCAAAATAGCCATCATGAGTTCGATTTTTAAGGAAACTTTCAAATTAATTGCTTCCAAATTGAACCCGTTGGATTTTAAATGTTTAAAACAACATTCGATTGACCAACGAATGGGATAGGCTTTGATAACTTTATTTTTTTTATTCAAAGAGGTCAAAAAATATATCAAGGGGTCTTCTGTATTTTCAATTTTAGGATTTCTAAAAATAACAAATAAATAAGTGTTGCCTTTCATTTCAATAAATTTAGCGACCCCTGTATTTTTATATTTAGGCAGATAAGATTGCCTTTCTAAAGCAGAGTAACTTAATTTTTGATGTTTTTTGGTTTCCGTTGTTAGGGCATTGATAGCTCTAAATTGGTCAATCTCGGCTCTATAACAGTCTTTTTTAAGGCGAATAATAAAATCAATGCCTTTTTCTGTTAAAAAAAAGAACCAATCTTCGCCAAAATATTCTCTATCGGCAAGTAAAGTCATGCCGCGTAGATTATAAAGGGTCAAGGCTTTTTCTATAAAAGCAATCCGTTCTGCTTGGGAACTAATGCCTTTTTTAGCTAAATCTTGCCACCAAATCGGTATACTGATACCATTAATAACCACACAAAGGGTTAAAATGTGGATTTTTTTACTGCCTAATTCCCAACTTGTCCCATCTAATGTGAGATACTTGGGTTTATGTGTTTTACCCAATAAGCAAAAACTTAAACAGAGCAGACCCTTGATGAGGCTCTCTTTTTCAGCATCTAAAAGTCCTTCAGGGTCTTTTTTAGGGTCTGATGTCAGAAAATAACGGGTCAGAAATTTATAATTCGATTCAGGTAAAGTGGTTTCACTGTTGCCCAATATATGACCCATTTTATCTTTAACGATAGATAGGTTTGTTGTTCGTGCGGCAAAAACCCCTTCCGATACCGCTAAGGTGTTTTTTAAAACAAATTCCGGAATGTTCGGAAAATATAATTTAATTTCGTGGCTGAGTGGTAAGGTCATTTCTTTTTCGTTTAGTAACTCAAAGTTAATGATTTTATCACTCTTTTTTATTCATGTCCAGTAGTATGACCGACTTTTAAACTAACTGACTACTTATCGTGCGTTCATTCATCCAAAATATTGTACAAGCGTTACAATTCGTCTGGCAAAGCAGCCACCGTTGGACAATGGCTTTGTTGGGGCTTTTGGCCTTACAATCGGCTTTGCCTATTGCCAATTTGTTTTTATTAAAACGGATTGTCGATAAGGCGAGTCTTTTAATTGGCAAACAAACTTTGGGTCAAGATTTAAGCCCTATTTTTATAGATTTGGCTTTATTTGGCGGCGTTTTA
>JAYTUY010000111.1:0-23713 GCA_043744275.1 Saprospiraceae bacterium
ACACTTAGACCCCAATAGTTTTGTCCTGTTTCATTCTTTATTCAACAATTTTTAAACCATAGTAGCTTTTTTCCTAATTTAACAATGTCAAGGTAATTAAAACCTTAATTTTTTTTATTATTCATAAGTTTTTATAATTTATCTATTTTATACCTCTTTTGAGGTGTTTTCAAGAAAGTTGAAAAATAAAGTTGTTAAACATAGAAAATATTGTGTATATTTGAATGCGAATCATCACCTAAACTTTAAACCTCAATTAATGATATACTACTTCAATATATCTCGAAAATCTCAATCGACTTCAATCGACTTCAATCGACTTCAATCGACTTCAATCGACTTCAATCGACTTCAATCGACTTCAATCGACTATTTTCTCCTTTCTCAGTTATTCAGTCAGAAGAAAAATCATTATTTCATCTTTAAAAATTTTATCAATGTTCGATTCCTCTTAAAAAACATTGGACGCACAAGGTGCGCCCAATGTAACCGTTTTAGATGCCTAAATCATATGCATTGAGACGGTGTACGCTTTTTGCTGATTTAAACAACTTTATCTAACTCAAAATTAATCAATTATGAAAAAATTTCAAACTATTTTGATGTTTTTGTTGCCAATAAGCACTTTTTGTCAACCTACTGCAACTGCTAATTGTTCAAGTATAACTGTTAATGAAAGTTCAATCTTTTATACTAATCCAGCTGCTATTGTTACCCTCGGAGGTAAGTGGATAAACCAGTGTGAGTTCGTATCGTTTGGTCAATATAGCATTGTAGCAAGATTTTCTCTATTTCAAGAATTCTTAGCCTCAGATAACAGTAGAGTTTATAATCAAGTAGCTTTTCAACAAAGTTCTCCTACTTTCTCTAATTTATCACATGGCACTTACGTTATTTCAGTAGAACAACCAACTTATATTAATAGATCAATTTGCGTTAACGGGCATATAGATGTATATAACACTCTCGGTCAGTATTTGGGATATAAGTCAAGTTATGCGAATTCCAGTTATACATATACAGGATCTGAAGTAGTTGGTCAAACCCAGCAATCAGATGTTGATTGGAGTTTTATACAAAACGGCTTTAGTACGGGTAACTCTTCTGGTGTAGCTTTCGACTTTGGCGAAGAAGTAGTTATGAGCCCTATTAAAACAGTTAATTATACGGCTTATTGGATTGCTATTTTTGAAAGTGGAAGTACGAACCGAAACAGAGGAACAGGGTGGGTACAAGGGCAAAGAATTTTTGATATTAATTTGAGCGAAATATGGAGTGGTTCTGATAATTGGAAATTTGAAGTAGGTAATACTTACACTGTTCAATATGCTATATCTAATGATAATTGCCCTGCTCCTTGGACAAATTTAGATAGGTCATTTTATGTTTGTCCGGCAGGTGCTAATTGTAGATTAAATACAGAGAAAATTCAAAAAGCTGTTACAATTAGCCCCAATCCGGCTCAAAATACTTTTCAACTCAATAATTTCGATAAAGAAATGTACAAAAATAAAGAGTATAGTTTGACAATTAATGATATTTCGGGCAAGCAAATAAAGTCATATAAAAATTTTGATAACCCAAATTTTGATATAGCTGATTTGCCAAACGGTTTATATATTGTTAATTTATCAGAATCGAATAAAAAACAAATGAGTCGAAAATTAGTCATTTCAAGATAGTTAATAATCAAAAAAATGCCGCTTCTTTGGGTTCAAATCTTGGGAAGCGGCTTATAGCATATGAAAATAATACAACTATTTGTATCAATTATTTTAATTTTCTTTTTTACAAGAGAAATTAATAGCCAAAACTTAGTGCCAAATCCAAGCTTTGAGTCCTTAACAGCTTGTCCAACAAGTGCATCGCAAATAAATCTTGCTTATCCTTGGATTTCAGCAACAGGTAATGGAACTCCTGATATTTTCAATAGCTGTGCACCTACCTCAAGTCGTGTGAGTAATCCACTGATAGGAAGTATTGGCGAATCTGGATATCAAATGCCTCGTACAGGCAATGGTTTCGCTGGTATTTTTGTTTACGCATATTACTCAAAAGACGCATTTCTCGAATTTATTGAAACTCCATTAATCAAACCATTAGAAAAAGATAAGAATTATTTTATTAGATTTTATGCTAATCCAAGAAACCGTCCTCGGTCTTTAGGATATACTTGGACATATACAGACGCTATCGGTTTGGCTCTGAGTGATACCTTATTTTATAAGCAAGCTCCTCAAATACAGCTCAAAGAATTAGTTCCCGTTGTGGAAAATAGAGGAAAAATTATAAGAGATACTGTCAATTGGACACCAGTAAGTGGTTGTTACAAAGCTAAAGGCGGCGAAAAATATATTATTATCGGTAATTTTAGAAGTGAAACAGAAACATTGATAGAATATGAAAAAGAAGAATTTCCTCATGTCAGTTATATGTATGTTGAAGATGTGGAAATAGTAGAATTTAACCCTTTACCCGATACAGTAATGCTCTGTAATGGACAAGTTAGACAGCTTAATGCTCGATTTTTAGATGGTCAGTATTTATGGAATACTGGCAGTACCGATTCTATAATAAACGTTAGTAAGTCAGGTGTTTATATTGTAGGTGTGACGATAGATAAATGTACAATGTATGATACAGTAAGAGTAATAGACCCGAAACAAAATGAAAAAATTTTACCCGATACATTATTGTGCTTAGGTAAATCATTTACTCTAAAACCAAGTATATTTGGAAAGTTTCAATGGTCAACAGGTTCAGAAAACAGTTCGATTATTGTTAATGAAACTGGTCAATATTCGGTCACTGTTACCAATAACTGTGGAGTATTTAATTATATATCCAATGTCGTTTTCAAAGAATGTGGGTGTAATATATTTGTACCAAATGCTTTTTCACCCAATTACGATGGCATTAATGATGAACTACAAGTTTTTTTAAACTGTGATTATCCTTATAAAATCAAAAAATTTCAAATTTTTGATCGATGGGGGGAGCTTATTTTTTCAGAAATTGATACAAATAATATAAAATGGGATGGTCTGTTTCGCGGAAAGCAAATGACTGAGGGGGTCTTTGTTTGGAGTTTGATTTATGAAATCACTAAAGAAACTAAAGTAGAAACTATTTTAAAATCAGGTAATTTTACAATAATAAGATGAAAAAAAATATTCTAATAAAAGGTATTTATTTTACATATGGTTTTCTCTTTTCTTCAGCTTTTTTGCATAGTCAAAGTTGTGGCTTTGATTTTATATTTGAAAAAAATTTAAGAGAAGATACAATGGCAAAATATCGAATTGAGTTATTCGATAGAGATTTGCAAGAAAATCAAAAAAATCAAATGTTTAATTTGAGAGCAAATGTTATAATTCCAGTAGTTGTACATGTTGTTTGGAATTCAGAATACGAAAATATTAGTAATGAAATAATTTTTTCTCAGATAGATATTTTGAACAAAGATTTTAATGCTGAGAATAATGATTTTAAACGTATTCCAATGGAGTTTAAAAGTGTTGCAGGAAATGTAGGAATAAGATTTTGTTTAGCTGATAAAACGCCAACAGGAGAAAAAACTGATGGAATAGTAAGAGTTAAAACTTTGATTAATGAGATAGGTATAAAAGAGAATTTGTTTTTTACAGATATGGGTGGAAGCGACGCTTGGAATACTGATAAATATCTAAATATTTGGGTCGCCAACACAGGTAGTACAATAACAGGTTTTGGAACTCTACCAGGTCAAACATCTGCTGCGAAGACAGGTGTTGTTATCAATCGTAAATATTTTGGGCGAAATTTTTCAACGAAATACGGTTTGGGAAGAGTTGCAGTACACGAAATTGGGCATTTCTTCGGATTGTATCACCTTTGGGGGAAAACTATTGATGATAATTGTGAAACAGATGATGAAGTAGAAGATACCCCTTCTCAGCTTCAACCATATACTGAATGTCCTTTTTATCCACAATTTTCATGCTCTCATTCCAGTTTGTTCATGAATTTTATGGATTATGTAGATGACCCTTGTATGATAATGTTTACACGAGGCCAAAGGCTTCGAATGCTTAAAACAATTGAACTTTACAGAAGAAACTTACCTCAATCAAAATCTCAATGTAATAATTTAATTTTATACCAAAATCAGGTTCAAGTTTTTCCTAATCCTTTTAGCAATCAAATAAATATTGATTTCATTAGCTATCCTTTAACTACTCAAATCTATGATTTGAATGGTAAGCTTATTTTGACAAGTACTATTACTGAATCAAATAGATTAATTGAAACGACACAACTTGCAAAAGGCGTTTATTTTTTAAGTATACAAACTCCAAATTTTAAAGATGTAAGAAAAGTAGTAAAAATTAAGTAGCGAATTAGATATTAATCTAAAAGTCATATTTTATATTGTATTTAATTGATAAATTGAAATAATATTTTAAATTATTGACTTTTTGTAAATTATACACAAACCCTTCCTATAATTTTGTTTAACGAGCCATTAGTTGTAATTTTACACCCTAAATATAAACAAAACGAATCTTTCAACGAAAAAATTGACATAATTAAGCTTAAAAATGGCTCAGTTTTCACAGGAATTTTTTAAAACGGCGATGACGGTCGATAATGTCATTTTCGGATTCGACGAAGCGGATTTGAAGGTTTTGCTTATCAAAAGGGGGACAGAACCATACACAGGCATGTGGGCTTTACCTGGCGATTTTGTGTATCCGAATGAAGACATTGATGCTGCCACCGCGCGTATTTTGGAAGAGCTAACGGGCTTAAAAAATGTTTATTTGGAGCAAGTGCGGACTTTTGGTGCTGTCAATCGACATCCTTTTGGTCGAGTTATTTCGGTGGCGTATTTTTCGTTGGTCAAAATCAATCGTTTTACTATTACGCCTTCATCTTTTGCTCAAAAAGCCAAATGGCATAGCATTTCAAAACTGAAAGAATTGGCGTTTGACCACAATGAAATTTTGAATACTTGTTTCCAAACTTTGAAGCAAAGAGTACGCGTTCGCCCCATCGGTTTTGAACTTTTACCACCTAAATTCACTCTCACAGAACTCCAACATCTTTACGAAGCGATTTTAGAATTGAACCCCGAATCAGGTCTTGACAAGCGCAATTTTAGAAAAAAAATACTTTCAATGGATTTTATTGTAGATTTGAACGAGTCGCAGGAGGGAGTAGCGCATCGCCCTGCCCGCTTGTATGAGTTTGATAAAAATAAATATGAAAAATTTGTAGAGGAAGGCTTTAATTTTGAATTGTAAATAAAAATTCAATATCATGTCAAAACCCATTTTAAACCAATTGCAAACAGATGAAATCATCACTCCCGAAGACTTTGAAAGAATGAGCTTTTATGAATCTTCAAAGCCTTTTTCATTGCATTGGGAACTCAAAACGCTGCTATATCTCGGTGTTTTACTCTTAAATATAGGTCTGGGCATTCTGATTTATAAAAATATTGACAGCATTGGGCATGTCGCCATCCTCTCATTTATTGGTCTTTTATGCGTCGCTTGTTTTGTTTATTGCTTTTACAAAACTGCCCCTTTCACCCCTCAGTATGTAGCCAGTCCGACGCCTTATTTCGACTATATTTTGCTGCTCGGCTGCCTCACTTTCCTCATTTTTGAAGGCTATTGGCAATTTCAATATAATATATTTGGCACTCGCTATGGTTTGGTCACCATCATTCCGACCATTATTTTTTTCCTAACAGCCTATTATTTTGATCATCGAGGTGCCCTATCATTAGCCATTACAGGCTTGGCTTCATGGGTGGGCATCGTGGTCACGCCTAAGGACATGTTGACTCAAAATGATTTTCAGAATGAAACAATCATTTATACGGGCGTTTTATTGGGTATTGTTCTGACTGCCACTGCTTATGCTTCCGAACAATGGAATTTTAAGAAGCATTTTTCTTTCACTTACATGAATTTTGGCGTTCATATTTTCTTCATTTCTGCTTTGGCAGGGCTTTTTTCAATGCATCAATTCATCCTTTTTATACCCTTATTAATAGCAGGAATGTTATTTTTTATGTGGTATGCCAGAGAAACATCGTCGCTCTATTTTCTAACAGTCGCTACAGTTTATGGGTACATTGGACTGACTTATTTGGTATTCAAATACATCTTTTTCAATATAAATTACCTCACCTTTCCTTCACTATATTTCATCGTCACTTGCCCATTAATCATTATGTATTTGATTAAATTTAAAAAAGAAGTAAAAGTAGAATCTAAACCTGAAATATAAAGATGATAGCTTATAATAGTGCTTGGTTGGATGCTTTGAAAATAAAAGAAAAAGCGAAAGAATGGCTCAAAAAAGGGCTACTTACTGAGGGGGTATCCAAGTCCATTGAAGAGAAATATCCAGAGAATTTTTACTCACCCAACGTGTTTATTCGCATCGGTTTGTTCATTTTCGGCAGCATTTTGATAGGAGCTGTTGCGGCATTTATAGCTCTATTATTTGGCTTAGATTCACCCAATGGATTTGCTGTAATTTGCTTGTTTTTGGGCATTTTATGCTACATTGCCCTTGAAAATATCGTCAAAAAGCATTATCAAAGCGGTTTGGACGATGTTTTTTTATACGCTGGTTTGTGGTTTATTATAGGTGGTTTGGCTTATATGGTGTTCAAATTTGAAGACTTATTACCGCTTTTATGCTTGGCTTTTCCTTTCCTACTTTTTGCTACTATTCGATATATTGAGAGGCTTTTGACAGCCATGACTTTCTGCTGTCTGGGCTTAATTATTATACTCTTTTTTCAACGACTTGCCCCCTCAGTAGCGGTGTATATTTTACCATTTATAGGCATGATTTATTCAGCAATCGCCTATTTTTGGACAATAAAAAATAAGGAGAAATATGACTTACGCCATTGGTCGGGCAATTTTGATATTTTAGAAGCGGTGGCTTTAATAGCGTTTTATGCAAGCGGCAATTATTACATTTTGCAGCAAGCAGGATTAGCCTATTTCGGCATCGAAACGGTGGCGATGGCTTGGTTGTTTTGGATTTTTACTTTCGCTGTGCCATTGGCTTATATTTATTCGGGTTTGATGCGAAAGGATAGATGGATGCTCAATATTGGCTTGGTCTGCGTGGCGGCTTCGATACTGTCTTACCGCAATTATTTCCATGTTTTATCCCTTGAAGTGGCGGCAATTTTAGGTGGGGCAGTGCTGTTAGCCATCGCTTATTTTTCAATTCGATACCTCAATAAAAACAAAACTGCCTACACATACGAGCAAGATGACAACAATAAATCCCTATTTGCTAACAGCGAAGCCCTCATAATAGCTCAATCTTTCGGTCATCAAACACCAACGGCTGATGATAAACCCATATTCGGCGGTGGTGATTTTGGCGGTGGCGGAGCGAGTGATAATTATTGAAAAAGTGGCAACACAATCTTTATAATATTTTTATTTAAACTGGCTAATGTGATAAAAAATGCTTATTTTTAATCTTGTAATTTAGTTGAAAACCGATTGTTTAATAACTCACCATTAAAATTTGACAATCATGAAGACCGTGATAAACTACACCATTTTACTCATTATTTTAACTTGCCAATCTTACGTTTACTCTCAAAAGAATGCAGAATTTCAAACCCAAATCAGCCGTGTCGATACCTTAATCAAGCATAAAAAAGTCAATGAAGCGAGAGATTTATTGAATCAAATACGGTTGAATTTCCTTGAAATTCAATTAGATAAAGAGGAGCAACTCAAGCTGAATATGACAGTTTCTACTTTTTACAGCGTCAATTTACCGAATCAAGATTTAGCCTATCCTGCCAGTAAAAAAGCGATTGATTTATCCAAAGAGCTTTATCCAAATGATATTGAGAAGCAATTTAAATCTATCATCAACTACCTAATAAATATAAAAGCATTCGCTAATTATGTCGGGTTGACGCAATATATAGAAGCAAATTTGAAAGAATGGGAAGCTCAATTGGGTAAAAAAAGCTCTACTTTGAGCGATATATATAGACGATTAGGCTTGAGTCATAACGCGCTTGGTAATTTTGATAAAGGTGAATTTTATTTAAAACAAGCCCTCAGTATATTAGCCGACATAGAAGGTCAACATTCATTTAAATTGGCTGATTTGTATCGGTCAATCGGTTTCGCTTATGCCAATATGGATGCCTATGAAAAAGCCATTCCTTATTATAAACAAGCCATTGAAATTTATGAATTTGAAAAGAAAGAACCCATTGAAAAATTAGCCGACACCTATACATTTCTCGGTGAAGCTTATGCAAATCTCTTTGATGGCGATCATTCTTTATTTTATAATCAAAAAGCATTGGATGAATATTTGAAAATATATGCTCCTGATCATAAATATCTCGTTTGGATTTGGAATTCTATGGGGCTTTCATACTATGTTAAAAAGGATTATCCTAAGGCTATTTTTTATTATGAAAAAGCTGTAAATGTAGAGCCTGAATTTACTTATGCTCTATATTCATTGGCACGAATCAATGTTTTCAATAAAAATTATGAAAAAGCCAACACTTATTTTGAAAAAGTCTTAAAAATTAAGAATTATACTGAGGGGGTCAACTTCACTGAGATAAATGACCTTCAAGATTTTGATGGTTTTTTATTAGGCAAAGCCAAGCTATATCAACTTCAATATGATGATACAGGCAATGTCGAATATCTTGAAAAAGCATTGAAAGTTTTTGATGAAATCAAACGGTTTTTTGTCTTTAATCTTGAACGATTTGATGAATCTTTAAACAAAGAATCTTACTACCAAAATGCTTTGATTTATCAAAAAATGACTATTGATTTGGATTATCAATGCTTTCAAATTACCAAAAATCAAAAGTATTTGTCTCATGCTTTTGATCAATCAGAATTTGCCAAAAGTTTATTGACTTATCAAACATTTCAAGAGAATCGGAAAGAAGATATAGGGAAAATACCGCCAGTACTATTGGCTATAGAGAAAATTGCCTTAGAAAATATTCAGAAATATGAGAAATTGCTCAATGAAAATGTGAACCCCTCAGTCAATAGGCAATTATTGTTTGAAGAGAAAAAAGGTTATGAGAAAATTAAAACAGATATAATAGCATATTGCAAAGATTATTACAATTCAACAGTGGCAGTGCCTAAAAATATACTGCCCTCGATTCAATCCAATCTAAATATTGACCAAACGCTTTTAGAGTATCAATTGTCCGATACTGATATTTATTTTTCCATTGTCAATAAAGATGGTTTGACATTGAAATATGAAAAAATTGATTCCACATTTTCAAAAAATATTCAGCAATTTCATAAGAGCATTTCTACAAACGCACTTGGAAAAGATTATTTGACCAATTCAAAAGAATACTGTGAGTCAGCCTATTATCTCTATCAAAAACTCATTTTGCCCATTGAAAAACTCATTAAAAAACGCCTCATCATTGCACCCGATGGCATATTAAATGCCTTACCTTTTGAAGCCTTATTGGCAAGCCCTTGCACCCGAAGCGATCGGTATCAACAGCATGATTATGTTTTGCTGCATCAAACCATCAGCTATGTACCATCAGCCACGATATTGAATGAAATGCTTAAAACGCCCAATAATTCCCTACAAAAAGAACCGTTTTTGGGAATTGCACCCTTTTATGACCAATCCACAGAATATATGGATTCATTAAAATTATTAGCAACTATCAATAGAGAGGGCTTGAACACATTGCCATACAGCGGCGAAGAAATATACAAAGCGGCGAAAATATTGAACGGCAAAACGCTTGTGGGAAAGGAGGCATCTTTAGAAGACATTACTAAACTGTTAGCAAATTATAAAGTCCTCCATTTTGCAACTCATGGCAAAGCCAATAAAGAAAAAGGGAAGTTTTCTTATTTGGCTCTCTCGCCTTTGTATGCTCAATATCGACTCTACGCCCGTGATATTTCTCAAATGAATTTGAATAATCTTGAACTCGTCGTGCTCAGTGCTTGCGAGTCGGGAGCGGGTGAAATGCAGGCAGGCGAAGGTATTATCAGCATTGCGAAATCTTTCGTTCAATCAGGTGCTCAAAGCATAGTGACCACTCTTTGGAATGTGAATGATGAAAAAACAAAGGAATTAATGACCTATTTCTATCAAAACTTGAAGAAAGAAATGCCAAAAGATGAGGCTTTGCAATCTGCTAAACGGGCTTATCTGAAACAAAACAAAGGTGAATTTGCCAATCCGCTTTATTGGAGTGCTTTTATTGGGATTGGGAATATGATGCCGTTGAGGTAGTATTTTATGGGCGTTTTCCCCCCATAGTTTTCCCCCCAACCCCCAAGGGGGAGCCGTTTGGAATAAATTGAACGAAATCGATTTTCACATTTATTTTGAAATCAAAAATAATATAAAAGAACAAATCATCAAGTACTTCCAAACGGCTCCCCCTTGGGGGTTGGGGGGGAAACTATCAAAATTACTGAGGGGGTACTTCACTATTTCCCCATTTTACCCACTAACCTCACCACCTTTTCATACTGAGAATGTTCCTTATCCGCCAATATCTTCTGACTCAACACATCAAACGCCTTAGATTGACGCTTATAATCTGCCAAATAAGTCAAGAGCAAATAATATTCATTGTCTTCTGAATAAGGCAGTTCGCCTGATGCGATGCTCTGTTTAAATAAAGATTCAGCTTGTTTATACTGCTTGAGTTGCATAGAAATATGCCCTTGCAATGTCAAGGCATAACTTTGATAATCAGTAGAAAAACGATGATTTTTGAAGAGGTTTTGAGCTTTTTTAAACTCTTTCTTTTGCATTAAAGTCGTAACTGAATCCAAATAAACCAAATCTGCAACAGTATTATTATCACTTCTCATCTTAGCAAAACTCGGTGTTTGATAAACAGAAGCCAATAAATCAGCATATTTTGAATCATCAACAACTGCCAAATCCGAGGCATTGTCTTTTGGTTTCTCTTTGATAGAAGGCAATGTATCAATCACCTGAGGATCGGTTGGCTCAGTGGGTTTTTCAATCGTACTGGGCGTATTGACTATAATTTCTTTAGGCTTTTGAGGTTGATAAATAAACCAAGTCATCAAAGCAATCCCGATAGCAGAAGCCGCCATGAGCCAACGAAAAGTATGGGTCTTTATGAAAGACAGTGGGGTGGGCTGAATAGATTGAATAGACAAAGTATCTTGCTCAAAAAAATTGGCTGTTTCTAAACTTTTATCCACTGATTGAATCTGCAACTTCACCTTGTCATCGCCATATTTTTCGATGCCACCCATCAGCACGCGCATTTCTTCCACTTGAGTAGCCAATGCCGCATCTTTAGAAATCAAGGTTTCGAAGGCTGAATACTGAGGGGGTGCCATATTCCCGTTCAAATAATCTATGATGCGTTCTATATTGTCAAAATTATGTTCCATATTTATTTTCAATTTTAATCATTGGATTACCAATTCAATTTTTCTACCGATATGTTGCACCTCTGGTGCAGGACTTTTCACTTTTCATTTTTAGCTTTTCACTTTTTTACGCAGTTCCTCAAGACATCTAAACTTCTTCACTTTGACAAAACTCTCAGTATAGCCCAATAATTGAGCAATTTCAGAGCCTGATAGTTTTTTATAAAATGCGGCTTCTATAATATTTCTGCATTCCTCCTTCAGTGATTTCAAGGCATTGGCTATATGATTGTGCTTTCTTTCCATTTCTAAATGCTCTTCCATAGCATCCACATCTTCTATCGAATCCGATATTGAAGACTCATCATCCATAATAGTCACGCTGTTCTTTTTCCTTAGATTGGTAAGCCATAAATTTTGGGCAATGGCATATAAATAAGTGCCGATTTCTACCGTCAATTCAAAATTGGGGTCACCCCTCAGTTTTTTATAAAAAATAAACACCACTTCCTGAAAAATATCTCGCGCATCGTCCTCATTGCCTTGATTCTTTTTGACATAATTAGCAACCATTATATAGTATGCTCTATACAAATGCTCAAAAGCAGCATTTTCACTGTTTTTGATGGCGGTTAGCAATGTAAGTTTATCCTTATAGTTGTCCAGCATACATACTTAATGTAATTATTAACAAATCGTTATCAGTTTAAAGGTAATTATTTTCAGAGAATTTGAAATAAAAGAAAAATTAAAAAAACTTCTCTCAAAGTGATAACCAATTTCCAGAAGCAACACTAATGAGTATAGAGACAAAATTTGAACATCATTTACAAACTCATTAAATTTTTAATCAAATGCAACAGATATACAAACTTTCATTCTTCTGCTTTTCATTGATATTAAGCAATGGTTTATTCGCTCAAAAAAATCTTGAAATGGCTCAAACTAAACCCGCCGAAGCACCGATAACTGAACCTATTATTACAACAAACGAAAAAGATTCCATCCCCCGCGTATGGACAATAGGTGTCAATTTAGGCATCAACATCGCTTTTAGTTCCAATAAAAACCAAATGGAGGAAACCGCTCAAGATGGTTTTTCGACCACCAATACAGTTGATATAAACCTCAACTACAACAAAAAGAGAGTACAAATGACAAATGAAGTCCATTGGCAATTTTCATTGTATAAAGCGGGCAACAAAAACGCGCAAGTTGTCAAATCTTCTGATGCATTGCTTTCGCTGCATGACTGGTCTGTTGGTTTCAGTAGAAAAAACAAATGGAATTTCAATGTGATTTCAAAAGTGAACACTTCAGTCTTCACCGTTTTTGATGGCGGTTTATTCAAAGACACAACGAAAGAAAATAAATACCCCGTTCAAAAATTTATGAATCCTTATGATGCCATTTTTTCGCCAGGTATCAAATACCAACCGACTGACCATTTAAGAATTTCATTTGCACCATTTACTTACCGATTTTATGGCACTATCGACCAAAAGATTGCTGATCAAGGCTTATACAATAAACAATACAATGCGGACAGCACGCATATCGTGAAAAATATGATTGAAAAGAAAGGGGCTGAATTAAATATATGGTACGATAGAGATTTCAATCAATGGGTTGTGCTGCAATACCGAATAGATGTTTCCTCAAATTATGCCGAGAGCATTTTAAAAAATGGCACTGTCAATGGCTTTTTTATTACAAAAATTCGAGTCTTCAAAGATTTGTATTTATCGCACCGCGCCATCGTCCGAGGCACTTTGGGTCAAACTCCTTTTAAGCCGCAATTCAGTCAAGTGATTACTTTGAGTTATGGAAAAACTTTTTAATTAGGAAATTGGAATTAGGAATTAGGAAATTGGAATTAGGAAATCGGAATTAAGATTGATAACTTATTGATAATCAATGTTTTGCAATATTTTATAATCCCATTTATTTGAATTATTTATAAAAATCATTTTTTAACTATTAAAATCTTTAGTAATGAAAACTATTATGTATTTGTTCAGTTTCGTCATGCTTACTTCTATGACAATTGAAAATAATATTACACCGAGTGACCCTATTCCAGGTGTGGATGTAAAATTAGGTCGCAAACCTCGCGGTGCTACAATTGCGACGGGTGTTACGGATAACAATGGCATCGTTGAATTTAAAAACTTAGAAGCAGGCACAGATTACTATCTTGAATATGGCATCAGAGAAAATGGCATAAAAAGCAGCATTAAAATGCATACCGTAGTCATCGGGATAGCATGTACCAGTGGTGATAGAATGGCTACACCAGCCGTTATAACAGAAAAATGGGATGACATTGAAGCGACTATTACTGTTACTGGGAATACGATTCGCACTTGTATTAACACATCTCGGGGTAATATAAAAAACCCTATCAATCTATCTCGAAGTAATATAAAGAATTGAGGTTATTTCCCTGCTTCGAGCTTGGGCTTGGAAGTAAGCACCCCCTCAGTATTTCACCCCTTTTCAAAGGATTTTCTTTAAAAACAAGTATTTATTTTAACACATTTTCTTTTCTAACAATTAAAAATTATAAACAATGAAATCGATCTTAATTATTCTTTGTATTGGAATTATATCACCAATATATGCTCAAACAGCTAAAACGTTGAGCGACACTAAACCGAATCCTACTATTATGGCAAGGCCACATTTAGGGTTGAGTTATATGTACCCTGTAGGCTGTTGTAATTCAGGATTCTTATGTTTTGACAGAGGTCGAAATGCTGTTACACAATTAGATGAAAATCAAGGTGAAGGACAAGTCAAAGTTTCTGAAAATGGAAATCAAGTTGAGATTAAAGTCAATTTAGTGAAAGGTAAATTAACTAAAAATCTTATAGATGATTTTGTCAATCGTAAGATTCAACCAAGTGATACAGAAATAAACCTTGATTTTGCTTCAGAATTACTACCTCGATACAAAGGTAAGCATAACAATAAAGCATTTAAATTCTTCGCAAAAAATCAAACCTATAAGATTTTGGATACAAGAGTTGGAAAAACACTTGAAATTACTTGTCAAGGGTCTTACATCTCAGAAGACGACATTACAAAAACGGTTACTCTAATTGTAACGATGGATTTATCAAGTTCTATTAAATAAACAGGGAAGCCGAAAACTGAATAGAGTAGGCAATAAAGATTAAAATATTAATTATGAAAAATTTCAAAAACCGAATTTCAATCAATGTAATCACATTAGCATTTGTCATTTTTTCACAAATCAATGGCTTTTCAACAGTGATGATATGCATGGGACCAGGCAATAATAACTGCTATGTAGGTACAGGGTCTTGCGATGGATGGTGCCCATCATCTCCTGCAGACCCAAATTGTACCGATGCACTGATAGCATTCAATGTTCAGACTGACTATATATCAGTCGAATATGGCATTGCTTATGTCATTACAAAGGGCAGAAAAATTCCAGTAGTTTCCGATAAATTGGCAAGATTTATTTCAAGCACCAAATTAAAATATGCCAATGCAAAAAGAGGAGATATAACTGTTGCTCAAAAAATTCAGGCAGAATATAATGCCTTTCTAAAAACTGATGATGGAAAAATTGGAGCAGAACGATTGGCTCTAATAGCTAAAGAGACGGGTCTGAAAATCAAAGTCAACGAGGGTGATCTCCAAAAGCAAAGGTAATAATATTTCAAAGCTTCGCGCTCAAAGTGAGCGCGAAGCACCCCCTCAGTATTTTGATTTATAAACTGCCAATATCATAACTGTATAGCACCTGAAAAACCGATTACAAAACAAAGGCGGCATCTGAAAAGCCTAAATAGAGTAAGAATTAACTTCAAAAATCATTTAAAATGAGTGCATTAGAAGAAAGTAAATCACTGATTATTCAATTTGCTGAAAATCTCAAGCAAATACCTAATGACATTATTGATGGCATACTTCAATCGATGGAAGATGAAGATGCTAAAGCTATTATCAACGGTTATTCAATGGCACTAAAAAACCAGTTTTCAACACTGGCATCAATGCTTATTGAAAATGCTCAAAAAATGTCTAAGGAAACGGCTCGGAGAGGTGAAGACCTGTTAAAATCAACTTCGGGCTTAGAATTAACAAATCAAATAAAGGATCTTTGCTCACATCCTAAATCAAGTGTTACAAAAATTGGGTTAGCTGGTTTGATTCACATGATTAAAAAAATTATCAAATGGCTTTTCCATTATGTTTTCAAACCACCTGCTTGGCTAAATGATTTATTAGACCTTATTGATGAAATAATAAATGAGATTTTGGGCATTGGTTCACCGAAACTTGCTGATATTCTTTCCCAAAAAGAACAAAATTATTTATCCGAATTAACACGCTTAGCCGTTTTAAATAGAGAAGAACGATATTTGTTTGATGATTTGAAAGGCGAAGATGTATAATATAGCGTATTTAAAAGAACTACTAAAATAAACAGTAGCTCAACATTTGAAACCACAATCAATTATCCAACAGCCGGGCAGTTTTGAGAAAGTTCTAATTTCAAAGCGGCTCGGCTTATTTGAAAATGGAAACCCCCTCAGTATTTAAGCATATCAATCAATTCCTAATTTCTAATTCCTAATTAATTAATTTTCCTTAAAAGGTTGACGGGGCTGCCAATCTTCACGAGGGCTCAATATTTTCAAAAAGTAGGGTAGGAGACGGTTGATAATGGGGTTTTCATGTTTCATGTACAAATACATATCATGCGCTTCTGCACCCACAGAACTCTTAATTTCATGAGCGGTTCGAGCAAAAACAATACTTTTTGACTTATTTTCAATGCCGTTTTTAATGATGTCGAATAAAAAATTGAGGTATATTTGATGGCTGTGATTGAGAGATTCGTCGTAGCCTAAAAAATGAGCTTCTAAGACTTGTCCATTTTGAATAGTTGTAAAAAAACCGACGAGTTCAGACCCCTCAGTATAATAGCCAAAAAAGCGAAATTTATCACCCAATTGTCGCTTCAATTCTATGAAATAATCTTCATTCAAATCCACTAAATTGAAGCTGGATTTATCAGCAATGTTTCGATACAATGCATTGATTTTCAACTTGTTAGCTATGATTCGCTCTTCATTAAACTCCTTTTTTTCTATGCCTTGCAATTTCTTAAAAGCTCGCTTGGCTCTGACTCTATATTTTGAGGAAAGGGCTTCTAAATAATGCTCAAAAGAATGCCAATTAGAATTGATGGGCATGATAAAATTCGGCTCTACTTGAAACTCATTATACCCCTCAGTAATTAGCGATTTTTGAGGTTCAAAAAAGTCTTTTATGAAAATAGATTTGATAAAAATGTTTTCCTCAGACAATATTTTCTTAGCAAGCTGAATGCCGTTTGAAAGAAATTCGTTTTTATCTAAATCTGTAATCAATTGATTATCAAACCAATATGAATTTTCACCAGTCAAAAGTAAATTGCCGACTATGAGCGTTTGAAAATGAACACGCCTTGCCAACCACTTTCTGACTGCCAATAAAATATAATTTTGTTGACTATCAAAATTTAAACTTTCTGAGGCTTTAAAATTTTTAATTTGGCAAGCGGCAAAGCCGACAAGCTGTTCATTTTTATGAAAAGTGAGATAGCAGAATTGATAACCGAAAGGCGGAGCTTGTTTTAAAACACGTTGAAAACCAGGTGATAGGAAAATATTGTGTTCAGTTATAATTTTCTCAGAACTTGGCAGGTGTTTAAATTCAGCGATGTCGTCGATATTTTTATAAAAACGTATATTCAAATCCTTGATTATCAATGATTTATAGGGGTTTTCTTTTTTAACAGGAGGAACTTGAAGCGTTGCTTTAAAACACATTGGCTAAATTTACTAATGAAAAAATATAAATCAGGTGTGGTCTCGACAGGAATCGAACCTGTATCTAAAGTTTAGGAAACTTCTATTCTATCCGTTGAACTACGAGACCTAAAAAAATGCGTAAATTTCTGATAATCAGACCTTTACGCATACTGAATAAAAAAAAAATAAAAAAAAATAAAAAAAAACGGTGGTCTCGACAGGAATCGAACCTGTATCTGAGGCTTCGGAAACCGCCATTCTATCCGTTGAACTACGAGACCTTTTCGATTGCGGTTGCAAAATTAAACCTTTTGATGTAATTTGCCTACATTATTCAATAAATCTTACAAATCCAACAATCCTTCGGGCAGCACCATTTCAATTACTTTATTTTTATCGTCCACTTTTTTGATAAAGTGTTGATTTAGAGGCACTAATACTTCTTTATTTTTATAATTTAAAATAGCCATCTCTTGCTGCGGATACTCGACAATGTTATCAATAACGCCCACCGTTTCGCCCTCATTCACAATCGTATAACCTATGCAATGCTCATAAGGCATGGTTTCTATCTCTATTTCACGCTCATCATCGGGTATTAAATCGCTCTCACGCAACGATATTTCTTTATTAGCAATAGACATTGCCGCTTCAGGCGTGTTAACATCTTCAAATTTAGCGATGATATTGTTCCCAAACCGAATATCTTCAATAAAAAATGGGGTAGGGCGACCTTTTATATCAATCATCAGAATCTCAGCATTCATCAAATCCTCCACATATTTCTCCTCCACGTAGAGTTTTAGCTCGCCTTTCAGCCCGTGTGGTCTTTTCGTTGCACCAATTAAAAACGTTTTATCCATCAATTAAAATTTTTGCAAAGGTATCATACCCCCTCAGTATTTAGCCAATTTTTCTAATTCTTTCAAAAAATTAAGTATAATTCTGTTTCAAAAAAGTGTATTTTTGTAAAAATAAATTTAAAATGACTGAAACCATAATTGCACCACAACCTAAAAAAAAGGCTACACAGCCCCGCCGTGTTACTCTTGAAGCATATTTTCGAGCAGAAGAAAAAGCTTTGACGAAGCATGAATTTCACGACGGCATCGTAATACCAATGGCAGGAGGAACATTTAACCATGATAATTTAGCAGGAAGGACAATTACCCAATTCAACAATTTTGTGAATACTGGGGATTTAAATTATTTTGTCAATGGAAGCGATACCAAAATTCGGATTGATGCTTTTAATAGAGTTGTCTATTCTGACGCGTTAGTAGTTTGCGAAGGACCACAATATTTTGAAGATAGAGAAGATACAATTGTGAACCCTTTAATAATTGTAGAAGTTTTATCAAAATCAACAAAAAGCTATGATAAAACGCTTAAATTTGAAATGTATCGAACTATTCCAAGTTTTAAAGAGTACGTTCTCATTCATCAAGATAGAAAACACGTCTCGGTTTCGACTAAACAAGAAGATTCAACTTGGCTTTTGAGAGATTATGATGGTGATGAAGCTGTCGCTATTTTATACGCTTTGCACAATTGCCCATTATCTTTGAATAAATTGTATCGTGGACTCATTTTGAAAAATCAAAAGTAAGTTTTAGCCATAAAATACTGAGGGGGTGCTTTTCGTTTTGAAAGCACCCCCTCAGTATTTTGTAGGTAAAACTTACTTTTTTTTACAATTTTAATTTGATAATAGCCTTAGTTTTAAGAATAATGAATAATTTTACGCATCAATCAAACTATTTAAAATAAATCAACTTCGCTTTAGCATGGAAAATAAAATTGAAAGATTAGAATCGAAGCATAATTTTATGTTTTGGTTTCATGTTTTTATTACTTCATTGGCTTGGGTCGGTCCCTTCCTTTTCTCTTGGTATTTGATGCTTACAGCTTATGCCATTATTTTATTGCAATTTTTAGTTTTCGATAAATGCTTATTGAATTCTAAGCATGAACTCACTGATAGCGAAGATGCTACTTTCTATTCTTACCTGTTTGAATCTGTTGGCATTAAAACAAATCGACCACTCATTAAATTGATTTGCAGAAGATATTTATATTTCATTTTAGGCTTTTTGACCGTCGTCTGGCAAGTCTATTTGGGCAATGTAGCTTTGCTTTTTTAAGATTTGTTATGAGTTATAAGATATGAGTCATAAGTTGTTGATAATCAAGTAGTTATCACTCATAACTCATAACTCATAACTCATAACTCATCACTCATCAAATAACAAACTTATATCCGACACCTCTAATGGATTGGAAAAACTTCGGATTGTGCGGATCTTCTTCAAAATATTTTCTAAAACTGAGGATAAAATTATCAATCGTTCGCGTGGACGGAAACACGTCGTACCCCCAGACGAATTGCAATATTTGATTGCGAGACACCACTTCATTTTTCCGTTCTACCAGCAATTTCAACAACATCGCTTCTTTTTTTGTCATCGTGAAATCGCCTTGATTGCCTTTGGCTTCAAATGTTGAAAAATTCACTTCACTGTTACCAAATTTGAAAATTTCGGACTCTTCTGCTGCTTGTTTATTGCTGCGTTTGAGTAGATTTTGAACCCGCAACAACAATTCCTCTAAGTTAAAAGGCTTTGTGAGGTAATCGTCAGCCCCTTTTTTAAGCCCTGACACACGGTCTTGAGGTGTGTCTTTCGCTGTGAGGAAAATAATCGGCACGGTGGTATTACTGAGGCGGACTTGTTCGCATATTTCGAAACCATTCATTTCGGGCAGCATGACATCAAGTATGAGCAAATCAAAATGTTGCTCTTGAAAAATATGCACGGCGGCTTTTCCATTGGCGGTTTCAACGACCTCGTAGCCTTCCATTTCAAGGTTCAATTTGACAACATTACTGATATTTTCTTCGTCTTCGACTAATAAGATTCTCATATATTTATTTTATGGGTAATAGGTAATTAGTAATGGGTAATTGCGCATTCCTAATTATTGTGAATAAAATCTATTTACTTTTTAAACTAAAATTATTGAAAAATATTTTTATAATTAATTGATTATCAACCCATTACTCATTACCCATTACCCATTACCCATTACTCATTACCCATTACTCATTACTCATTACTCATTACTCATTACTCATTACCCATTACCCATTACCCATATTTAGGGGTTTGGTAAAATAATATGGAACGTTGAACCCTTTGGTTGATTATCTAATAATTGAATAGTGCCTTTATGGGCTTTTATAATTTGAGCCACAATATATAAACCCAAACCTGTACCTTTTGTTTTGCGCGTCTCTTCATTTCCAACACGATAAAATTTTTCAAACACTTTTTTCTTTTCCGAAGGTGTAACGCCCAAACCATTGTCTGAAATATCGAAAATGAAATTATTATGGTCATAACGATATTTGATATTGATAAACGGCGTATTTGCTGAATATTTTACAGCATTTTCAAAAAGATTAGTGAACACAGAAATTAAGCCTTGTTTATCACCTCTCAGTATAGGCACTTCATTTTTATCTAAGTGAAACACTGCTTTCGGAAATCGGATTTGCATTTTTGAAAGAATATCATCCAACAGATTTGTAACATTTATTTCTTCAATAAATGGTTCATAAGCCGTTTCAAGTTTAGCGGAAAGAAGGAGATTATTCACCAATTCGTTGAGTCTTTCGGCTTCTTTATTAGCCGAAGTGAGCAACATGTCTGCTTGTTTTTCATCCAATTTCCGCTTTTGGAAGGTCTGTAAAACGAGTTGAATAGAAGCAATCGGGGATTTTAATTCATGCGTGATAGACAATAAAAAATTTCGCCGCTGATTAGACAAGGCGACTTCTTTTTTAAAACTCCAATTGATAAACCAAACTCCACCCAATAAACTTAGAAAAATAATACTCCCTTCTCCCCAAATCATCTTTTTTTGACGCTCATATTTCTGTACCAGCATCAAATACTGAGGGGTAGCTTTAAATTGTTCTTCATCAATATATGTATTATCCGCTTTCATTTGTAGCTTTACAATCTCAAATTTATCGTCAATGTTTTCTTTGTTTTTAAGAAAAAGCAGCAACCACCACCAACCAAACGCCATTAAAATATACAAGGTGGCTGTAAAAGTGACGATTTGTATTTTACGGGAATTAAAAATCATCTTAAATATTTAATTTTAAAAAATTTCACTGTTTTAAATTTAAATCCAACTACAATTAAATGTCGTAGATGAAAATATAGAATGGCAAATTTCAGAAATAGTTACGATTTTTCAACCTTTTGTCAAAACTATGATTTAAAAATGACTTGTACTGACTTTAACTATATTTTTATCTTACCAAATCTTCTACAATTGTATGAAACTATCTAAAATAAGCATTATTATCCCTACCTTAAATGAAGCCGAAAATGTCGGTGCGCTGATTCAATATCTTAAAAAAAATGGCAATCTTTCTTTGGTCGAAATCATTGTCGTGGACGCTGATAGTTACGATAATACTGAGGGGGTGGCTCGGGATGCTGGTGCGAAGGTTTTGAAATCGCCTAAACGCGGCAGGGCTGTGCAAATGAATTTCGGTGCCAAGCACGCCATTGGTGATGTCATCTATTTTGTACACGCCGATTGCTACCCGCCTGCTACGTATATGACTGATATTCAACGATTTATAGATGATGGCTATCCGATGGGCTGCTATCGTTTTCGCTTTGATTCTGATGATTTACTCTTGAAAATAAATGCTTTTTTCAATCGTTTTGAGCCGTTGTATTGTCGAGGTGGCGATGAAACTTTATTTATTGAGAAAGCTGTTTTCAACGAATTAGGAGGTTTTGATGAAAAATTTGTCATCATGGAAGAGTATGATTTTATTAAAAGAGCGCGCGAGCGTTTCAAGTTTAAAATCATTCCTAAATATGCCGTCGTATCTGCTCGAAAATACAAAACCAACAGTTGGCTACAAGTGCAAAGAGCCAATATGAAACTCTTTAAAATGTATAAAAATGGGGCTGAACCTGAAGTGATGGCTCAAACTTATAAAAAGATGCTGGATTACCGTTGAGAGTGAAGAGTGAAAAGTGAAGAGTGAAAAGTGAAGAGTGAAAAGTGAAGAGTGAAAAGTGAAGAGTGAAAAGTGAAAAGTGAAAAGTGAAAAGTGAAGAGTAGTCTATTTCCGAAGGTGGGAAGGAAGTAGTAAATAGGAAATAGCAATAGCCGTAGATTTCGTAGGGTGTGTTATCCCGTGAGGGTAACGCACCATCTAGACCTTTGGGAAGTGCGGCATGTGGGTTAAAATAAAAAGTGGGAGTAATTGATAATTACTCCCACTGATAGTCGATTGTCGATCGAATCGAAGCCAAATTTATACCGTTGCTAATACCTCCGCCACCTTGGCGTATTTACCCATTGGTTGATATTCAGGAACGAGATTGTGGAGTACCGATACACATTCATTGACTTCACAATTAGCCGCTGCTTCTAGTAAATTAGTAAGCTGAGGTGCGAGATCGTTCCAGGCTAATTTAGCCTCACGCGCACAGAAAATCTTAGGATGTCCAGTTGGTACCGCCGCATCACAATCGATTAGTAGCTCCTCATAGATTTTCTCACCAGGACGTAAACCAGTCACTTCAATTTTGACATCTTTGTGAGGTTCTAAGCCATGTAAGCGAATCATTTGCGCTGCCAGATCGTAGATTTTAACAGGTTCGCCCATATCGAGTACAAACACCTCACCACCTTTAGCCATTGCACCAGCTTGAATTACTAGGGTAGCAGCTTCAGGAATAGTCATGAAATAGCGGGTGATATCTGTATGAGTCAAAGTAATTGACTTCCCCGAAGTGATTTGTTCGCGGAAGCGGGGGACTACCGAACCGCTACTACCAAGCACATTCCCAAAGCGTACCATAGTAAAGCAAGTATTGTGACTGGATAAATCGGCCAATCCTTGCAGTACCAATTCAGCCACACGCTTGGTAGCACCCATAATATTGGTAGGGCGAACTGCTTTATCAGTGGAGATCAACACGAATTTATCAACCCCACACTCGATCGCACATTGAGCTGCCGTGAGTGTACCACCGATATTGTTGTTCATTCCCGAAATGGGATTAGCTTCGACAATTGGTACATGCTTGTAAGCAGCCGCGTGATAGATAGTTTCTACCCGATATTTTCTGAGCACTTTATTTAAAGCGCGAGCATCAGTCACAGAACCCAAACAAGCAAATTTTTTCAGGTAAGGATATTCTTCACCTAGTTCCATATCCATTTGATACAGAGCAAACTCATGCAACTCGTAAATAATTAGCAGTTTAGGCTGCTGCTTGGCGATTTGACGACAGAGTTCGGAACCGATCGAACCACCGCCCCCAGTCACTAATACGACTCGATCGGTGATATCATGTTGAAGCAATTCGGGACGAGCGGCGATCGCTTTGCGACCGAGTA
>JAYTUY010000112.1:0-6175 GCA_043744275.1 Saprospiraceae bacterium
AAACCTTCGAGGTTTTAGAAACCTCGAAGGTTTACTTTGCTGATTATCAACATTTTATAAAATAATTGAAAGTGACGATTATTTAAGGCAACCTACTTAAGATGCCAAATCCATATTTTTTTTTCATTACCGTACACTTTTAAATAACTTTATTATTTTGCGAATAAATAGCCACGAATTGACGAATTTTACGAATTAACTAATCGTAGATTGCGTGCAGATTAGCTTAATTTTACCAATTTACGGGCAATCTACGATTAGTTAATTCGTAAAATTCGTTAATTCGTGGTTCAAAATAAAAATGTACGGTAGTAAATATTTCTATTTCAATTTAAATAATTTATAAAATGAAAAACTTACCACTTTTAGCCATCTTAATGAGCATTCAAATCGGACTTTCTGCACAAAGCAAAGTGTCCGACAATCTTTCGCTGCCCAGCAAAATACTTAATATGGAGCGCAAATATGCTATTTATTTGCCGCCCGACTACGAGTCTTCGACAAGAAGCTATCCTGTGCTTTATTTATTGCATGGCGGAGGGGATGACCAAACGGGTTGGGTTCAATTTGGCGAAGTCATGAATATTACAGACAAAGCCATTGCGGAAGGCAAGGCAACACCCATGATTATCGTCATGCCCGATGCCAATACCACACGGCGTGGCTATTCCAATAATGCAACAGGCACATGGCTGTATGAGGATTTTTTCTTCAAAGAATTGATGCCTTTTGTTGAAAAGAAATACAGAATCAAAACCGATAAACGCTTTAGAGCCATAGCAGGGCTGTCGATGGGTGGCGATGGGAGCTTCACTTATGCCTTGCACCATCCCGAATTGTTTTCATCCGCTTGCCCCCTCAGTGCAGGGACGGGTCCATTGACAATGGATGTCGCCAAAACCAACGTGCGAAGAGCTGACTCTACTGCCACCGACGGACAAATTGAAGCATTTTACAAGCGTCAAAGTGTACCTGAACTCGTCAATAATGTGCCAGATAGTCTCAAAAAAGCGGTTCGTTGGTACATTGATTGTGGCGATGATGATTTTTTATTTGAAGGCAATTCGCTCGTACACATAGCCATGCGTAAAAAAGAAATCCCTCATGAATTTCGCATTCGCAACGGTGGACATACTTGGACTTATTGGCGGCAGGCTTTGCCCGAGGTTTTAGAGTTTGTATCGCAAGCGTTTCATCAGTTTTGAAATGATATGTTCTTGTTTGAAAGTTAAGGATTTTGTCCTATCTTTGAAATCTAAATGCAATATAAATGACAACAGCAACTGATATTACTGCGCCTAATGCCTTAAATGGTCTTAAAATGACACCCGAAGCGTATCTGAAACACGAGCGTGAAACGACTCGCGAATCTGGGGGGAAATATGAATTATTTAACCAAACTTTAATCTTTATGGCTGGAGCATCAGAAGCGCATAACAGCATTGCAAGTAATATATTGGCATTGATAAAATTCTTTATTTGGCAAAATGAAGAACCCTTACAGGTTTTTCAAAGTGATATGAAAGTCATTAGCTTCTTAAATTACAAGGATTACTTCTATCCAGATGTTGTTTTTATTGAAGGACAAACCCAATATGACGATGACCGAAAAGACGTCTTGCTCAATCCTACTATTCTTTTTGAAGTATTGTCTGATGGTACAGAAAAATTTGACAGAGGCGATAAATTTGAATCGTATAAAAAAATTGAAAGCCTTAAAGAGTACGTTTTAGTCAGTCAATACGAACAAAAATTAGAACATTTTTATAAAAACAAACAAGGTCGCTGGATAAAAGGTCAAACGATAACCACAGGCAAATTATCACTTTTATCTATTCCCTTGAGCTTGCCGTTGCTTCAAATTTATCACAATATGTCCATTTGATTTTAAGTAGATTGGTATTAATTTTAAATAAAAAGATTCATGGAATTACGTCCTTCGCTTTTTTGGGATGCAGATGTGAAAACGATTGACAAATTCTTGATAGCACCCCCTCAGTAAAATCCAATTAAATCCTTACAAATCCTATAAATCCTGATTCAAGTCATTCAATCAAAAAAGGGTATCGCTTGTACGAATACCCTTTTAAACATTTAAAACATTTTTACTCAAAAAATTCTTTAATTCAATACTGGAACCATTTCTTCAACTCTCATTTTGACTGTATAAGCCACCGTACTGCCGCGCATAATATCCTTGATGATAAACTCTTGATTTTCCATACCTTCGAGGGAGACAGTCACAGTGATGTATTTATATTTTCCTGATCTCATCAACAGTTGCCCATTGATGTCCGTCACTCCTTTAGATTTCATCTCCTGTATCGCAATTTTTACTCCCTTGAGTGGTGCTTCGTTTGTAGCATTCTGCACGGTGAATAACACCTGAGTCACTTTTTTGGAAGGCTCACGACGTTTGCGATTCATATCGTATTGGCGCACAAAATCGGGATAGGTGGCATTCACTGTGAGAGCACTGACATCCAATAAATTGGTCAATAATGAATTGATATTTTTAACGCAGTTGGCAATATCCTCATTGACAGTGGTGCGCTTCGATTGATTGAGTTTGACTTGTGGTTTGATGGATCTAAACGCATTCAACTCTGCCAATAAGGCTGTTTGTTCTACATCAGAGACTGCATAAGCCGTCAAGATAGCCGCATTCTCTCTCATAACCGTATCCATTTTCTTACAAAACTCGATAAAATCAAGGTCGGACATTTTTTTGATACTCGTAGCAGCCGTATCGCTCAGTTTTTTCAATTCCTCATTATTGGTTTTGATAGCATGGCGGCGGAAGAACCCGAACATTTGCACCGTTTTATCGGCGATACTGAGTTTCAACACCGATTTACTTTCCGAAGCAGAATCGTCAGACTCACTTAATTGAGTCACTTTAAGATCCAGCACACTCAATTGAGCCGCAAAATCCTCGTAGTCTTCTTTGAGCGTAGGCGATGAATTGATAACAGATTGTTCTTGTTCGAGATACTCGATAAGGTTGCGGAACATATGAATATCCGCTGTGTGAGAAGAAGTCATGTTGTTGACAGTTTTTTTTGGATGAATGAATTATGGTTAAATAATGTCCACCGTGTCTATTGTTTTGTCTTATTACATTTTACTGCCAAACGTATGCCAATTTTTGTTAATGATAGATTTATTGGTATGTTTGTTTTCGTTTAGTGGGTTTAGTGGGATAGTTGGGTTTAGTAAACGGTTTTTTATTTTTTTAAAAAAATAAAAACCGTTTAAAACCAACTACCCCACTAAACCCCAATACCAACAAAAAAGCTAAATGTCGAATTCGCCTGTATTTGGTCATGAGGAATTATGAGATAATGCCACACTTTTTTATTGTACTTTTTAGAGTATTCTGACACAGCATCACAATACACTTTTGCAGATTTTGCTTTTAACTTTACATCATGATCTTCAACTTCATTGGATGCTTTCACTTCTATTAAGTATATGGCTTCATAGGTTTCGACTACAAAATCAGGTTCATATTTTCGAGATTCTGAACCCCAATAAATACTAAATTGCTGCGAAGCAGGGCGCAACCACTTTTCTACTGAGGGGTCTCGTTCTAAAACTCTTGAAAAATCTAATTCCGATTTTGAATGAAATTTATATTCTGGATGAGCTGATTTTTTGAAGCCCATAAATACCAATCGCCCAATATCTCCTTTGCGGAAAGTGTCATTTTTATAATCCAATCGCCCCGCACTCATAGGGATAGTAATGTTGTGTTTTTCAATTTTACTAAAGGGTCGAATGGATGATACTTGGAATCCTGATTGTTGAAGTTTAAAATGTTTTTTCATCTGCTTATAAATACGCTTGGCTATTTCACGCATATTTTCAAATACCACTCTTTCTAATGTTTCATCCATCCGAAGAGTTGTTTTGATTGATGATGTCGCTTGACGGGCTAATTTGAATAATAAGGTACTGAGTTTATCATATTCTATTTCAGGAAAATCAAGTAATCGTGCCACAATTTTCTGCTCAGGAGTCTCCAATTTTCTTTCATTTGCCCCCCTCAATAATCCCATAAAATCTCTTTGATTATCAACCAGACTTTCCCTTATGATTTGTTCATTGCCTATATGAAATTCAAATTTTGTTTCTATCCCATTTTGTCCTGTTGTATCCAAATCAAAATCTTCAAAAATAGCGACTGGTGGTTCAGGTTGTAGGGATAAACGGGGTATTTCTATAATATTCTGTGCATAGTCTTTTACTATCTCATCATAAACTTTAGCAGCATTGGCTATTATTTCTGCATTTTGTTGAGAAGAAAACAGGTTTCCAGGGCGATTAGCCAAATCTTTGGCTATCATTTCTAAAGCCACTTTTCGAACTTCTGGTTTTGTCATATCTTGTATGCCATATATATTGGGCATAGATTCTGCCACCATAGGCAATATGTTGATAACAGCCCGTTCAGCATCTAAAACAGTTTGAGCATTTTGTTTTCCAACAACATCTTGCATCGTATCTATTTGCTCTTGTTTCTGTTGCTGATGCTGACTCACTCTATCGGGAATAACCGCCAATGTCATTTTATCTCCTTCTGATCCCGTTTCGATATTGATAAATCGCATTTGTTTGAAAATTGAACTACCCTCTTTGGAGGCGGCAATTACTTGGTCAAAATGCTCATGTGATACTATTGTCAATGTATCCACATATTTATCTCCAACTCGTTCGCCATAAGGCAAACGCAGACCTCTACCAATGGTTTGCTCAATCAATGTCAATGCCCGAGCAGCTCTCAACGGTACGATGGTAAAAAGGTTCGATACGTCCCAACCTTCTTTTAGCATATTGACGTGTATCACTATTTCAATAGGATTATCCAGACTTTCAAGGCTAACAAATTGCTTCTCTATTTCCTCTGTTGTGCGGGTGGTGCTGTCTATTTGCAACGCTTTTTGTGCATAAGCCCCACTGTAAAATTGCTTGCTTGTTACATAATCATACACATCCCGGGCATGAGTCGTGTCTTTACAAACCACTAAAATGAAAGGCTTTACCTCTTTACGATTCGATTCACCTGCATAACGTTGCAATTCTAACTTTGTCTTTTCATGCACACTGATAGCATCCTCTAACTTGATGCGCTCAATTTCCTCTTCTGATTTGCCTTCTTTTGAAAAATTTTCACGGGTAGCAATAGCGGGTTCTTTGATGTATTTCCCTTCGGCAAGGGCTGCGGCTAAGGAATATTCATAGACAATATTTTTAAATAGATTGCCTTTATCGGTTTCTTTATCTGCCACCGCATTGCCATTTTTAGGCACAAAGGGTGTGGCTGTCAATTCTATTCCAAATCGGGGCTGTAGTTCATTGATGACTTTTTTGCTTTTATCGGCATGGTAGCGATGTGCCTCGTCCATCAAAATGACCAAATCATTTAAGCCGATTAAATACTTCCAATACGATTGTCCTAAATATTCTGAAATACGTTTTATGCGAGGCAAGCCCGTTTTTTTGCCTGTACTCTCTCCACTGTCTTTATTAAATTTTGAAATGTTGAAAATATTGATGCGCATTTCTTTTTCAGCAAATAAACCTGATGCTTGAGCATAATTATCCCCCGTTATCACCACGGGCGGTGTTTTAGTCAATTCTGCGATGCCTTTAAAAGCATATTTCAGAAAGGCTGGATTGCCAAAATCTTGTATCAGCTTTTCATAAATGGTCAAGTTGGGCGCTAATACAAAAAAGTTGCGGCTCTTGCCTGTCAAAAACAAATGCGTCATGATAGCACCCATTAAGCGAGTTTTACCAACGCCTGTAGCAATGCTCAAAGCTATGGATACAAATTCTCGCTCAAAATCAACACAAGTCTGGTGTTGGCTTTGAATGTCTTTTAAAATACCCTCCAATACTGAGGGGGTGTTGTCCAATTCCCAATCAAAAGATTCCGCTATCTCAGCCACTATTTCTAAAGCCTCTCGCAAAGGGTGGCGTAGCTCTGGATGATAGGTGTCATGGGTAGACGTTTGTGCTGTTGTTTCGTTCTGCATGATTCTGAGTGTTAATAACTGTTTTTTGATTTAAAAAATAGATTTTACTCATGCAGTTTTCTCATTTTTTTATTTACGAATGTTGGTTTTTCGGATAGGGTTTCGGATAGGGTTTTCGGATAGGGTTTAGTAAA
>JAYTUY010000113.1:0-23481 GCA_043744275.1 Saprospiraceae bacterium
CCCATTGTTCTAAATTTTACAGTTATTTCAATGAACTAAGTTAAGGCGGTTTCAACTTTATGTCCGTATAGTAGTACATAACTTTATGTCGCACCACAAGTTTCGTAAACCTTTTTTTCATTTCATCATTCATCATTGACTAAATGCGCTACGCTGCTCAAATCATATCGGTTATTTTTCACCCTTTGCTCGTATTGACCTACATGCTCGTTTTGTTGCTATTGGTCAATCCTTATCTCTTTGGCGTGAACAATCTGAGCGATAAAGAAAGCTTGAAATTCGTTATCACTGTCTTTTTTACATCGTTTTTGATTCCCTCTTTTGCCATTTTTATGATGTGGCGTTTGAAATTAATCAGCAGTATTCAAATGCGCGATAAGCAAGATCGCACGGGTCCATTCATTGCTACAGGCATTTTTTATCTATGGGTTTTGCGTTCAGTGATGGCGGATTCTAACATCCCCACAGCTTTTCTCATCGCCGTTTTAGGTACAACAATTGGGCTTTTTGCTTGTTTTATTATCAATATTTTCTTCAAAGTGAGTTTGCACGCTGTCGGAATGGGCGGTTTAGTTGGGATGGTTTTAATCATGATGTGGCTCTACAGTTATGGCTCTTTTACTTTGGATTTACCCTTTGTCGGCACATCTGAAATAAGCATTAATTTTGTTTTGATTTTGAGCCTCATTGTCGCTGGCTTGGTCGGCACTTCAAGGCTTTTATTGAATGCTCACACCCCCAAAGAGCTTTATATTGGCTTTGCAATTGGCATATTATGTCAATTTATTTCATTGAAAATACTGTTATAACGTAGCGCGGAACTCCAGTTCCGCCTTACATTAAATTCATAAAACATTGATTTCCAATTTCTTAAATAATCTTTTTAGCGATAAAAACCCGCCTCAAAAGCCTTCGCCGAAACCCAAGGAAAAGCCCAATAGCTCTAAAAAAGGGAATAATACTGAGGGGGGTAAAAAATCGGTACCGACTGAAATAACCTCGTGGACCATCAGCGGGCAAGACGTACCTGTAGAGGTGCATCGTGAGCATAGGCGCAATGTCCGTGTGAGCTTTGCAAAAGATAAGCTCATTTTAAGAACTTCTATTTTATTAAGTCCACAAGATGAAGCTGCCGCTGTTGCGCAATTAAAAGAGGCTGTAACTAAGCAAATTGAAAAAAAACCTGAATTATTGAGCCGTTTTGCTCAGAAATCATATAAAAATGGCGATGCATTGCAAGTCGGTCAAAAGACTTATTTTGTTCATATTGACTTAGAAGACAAGCAATCTCATTCAGGCAAATTGGGTAAAAATGGAGCCATTTATTTGCGTCTTTCAAGGGCTGATACTGAGGGGGGGCGTCAAAAAGCAATTCCCACTCTTTTGAGCCGTATTATTTCACAGGATTGTGCACCTGCATTTTCAAGAAGGGTTTTAGAATTTAATCATCTATATTTTAAGAAAAATATAAAGAGTATTAATTTTAAATACAATCATTCCAATTGGGGTAGCTGCTCTTCGTCGGGCAATTTGAATTTTAGCAGCCGATTATTGTTCGCGCCCGATGATGTTCAGGACTATGTCATCATCCACGAATTAGCGCATTTGGTTGAATTAAACCATTCAGATAGATTTTGGAAACTCGTTAGCGATGCCATGCCTGATTATGATAAAAAAGAAAAATGGCTGAAAAAGCATGGGCATGAATATCGGTTTTAGTTTACGAAAAAAATAGCGTAAAATATTGATAATCAATACTTTACGCTATTTTAATTTAAAGCATTTTGTGTTAAAATAAAATTAAAGAAGCGTCTTAAACAAAGCCACAAATTCATCAACTGACATCGAGCCTTTATCTCCTTGTCCTTGTCCCTCGCCTTGACGACGAATTGAAATGCGACCCTCTTCTACTTCTTTTTCACCAATAATAATCATAAACGGCACGCGCTTTAATTCCGTATCGCGAATTTTACGACCGATGGTTTCAGCCCGTTCATCCACAAAACCACGAATATCATGCTCCGCTAATTGATTTAAAACGCTGTTGGCATATTCGCTAAAACGCTCTGAAATCGGCAAAATAGCAATCTGGTCAGGCGTGAGCCACAATGGAAATTTACCCGCGCAATGCTCCGTCAAAACCGCAATGAAACGCTCCATTGAGCCGAACGGCGCACGGTGAATCATGACAGGACGATGTGTTTGATTGTCCGCACCAATATATTCCAATTTGAAACGCTCAGGCAAATTATAATCCACTTGAATAGTACCCAACTGCCATGAGCGACCCAAAGCATCGCGCACCATAAAATCCAATTTAGGTCCGTAAAAGGCTGCTTCGCCATAAGCTATAACCGTTGGCAAACCCACTTCCTTTGTGGCTTCGATGATAGCATTTTCAGCTTTTTCCCAATTTTCATCGCTGCCGATATATTTTTCACGGTCTGTTTGATGGCGCAATGAAATTTGAGCCGTGAAATGATCAAAGCCCATTTTTTTAATCACATGCATCGTCAAATCCAAAACACCCAGAAATTCATCTTTCACTTGCTCTTGAGTACAGAAAAGATGCGCATCGTCTTGAGTAAAACCTCTCACGCGCGTCAAACCATGCAATTCACCTGTTTGTTCGTAGCGATAAACAGTTCCAAACTCAGCAATTCGCACAGGCAACTCCTTGTAAGAGCGTGGTTTATGTCCAAAAATCTCACAGTGATGTGGACAATTCATGGGTTTCAATAAAAACTCCTCATCAATGCGGGGTGTTTTGATGGATTGAAACGAATCCTCACCATATTTTTCCCAGTGACCAGAAGTTACATACAATTCTTTTTTACCAATATGCGGCGTGATGACGGGCTGATAACCGCGCTTGAGTTGTTCTTTTTTCAAAAAATCCTCCAAACGAGTGCGCAAAGCCGTACCACGTGGCAACCAAATCGGCAAACCTGCACCTACTTTTTCAGAAAACATGAAAAGCTCTAATTCAGTCCCTAATTTACGATGGTCACGTTTTAGAGCTTCTTCAATGAAAGTCAAATAGTCTTTCAAATCTTGTTGCTTCGGAAAAGTGACACCATATATACGAGTCATTTGCTGGCGTTTATCGTCGCCACGCCAATAAGCACCTGACACCTTTGTCAATTTCACCGCTTTTATGACCTCAGTGCTTGGGATATGCGGACCTCTGCACAAATCGGTGAAATTGCCTTGATGATAAAAAGTGATACTGCCGTCTTGCAATTCCTGCAACAATTCAATTTTATACTCATCGCCTTTATCCACGAAAAAATCGAGGGCATCTGCTTTTGAGACTTCGCGACGCACATATTCGCTCTTTTTACGTGCCAATTCAAGCATTTTCTCTTCAACTTTCTGAAAATCAGTTGTCGAAAATGATTTATCACCCAAATCCACATCGTAATAAAAACCCTGCTCCAAAGCTGGACCGATACCGAATTTGATGCCTGGATACAAAGCCTCCAAAGCCTCCGCCATCAAATGCGCCGACGAATGCCAAAAAGTTGACTTCCCCTCAGTATCGTCCCATGTAAGCAACTGCAATGTGGCGTCGTCGTTAATAGGGCGAGTGGCATCCCATATTTCACCATTTACTTTTACCACCAAAACCTTTTGAGCCAAGCCCATGCTGATGGATTTGGCTATATCCATGCTCGAAGTGCCTTGTGCATACTCTCGAACATTACCGTCGGGAAAAGTTATTTTTATCATAAAAAATTGAAATTGAATATTTTACGGTTTAAATTTTTTCTTTCATTAACGAAAACGCCCTCTTAAAGATTCTCTACAAATAGACATTTTCTCTCATCTTGAATTTTGGATGGCAAAAGTAAAGTTTTTTTTTAAAATACTGAGGGGGTATCTATTAAAGACAGACACCCCATCAGTATTTTTTAATAATTTATTGAAAATTAATTTTGATACAATTTGTTAAAAAAAGAGTTAATAAGGCTCAATTAGTTTTGTTTGTGATTGGTTTTTGATAGCTTTGTCCATTATTAAAACAAAAAATAATTGAAATTTAATAATGGCAAGAAAAGACCTCTGGACAGAAAAACAATTAATACTTGCGCTCAATCTTTATTGGAAAATTCCTTACAACAAAATAAGCGGAAGTTCTAATGAGCAAATCAAAGAATTAGCCCCCATTATTGGTAAATCATCTGCCGCTGTTGCATTTATGCTCATGAATTTTACAGCTTTAGATAAAGAAAGACAAGATGATGGTAAAAAAGGGAAACGCCCACCTGGTGAACTTGCGACTAATCTCTGGTATGAATACTTAAATAATTGGGGAAAACTAACTGATGATAGTCTTAAAATATTGGAAAATAAAACCTCTAATTCTGTTCAAAAGTTCTTTAAGACTGATATTCAGTACAAGAATACTGAAGGTTTAGAAAAAGAACGTCTTGTAAAAGTCCGAGTTAATCAATGTGATTTTAGACAACGAATTTTAGCGTCTTACAACAATAAGTGTTGTATTACGAATATTGATATTCCAACACTTTTAGTAGCAAGCCATATAATCCCTTGGTCTAAAAATATTGAGGAGAGATTAAATCCTCGTAATGGGTTATGCTTGAATTCTATTCACGATAGAGCATTTGACCAAGGATTAATGACAATTACTACTGATTTCAAAGTAAAATTGTCAAAAGATATTTTAAAAAAGAAGAATGAAAAAGAGATTCAAAACTTATTTATCAGATTTGACAATCAAAAAATTATTATGCCTGACCGTTATTCCCCTGACCCAAATTTTCTTGATTGGCATTTTGCAAATCGGTTTGAAAAATAGTTTTATTTTAAGAAAAAAATTATGCACATGGAAAACATTGAAAATCTCCATTTTTTAGACGCTACTAAATTACGTACAATTTCAAAAGATTTCAAAGATAAAATTCCCTATAATTTTGAAACTAAAGATAAAAACGATTTAGATTTTAGTATTAAATCGTTGTTGGGAGGGAATGCCATACTTTTTAATGCCAGTAAAGCAACGAATCTGATTTACATTCCTCACTTGGAAGAGCCACAAGTCAAAGAAATCAATGAATTTGAAACGTATGGAGATAGAATTAAATGGCTAAGAAATAACGGATATGTATGGCATTTCAAAAAAATGAATAGTGAGGTTTTTAAAACAAATCTTGAATTAATTGATAGTAGATTACCCGAAATTTTATCGCACCTAATTTTACATAAATATTTAGATGGCGTAAGCAAACTTGCAGAACTTACTGAATTTTTGAATCAAACCAACCCATGTAATTTCAACGTAACTTTAAATCCTAATTCTTATACCAATAAAATAAAGAGACTTTTAGTTGATGTTGGTTTAGGAATGAAAGCGGGTACACTTTGGGCAGGTGCTTTTAATGCAAGAGGTGGGTTTATTGCCGTCAAAATAGATGGTGAACTTTTGTGCTATCATATTTACAATTGGAATGATTTCCAAGATTATTTGTTGAATCATACAAAAATTGACTTACCAGATAGCAAACCAAATCGTTGTGATTATGGTAGAATTTTAAGTGCATCAGAAGTTGAAGAAACAGAAGGTTCTTTTATTAAACTTAACTTTCAAATCAGATTTTAATGATAGAAATAAATTTTAACTCAGACAAAGAATGGGAGTTTATTAAATCAGAAATTTTCAAGAAAAACCCAGAATATTCAAATTCATTTCGAGACATTCTTTTAAGATTACAGGTTTTACTTGATGAAATAGATTCTAATTCAAATGTTGAGATTCAAAATCAATTGATTGTTGAATATTTAGGATTTAAAGATATGTACATTCGTTTCATAAATTGCCTAAATTGACACCCCTCAGTATTTGCGTTTTCGAGTTACCCATAAAACACTGTGGGGCATCTATCAAAGACAGACACCCCCTCAGTATTTTCCCATATTTTAAGAAAATTTTATTTTTTAAATTTCAACTTACCAACTTCTGCTCCTACACGAACGCCTTGGTCAACGCCTTTCGCAATAGCTTCGCGGAAGTGGATGCCACCATATAGGCGAGAGATAGCGGCTTCGGCTGCCATATCATTGAATGAACGGAAGATACGCGGCGAGCCGTCAATGTCGGTGCGCTTTTCATGCGTTTTGTCCGTAAATTCGTAGGGAGAGCCAAACAAATCAGTCAATATTTTGGAAGTTGCGCCACTCGCTACGGAGTGACCTGATGTATATTCTGGAAACGGCGGCGTAGTGAGCAACGACACCCAATTGGCATCTATTTTTGTCCGAATGTATGAAATCGGGCGGACATAATTATGCTGATATTTGCATTTCCAACAAGAGACAAAAGCATCGGAAACGCCAATACCCACCTTGGCATAAGCCTCAGCCACTTTCGCCAAATTGTAATTTTCTTTTTGAAATACCTGAGTCGCTATTGATACCAAATGACCTGGAGGTGTGCCTGGCTCTCCTGGATCATCGCTCCAATATTTGGCAATGAGCTTTTGTTCGGGCGTCGCATTTATGCCAACTGAATAAGTCTCTTGCGCTTGCATCATAAAAGTAGAGTTCACATCTTCAGAAAAAGGAGCCGGTGCTTCGGGCTGTGTATTTTGAGCGCATTGAGGTATAAACGTCCGATTATTGCCCCAAAAAGGCTGCATCGCCTTTTGAAATGATGGAAATGTAGAGACCCACATGCCATTGCCCGTAGGCGGCGTATAGGTAGCAGGGAAATTTTTACTGTACCCCTCATGTCCACCATCCGTTTTCGACCATTCAAAAATGGCTTTGGCAACGGTCAAACCCCAATCTTTCGAGCGATTAATGATGTCTTGACCGACGCCTACTTTGAGTCTATCTAAACTTTCAGTTTCCAATTTGATTATGGCTGTTAGTTGATCGGCTGGTGCTGTGGGATAAAGATTGAGTGCCAAATAAGACATGGCAGCATTGGCAGCAATCGACCAATTGTATTCCTGCGATAAATCTGGCGCAGCAATAGCAGGCATTTGAGTGAGCTGAGTGGCTAACGATTGATATTGCGGCATACCTGGCACAACCGTTTCGTAAAGCGTCACACCTGCGTATCCGAATGCCCGAGCGGCAACTGGCGGGGTATAACCTCCAGTCTTTTTTGTCAAAGTGCGAAACATATTGCTCCAATCATTGGCGACTTGACCACCATAATATTCAGTAGGTTTGCTAACGAAGATTTGTTCATCTTTTCTACAAGATGAAACGAATAAAAGTGTTACAAAGAAGATGAGTAATGGGAGTTTGGTGTTGAGTTGTCTCATTATTATTTAAGTTTTATAAAAAAAATGAAAAATGATTCAATATTAAAATAATAAAAAGTCAAAATGTATTCCAAAGATGTAGTAATTCCCAATTTACATCATATTTGCCGCTTTTGCAAAATTAAATGTAGCCTTTTGCTTGTAAATTAAACAATTCAGCATATTTTCCGCCTTTCTCAATGAGTTCTGCATGAGTGCCCAATTCCAATTTTTGACCATTTTCGAGGAATAAAATCCTATCCGCCATCCGCACAGTTGAGAAACGATGCGATATCAGAACCGCTGTTTTACCTTTTGTCAATTCAGCAAATCGAAGAAAAACATCGTGCTCAGCGCGAGCGTCTAATGCAGCTGTGGGTTCGTCGAGTATGAGCAGTTGTGCATCGCGCATGTAGGCTCGTGCGAGGGCAATCTTTTGCCATTGACCACCTGATAAGTCCACGCCATTGCCAAACCGTTTTCCCAACATCTGCTCATATTTAGCGGGTAAATTCTCTACGACCGTATCCGCCAAGCTTTTTTGAGCAGCGGTTTCGATGCGAGGTTGTTCAGTACGCTTATCTATTTTACCGATGGCAATATTTTCAGAAGCAATCATTTGAAAACGAATAAAATCTTGAAAAATAATGCTCACCATTTCGCGCAATTGCTGCGGGTCGTATTCACTGAGGGGTATGCCGTCGAGTTTGATGACCCCCTCAGTAGGTTCGTATAATCGGGCTAAAAGTTTGACAATAGTCGTTTTACCAGCCCCATTTTCACCGACTAAAGCTAATTTTTCACCTGCTTTTAAATGAAAACTCAAATCTTTGACAGCATATTTTTCAGAATTCATGTATTGAAAACTGACATTTTCAAATACAAAACCCTCTTTAATTTCCTTTGGAACAGGCAAGCCGCCGCTCTCACGCATCATGGGTTTGATGTTTAAAAAATCAAAATAATCTTGTAAATACAAAGCCGATTCAGCAATGCGACTAAACCGCAACATAATGCTCTGCAACATGCCCCTCATGCGCTCGAATGAGCCTGCGAGGAAAGTCATTGTGCCCAGAGAAATAACATGCCCTATGGTTTGAACAATGATAAAAACATAAGCACCGTAATAAGAAATAGTGCCTAAAATATTTAAAAACATGCCGACTACTGCCCTTTTTATAGCAATTTTCTTGTTTTCTTCATAATATTTATTTGAAATGTTTTTAAATCGCTCCACTAAAAACTCTGCTAATCCAAAGGTTTTGACTTCTTTCGCTGTCTCATCACTTGCACCGATAAAGCGCAAATAATCCAACTCTCGACGCTGTGGAGTCCAACCTAAAGTGAGGGAATACACGCGCTGATTGAAGTAAATTTCTCCAAAAAGGGAAGGCAAAACGGCAATAATTAAAATCAAAATCAGCCAGGGATTAAAGAAAATCAAGCCCGCTCCCAAGAAGAAAATAGAAATAATATCTTGACATTGCTCAAAAACTTGAGTCATCAATATCGTTCGCCCTGTGGTTTGGCGGCGGGCGCGTTCGAGTTTATCATAAAATTGAGGATCTTCAAATTGATACAAATCGAGCGTAGCTGCATGGCGTATAATTTCGACACTCGATTGATTGGCAAACAGGTCACCTAAGAGACTTTCTGTTAAAGAAATACCTCGCCCGACTATCTCTGACAAGGCAACTACTGTCAACTCCAAAGCCACTAATGTCCACAAATGCTCCCCCTCAGTAAAAATTGTTTTTAGACTACTGAGGTCGATAGCATTTTTGGTTTGCACGAGGCGGACAACTTCATCCACGATTTCTTTACCAATATAAAGTGTCACCAAAGGCACAACCGAGCGCATAAGGCGCAACGAAATATTCGCCAACATGAGCCATCGATTGGTTCGCCAAATCAGCCGAAAAAGGGCTGGTACATTTCTGAGCGCAGAGAATTGGTCTTTTAAAGGTGATTTCTTAGGTGTGCCGTTTTGAGCTATATTTTGAGACATAATGGAATCTAATCTTTTCAATTTCAATATTTTATAGATATTAATTTTTATTTTAGCATTAAAAATAAAGGGCTAAAGTTAGCTTAAAAACAGAATTTAAAACGAAAAGTTTTAATTAAAAAGTGATAATTAGTTTGTGAAATAAAATCACTGTGCGTCAACATAAGGATGGGTAAAATTCGTAAATTCGTTTATTCGTGGCTTCATTTCTCGAAAAAAATCGTTTTTTTGTCTTTCATTTTTACCAATTAGAAATAAAAATAATGTCCAATACTGTTAAAAATATAGCCATTTTCGCCTCAGGCTCAGGCTCAAATGCTCGAAAAATAATCGAATATTTTGAAAAAAATCCTTCTCCAAAAGGTTCTTCAGTGAAAATTAAAGTAGCTCTTGTAATTTCCAACAAAAAAGATGCAGGCGTTTTAGAAATAGCCAAAGAACATGGTATTGATACGCTAATGATTTCAAAATCAACGTTTTATGAAACTGAAAACATTTTAAAGTCTTTATCAGATTACAATATTTCTTTTATTGTTTTGGCAGGATTTTTGCTTCTCGTGCCGCAATACATTATAAGTCGTTTTAATAAAAAAATTATCAATATTCACCCTGCATTATTGCCCAAATTTGGTGGAAAAGGAATGTTTGGAAGCCATGTCCACGAAGCTGTAAAGGCAGCTGGAGAAACTGAAACAGGCATTACCATCCACTATTGCGACGAACATTACGACGAAGGCAGCATTATTTTTCAAGCAAAATGCTCTGTTTCGCTTGATGATTCGCCTCAAGATATTGCTCGAAATGTGTTGGCTCTTGAACATGAGCATTTTGCCAAAGTGATTGAACGAGTTTTAACAGAATAACCATTTAAAAAAATACCCAATCATATGTCGCGCTTGCCTTTATATATTGCCCTTTTTTTTCTAAGCGTTTGCTCTTTATCCGCTCAAGATAATTTGAGTAGTAAAAAGCATGTCAAACTTGCCCAGCAGTTATTGGCTGAATATAAATTTGGTGCAGCGGCGCAGCATTATGAAGCAGCATGGTCTCAAAAACCGAAAAAATTGGAATGGCTGAATGAAGCGGCGCAGTCATATTTGAAAGCTCGAGAATATAGAAAGGCAGCAGAATCTTTTGGAACGATAAAAGATAATAAATTTTTTCCAAAGGCTCGGCTGAATTACGCTATTTCTCTTCAACAAAGCGGTCAATTCGACGAAGCCATTCCTGAATTTCTATTATATCTAAATGGTTACGACGGCAAAGACCGTGATGATGTGCAAGAGCGCATCGAGGATTATATCAACGGTTGTACAGCGGCGATTCGCCAAATGGATTCAGTTGAATCTAAAAAAATACAGTTTGAGCATTTAAGTGCCACCATTAATTCAGTTGAAGACGATGTAGCGCCGATGCCTTTTGGCGACGACATTTTATATTTCACTAATATTACAAATGGCAATTCCAAATTATTGCGCTCGCAGCAATTGAGCAATGATTGGTCATTGGCTCAAGATGTGCAGAGTTTACCGCTTTTAGGCAATTTTTCGATAGAAAATGGGGTATTTTCAAGCGATGGCTCTCGGTTTTATTGCACAGCTTGCCAAATGACGCAAGTGAAAAAAGAGAAAAAACGGACATGCGCTATATACGTACTCAAGCGGACGGACAAAGGTTGGTCGTCTCCTGCGAAGTTGCCAGAACGCATCAATACTGAGGGGGGTATCACCACGCAGCCCTATGTTTTCACAAAAGATGGAAAGGAAATTTTGCTATTTGCCTCCAATCGAGTAGGCGGAAAAGGTGGTATGGATATTTGGAATGCTACGCGCGATGTGAAGGGGGAAGGCTACACCGAGCCTCAAAACATGGGCAGCAACATCAATACTGAGGGGGATGAAGCGACACCTTATTATGATTCGGAAGAAAATGCGCTCTATTTTTCATCGAATGGCTTGTCGAGTTTCGGGGGCTTGGATATTTTCAAATCAAAAGGTTTGGATAATAAATGGAGTGCGGCTGAAAATATCGGCGCACCTTTCAATTCAGGTGCTGATGACTACTTTTTTGTTAAAAATAAATCATTGACGGGCGGCTTTTTTGTTTCAAATAGAACCATCGGTATGGAAAAAATATCATCAAGGGATGACGATATTTTTTCATTCAAAATTAATAATCGGATAGAATTATCGGTAGCGGGTAAAATTTTTGAAAAAGAAACCAAAAGTACCTTGGAAAATGCTCGAATTTCCTTGTACGAACGCCGAGGTGGTGAAATGCTCCGCCTTTTAAGCTCGATGATGGCAGTGGATGGTAATTATAGTTTTTCTCTATTGCCTCAAAAAAACTATGTCCTTGAAATTGATAAAGATGGGTTTCGCCAAACGGCTTTTGATTTTAATACAAAAGATTCTTTAAAAAATATTTCACAGAATTTTAATCTTGAGAGATACATGGTTTTAGCTTCTACCAGAGTTGAACCGCCTGTAAAAGAGGCAGATAAAAAACCTGAAACGGTAGCCATTAATGAGAACAAATCACCTAAAAATAAGCCTGATAATGCTAAAAACCCTTCAAATACTCTTGAAAAAGCTGAAAATACTGAGGGGGGTACTCGTAAAAATACAGAGGTAAAAACTACGCCGACTAAACCTAAAAATCAAAATGGCGTATCTTTCAAAGTACAAGTTTTGGCTTATGAAATGTTGGATAATACCAATAGAAAACGCCTTTCTCGCGTAGATGATTTAGGCGATTTTGATACAGAAAAAGCGACAGTCAATGGCAAAACCTTTACCCGAGTGATGCTTGCCAGTTTTGAAAATTACAATGAAGCTGTCCGCATTTTGAAAAAAGTGAAAGACCGTTCGCTCACGGATGCGTTTATTATTCGATATGAAGATGGGAATAGAACCAATAGGAGTAAGTAGTATTTAACCTGTTCAAGTAAGTAAAATGGGTGAAATTACTGAGGGGGTAAAATACTTTTCAATTAAATTATATTAACCGCCAATTTTTTTAATAATTTCAGCGGTTAAGTAAGTAAAATCGGTATTAACCGCCAATTTTTTTCAAAAAATTAGCGGTTATTCAATTTTCAGCTTAACTTGCACTTGTTTCATTAAAAAAAATAAGGCAATGATTGGTAGAAAAGAAGAACTGTCCATTTTACAATCTTTAGAAAAAGCAGACGAATCGGCTTTTGTTGCCGTTTATGGTCGTCGTCGAGTTGGGAAAACTTATTTGATTCGCCACGTTTTCGAGGACAAATTTACTTTTTATATTACGGGTATTGCCAATATCGGTTTACAAGCACAATTGACAAATTTTTATGCGGGTTTGGTTCGTACTTTTCCCTGGGTTGAAGACAAAAAAATGCCAGAGAACTGGTTTTTTATGTTTCAACTATTGATAACTGCTTTGGAAAATAGCGATGAGCCACAAAAAGTGCTGTTTTTGGATGAATTGCCGTGGTTCGATGAAGCCAAAGCTGATTTTATCCCTGCCTTAGAGCATTTTTGGAACAGTTGGGCAAGTGCCCGACGAGATATTATTCTCATTGTTTGCGGTTCAGCAGCTTCTTGGATGGTGAATAATCTTATCAACAATCGAGGGGGGTTACACAATCGGGTCACACACCGTATTCGACTTGATCCATTCACACTCAATGAATGTGAGGCTTTTCTTCGGCAAAAAAATGCCACTTATGACCGCTACCAAATTGTTCAATTGTATATGGCTTTGGGCGGCATACCTTTCTATTTGAAAGCGGTAGATACAGGCAAAAGTGTTGCTCAAAATATCAACGACCTTTGTTTTTCTAAAAAAGGTCTTTTGCGTATTGAGTTTGACAATTTGTATGTTTCGTTGTTCAAAAATGCAGGAAAACATATTACTATTATCGAAACTTTGGCAACTAAAACCAAAGGAATGGAGCGAGCCGAATTGCTAAAACTGGCTAAAATTGCGGATGGTGGTTCTGCAACAAAAATTCTCAAAGAACTTGAAGAAAGCAGTTTCATTCAAAAATATCCTGCTTTTGGCAGAACTAACCGTTATGTTCTGTATCAACTAACAGATTTTTATTCGCTTTTTTATTTAAAATTTATCAAAAATAGCAGTGATTTAGACAAAAATTTTTGGCTTAATTCACTTGACAATCCAGAAATAAGGGCTTGGAGTGGCTATGCTTTTGAACAAGTTTGCTTGATGCACCTCGACCAAATCAAACAAGCATTGGGTATCAGTGGCATACAAACTCGCTCTTCGGCATGGATTGGTGAAATTGATGGAAAAAAAGCCCAAATTGACCTCGTTATTGACCGCCGCGACCAAGTTATTAATTTATGTGAAATGAAATTTTCAATCAATGAATTTGAAATTGATAAACGTTATTCAGAAGAATTACGCACTAAAATTGGTATTTTCAAATCTGTTACTAAAACTCAAAAAGCTATTTTTTTGACTCTTATCACTACTTTTGGACTACAATCCAACAGTTATTCAGGCGGATTGGTACAAAATAATTTGACAATGGATATTTTATTTTAAAATCATAGAAGTATGCGGAATATCATCCTCTAAATATTCCTCGCCTGTGGATTCAAAACCGAGCGATTCATAAAATTTGAGAAGATAGCTCTGAGCACCAATTTTCACAGGGTCGTTAGGATATAGTTTCTCCATCATCTCTATACTTTGTTGCATTAATATTTTACCTGCCCCTGTACCGCGCACACTCGCTGAACTCACCACCCGCCCGATAGATGCATAATTATCGTATGAAACGCCTTTGGGCAATAAGCGAGTATAGACAACAAGTACCCCCTCAGTATTTTCATCAGAAATTTGCCTTCCCATCAAATGCCAGCCTTTCAAATCTTTTCCATCGGCATCTAAATAAGGGCAATTTTGCTCAATTATGAAAATCTCTTGTCGCAAAGCCATGATGTCGTAAAGCTCATAAACTGTCAAGTCTGCGAAGGGTTTGCATGTAAAATGTATCATATTTAACAGTTATTTTATTGTTTTTGAATGCTCAAAAGTAGTTTTTAAAGTTAAACTAAAAAATATATTTGTTCAATCCGAGATTTAATTTTATTTTTGATTGAACAAACATAGTCTGCGATTAAAATCAACGACTTCATTCCAATCACCGATAATCAGCCTCCCATGATTAGAGCAAACACTCTGAAAAGCTGCACGCTTTCTTTAGCCGTTTCGGCGGTATTTTTCCTAAGCCTTTTGTCACCTAATTTTCTTCATGCTCAGTGCAATCCTGATGTTACGCCTCCTATAGCGAAGTGTCGAAATACGACTATTTATTTGGATACAACTGGGCAAGCTGGCTTGAATCCTTTGCAAGTTAACAACGGCTCAGTTGATAATTGTAACGAATGGTACTTAATTTTAGAGCACCCATGCTTTTTTTGTAGCGACATTGGCAATAAAAATGTCATCCTCTATGTGCAAGACAAAGCTGGTAACAAAGCCAATTGTACCTCAATCGTCACTATTAGAGATACAACTCGCCCAAAATTAGCTGTGAAAACCACTTTTAGCGTCAATCTCACTGGCGGCGCTGCAACGGTCACGGCGCAACAACTCGTCGCATCGGCTTCAGACAATTGCTCGGCACTCAATAAAATACAATTTGCCATCCGCAAAATAGGGGCAGGAACGGGCTTCCCGACAACTTCAACTTTGACTTTTGCTTGCGCGGATACGGGCAAACAAAATGTTGAAATTTGGGCGCGAGACTCCACTGGCAATGCCGTTAGTCGAACGACTTCTTTCCAAGTCAGCGACCCAAACCGGACTTGCGCACCTGTTACGCCAGTTTTTCCTTCCATTATAGGCAATATTCGGACTGAAACGGGTAAGGCGATTGCTGCCCAAGTCACGCTCCGTGGCGGCAATTCGCCTTCGCCGACGGTGGTGAAAACCAGCGACTATAATTTCAGTAACTTACTGAGGGGGGGCAATTTTACCGTCACTGCTTTCAGAGATACTGATTGGATTAATGGCGTCACCACTTACGACATCGCTTTGATGAGCCAACATGCTTTGGACATCGTGCCTTTCAATACACCTTATAAACTCATAGCTGGCGATGTGGATAGGGACGGCACGATTGACGCTACGGATATGTTGCTGACGCGCAAACTTGTGTTGCGACAAATTAATAGCATTCCAGGCAATACAGCGTGGCGTTTTATTCCTAAATCCACCGTTTTGCCGTCTGCACCGTCCTCACCACCGCCTAATTTGCCCCAATCAATGACTTTTACCAATGTCATGGATACTATTCGAAATGCTGATTTTATAGCTGTCAAAACGGGGGATGTGAATACTTCGGCTCAAAATTTTGCGCCTAATCTGGTACAAGTGCGTACAGCAGGCTTAAAATTGGGCATAGATGATAGACAACTTGAATCGGGTAAAACGTACGATTTGGAGGTCATGGCGGATGCGGCTGATATGGTCGCTTTTCAGTTTACTTTAAATTTTAATAAAAATATTGTTAAAGTTTTAAATATACAAAGCATTGATTTGCAGTATTTTAATACTTCTAACTATGCTATTTTTAATGACAACGGTTTAGCAACGCTGAGTTGGAATGGTCAAAATTTGAATAATTTAAAACAGGCTAAATTTTTTAAAATAACTATTCAAGTTGAGCAAAATATTCAACTGAGTGATGCCTTGCTCTTGACGTCTGATTTGACTAAGGCGGAAGCATATAATACTTCTGGTGAACCATCGAATGTTCAATTGCATTTTAACAAAGGTATTCAGGCAGTTGATGAGTTTGCGTTGCTACCGAATGTTCCTAATCCATTTTCAACTGAAACCATGATTCGTTTTACATTGCCTTCTGAAAGCGACGTTCAGTTGAGAATATTTGATGAGACAGGTCGAGTTTTAAAAGTTATAAACCGTTCATTTTCAAAGGGTTATAACGAATTGCCGTTGGTATTGGATGACCCTTCAGTAAAAACATCGGGCATCATTTTTTATCAATTAAAAACAGAGACACATTCGGCTACACAGCGCATGGTTATTTTGAAATAAATTGAAATTTTACATGAATGATTGTACCTTCGCCAACTTTTTTTCAAACAGAATTTAATAAATGATCATCGTTCAAGATAAATTAGTGAGTGAAGATTTGGTGCAAGAGCAATTTATTTGTAATCTTCAAAAGTGCAAAGGAGCTTGTTGTTGGGAAGGCGATTCAGGTGCGCCATTAGAACGTGCGGAGTTAAAAATATTGGATAAAATATATCCGAAAGTGCGTCCATTTTTGACGGAAGAAGGTCAAAGAGTGATTGATACTGAGGGGTGCTATATTCGAGACGCAGAGGATGGCACTTACGGTACTTCGCTTGTGAATAAAGGACCATGTGCATTCATGACCAAAGATGTGAACGGCACAGCACAATGTGGTATCGAGCAGGCTTGGCGGGCGGGAGAAGTAGATTTCAGAAAACCAATCTCTTGTCATTTATATCCGATTCGAGTTTCAAAAAATGAAATAGCTGGATTTGAAGCCTTGAATTATGACCGTTGGGATATTTGCTCGGCAGCATGTTCGTTGGGTGCGGAGTATCAAATGCCCGTTTACCAATTTTTAAAAGAAGCCATTATCAGAAAATATGGAACTGAATTTTATGAAGAATTGGACGCGGCAGCGGGGTATTTGAAATCCAAAGGTTGAGGAGGACACGTATATAGAAGTTCAATGCAAGCAAAAAAATCCGAAGAAAAATAAACAAAAGCAAATAATTTACCACTAAATTGATTAGTTGTCAATTAGTAAAAATTAAATACTTAAAAACAGAAATAGGAAATAAATTTTAAATTAAATATAAACAATGAAAATACTAAATATTTTAGCTTTTTTACTTTCATGCAATATGGCTATTGGACAAAATTCAACAGCCGTAAAATATATGGAAATTATAGAACTTGATACAACTCGAACAGCAAAAGACTTGTATCTTCAAGCAAGAACATGGTTTGCGGAAACTTACAAAAGTTCAAAAGATGTAATCCAATTTGAAGACAGGGAAAACGGAAAGTTGATAGGAAAAGGTAACATGAAATATGAAAGTACTATTTTTGTTGGTAGTAGTGGAACAAGAGGCTGGATAAGTTATACAATTACAATAAGTGTTAAAGATGGGAAATATAAATATGATATTACAAATTTTATTCACGAAGGAAATTCTTTAAATTCGCAAGGTGCATTTTCATTTGATTTAATCACCACAGATAAAGAATGTCCAAAGGAAGTAGGGAACAAGAATTGGCGTAATAAGGTATATGCCGATATAAAAAAACAAATTGAATCAAAAACTAACAGTCTAATAAGCTCCTTAAAGGAATATATGAAGAATAAATCTAACAAAGATGATAAATGGTAATATAATAAATCTAATAGTTTAAAACAGTAAAACAAACTTGTGTTAATAAACCTAATTTTAATTAAATGAGTAATCCTATAAAACAACATTATATACCAAAAACCTATTTAAAACAATTTGTAATCAATAAAAACGATTTTAAGTTCAAAAGTAAAGTATATTGCTTTTGGGAAAATGATTATGAATCAAAAATAGAACCTAACGGGATAAACGATTCAAAATTTAAATCAGAAAATTTTTACACAATTGAGAACTCAAGTACTCCATATGAGTTCGAATTTTTTTTTAGCAATCTTGTTGAACCTTTGTATCCAAAGATAATAAATGAAATTCAAAAAGAGTGTAATTTATCTATCGAATGTAGAAGAGATTTGATTTCATGGTTATTTTTTAATAAGTTAAGGAATAAAAATTTAAGAGATTCTTTGAATAAACAAATTTATTGGGTCTCTAACACGCTTTACCGTATGGGATATGGCGGTGATTCTATTTACAATAACGATTTTAAATTAATGGCAGAGACTTACTCAAAAAGTATTCACATGAATTCAATAATTAATCAAGAATTACTTGAAAAATTTGATGAAAGTGTCGGGATCAAGTATTGGACTATATTAAAGTCTAATCTTGACAATAGGTTTTTAACTAACGATAATCCTGGATTTTCAATTAATATCAATATGAATGTTTTGGATTTGAATTCTATAAATAGTTTTTTGACTATTAAACACGAAGCATCTATTTTTTTTCCGATTTCACCAAATTATTGTTTGCGAATAAGCCCTTACCTTGAAGGGACAGAATATAATTTAAACTTACAAAATCAGGTAATCAAATTCAAAGATGTCGATAATGAAATTATTGATATGATAAACAAGATAACAGTTATTACTAAAACGAATTATCTTATAGCCAATAACAAGAGTTTATTAGAAAAAAATACTGAGGGGGTACAAAGTCGGTAAAGCAAAAGTTTTACCGACTTTCTTATAAAATGAAGGCATTTTTAGATGTCACAATTATTGAAAAAACGGTGAAATGTATTTTGATTTTATTTTTCAAAATAAAAAATGTTCTTTCTAACTTGTTGATTATCAATTAATTAGAGTTCAAATTAGGTGCTCATTCAATAAGATTCTTTTTACTATAATAAAAAACTTTATCTTTGACGCTAAAAAATACCTGAATGACGCAACGGATTTATGAGTCATTATTAGATGCCAAACAACGCGGCGAAAAGCGTTTTGCCGTTTTGATTGACCCAGACAAGATGCGCTTGGGCAATATGGAAAAAGTCATTGATCTTGCTATACGAGCTAAGGTGGATTATTTTTTCGTCGGCGGCAGTCTCGTCGTCAATGATATGATGGATTATTGTCTCGATGCCATTAAAGAAGCCAGTTCTGCTATCCCCACTATTCTTTTCCCAGGCAGTCCACAACAAATAAATGATAGAGCGAATGCCATCCTTTTTCTCTCCTTGATTTCAGGGCGCAATGCCGATTTGTTGATAGGGCAGCATGTTTTGTCTGCGCCCAATTTGAAACGCAGTAGATTGGAAGTGATTTCAACGGGTTATATGCTTATAGATGGTGGTGCACCGACGACCGCTTCGTACGTGAGCGGTACGCACCCGATTCCTGCTAATAAAGATGAAATTGCTTACTGTACAGCCCTCGCAGGCGAGTTGTTGGGGTTGAAGACAATTTATATGGATGCTGGCAGTGGTGCTAAAAATCCAGTGTCTGAAAATATGATTTCGATGGTGAGTCGGGCGATTGATATTCCGCTCATCGTCGGCGGTGGAATGCGGACGCCTGAAAAAACAGCGGCGAATGCCCGTGCAGGTGCAGACGTGATTGTAGTGGGTAATGCTCTTGAAAAAGACCCTGAATTAATTATCGAGATGTCAGCCGCTATTCATGAATCTTCAAGGAGGATAAAAGTATAAATTGTTGATTATCAACGTTTTGTAGATTAATAATGAATAATTATTGATAAAAAACATACTAATACTGAGGGGGCATCTATTAAAAAAAACGACACCCAAACCGAAGTTTGGATGCCGTTAAATATGTTTTGAAGAATTAATTCAGTTATTGTTTCATCCACTTTTGAGTAGTCGTCACCTTACCATTTGCGCGAATAACAAGGAAATACATGCCTTGATTGATATTCGTCAAATTGTCCAACACCTGCATATAAGTACCCACGTCTTGAGCACCACTATCCATTTGTTTCACAACTTGACCTTGCAAATTGAGCAATTGAATCTGCACTTCGGACACTTCTTCAAGGTCATATTGAACTTGAATATACTCACTGCCTGGATTTGGGCTGATGCCGATATTTTTGATTGATGTGCGTTTTTGCAATGAATTAACGCCTACTCCAGCATCACCATCTGATAAACAGTTAGCACCTGTTGTTTTGAAAGATGTTTCATAAGCAGTGCTAATGCCCCCATTATGGCACTTACGAACAACTCTGATTTTGTAAGTCGTACAAGGAGCAAGACCCCTCAGTAAAACGCCATTTGGAGTCGTTCCAATCACATAATTGTAAGCCGCATCAGCAGAACTGGCATACTGTACTACGACAGTATCGTGCTCCATCATGTCAGACCAAGTGACACTCACAGCATCTTGAAGCATGGCTACCTTCACATTTAAAGGCGTAGGACAAGTAACTGGTACTACACAACCCCCTGTTTCAAATTTGCCAATAGCACTCCAATCACCAGCTCCAGTAGTGCATATTTTACGTACATGCCATTCGTAAATTTTACATCTTTGTAAAACTATTCTTGACTCCAAAGTGGTAACAGCTACAGTTTTCCAACCAGTGTCACCTGAACCAGCAATTCTGTACTGAATTTCAAATTTGCTACCCACTGTTGCTATCCAGCTAACAGAGGCAATAGAATCAGTGGTAATAGTCAATTTTAAATCATGTGGTACTTCGCATGTAGTAGGTACTATACAGCCCGATGTTTCAAATTTACTAAGAGCACTCCAATCGCTTGCTACATCACCGCATATTTTACGCACATGCCATTCGTAAATTTTACATTTATTGAGCACTATTTTAGTTTCCAAAGTAGAAACAAAAGTTGAATGCCATCCAGCATCGCCTGAGCCGACGATTCTATATTGCACTTCAAATTTGTTACCCACTGCAACTGTCCAAGCTAAAACGGCTACCGAATCCAAAACTACTGCATTTTTCAATTCACGAGGTGCTTCGCAAACTGTAGGAATAATACATCCTTTTGTTTCAAATTTACCCAATTCACTCCAATTACTGACACCATTATCGCATATTTTGCGAACTCGCCAGATGTAAATTGAACAACGATGCAAAGGTAATTTATGAGCTGGTGAAGAAACTGTGACTGATTTCCAATCATTCTCAGTTGCATTTGACAAACGGTATTGAATTTCATATTTACCAGATGTTCCTGTCCAATATATAACTGCTACTGAATCTTCAACAATATCTGCTTTCAATTCACGAGGCACTTCGCACGTATTAGGTGTTACGCAGCCTCTTGATTCAAATTTAATAATTTCACTAAAATCACTTGAATTTGTACTGCTACAAACAGCCTGAACTTTAACTACATATTTTTTGCAACGCGCTAAACCCGTTAAAATATAAACATTACCGACTGCATTAACGCTTTTCCAATTGACATCGGCTTCTGGTTTGTATTGCACGACATATTTGCTCGTTTGAGCACCTACCCATGAAACAACGGCTACAGTATCAGAAACCACAACCTTCACAGCACGGGGCATCACACAGATAGGCTGGCAACCAGCAGTAACAAAACGCATATTATAACTCCAAACACTGCTGCTTGTGCTTGAGCAATTGACCCGAACGCGGGCTTCAAAAACGCTACAAGTAGCCAAATCTGTTAAAGCATAAAAATTGGTGCGAATGCCGCTGATAGTGCGCCACACGCTATCACGGATATTTTTAACTTGAATATCATAAGTAGCACCCCGAACAGAATCCCACTTTAAAATGATACCAATGTTCGCTGTTTGCACACTCAGGCGACGGATGGCTTCGCAACGCGTATTAGGCGTGCAACCAGTCGTTGCTACTGTGATTTGAGAACTCCATTCGCTATAAATAACAGGCGATGTAGCTGTAGCACTTGTACAAACGCTTCTTACATGAAAGAAATATTTTGTACATGGCTTAAGATTGAGAGCTGCAAAGTTGTTGGTTGTAACAACAGCTGTTACCCAAGCACCATTGTTTGAAGCATCTTGATATTGCACTTCATAAGCTCTCGCTGCAGTAGTTGCCCAAGAGAAATAGGCTTTGTTTTCGCCTGTTTCGCCTTTTACTTCGCGCGGCGTCGTGCAAGGAGCAATTGTATTGCAACCCAAAGTTTTAAATTTTTTCGATTCGCCATAAGCACTGCTTTCGGTCATCGAGCAAACAGTTTTTACGCGGAATTCAAATTCTGCGCATGGTTGCAACCCCCTCAGTAATAAGGTGTTGGTGGTGACGGTTTCGGTTTTCCAGTCGGTTGCCCGAACGGATTTCCATTGCACCATGTAAGCACTGCCTACGCCTGCGCTTTGCCAATTGACAGAAGCAACTGAATCACGCGCCGAAGCGAATAATCCTTCAGGTGCTTTGCATGTTGAAGTGTTTTGAGCCTCCATAGAGGTGAAACTCAGAACGAGTCCGAGAAAAAGTAAGATTCTACTAATCATCTTTAATGAGATTTGTGAGTTAAGTTAGATAATGGTTTTTTTTAAATGGTAGTAAAGTATATTGGTCTTGAAGTAATAGAAAAAAAGGGCATAATAATGAGGGGGAAAAAGTTCAGGGATTATAATGCTAAAAATCGGTTTAACATTAAGAGGGCATAGGATTCAATTTCGTTGCCTAAAGAATTAAAAAAAAATGAAAACTTTTTTTTTAGAAAAATCGAGAGAAATAACCTTCTGAATTTTATAGGATAGGTTAGCGGAATTGACTTTCTTTGCAGCGTTTTTTCATCCTTTTTTTTATTCTATGAAATTGGGTGTAATGGTTAAAAAATTGTTGTAAAATTCTATAAAATTGTAAGTTATGATAAAAATATTGGTCAATGATGGTATAGAAGCCGATGGAAAACTTCTTTTGGAAGAAGCAGGCTACGAGGTAGATACCAACAAAATTCAACAGGAAGAACTGCCAAATTTCTTGCCAAGTTATGATGTCATCATCGTTCGCTCGGCTACTCAGGTCAGGAAAGAGTTGATTGACGCTTGTCCGAACCTTAAAATTATTGCTCGTGGCGGCGTTGGTACCGACAATATTGACGTCGATTATGCTCGCTCTAAAGGCATCGAAATCATCACTACGCCCGCCGCTTCCTCTCAGTCGGTAGCAGAGTTGGCAATGGGACATCTTTTCAATCTCGCTCGTTTTTTACATCGCTCCAATAGAGAAATGGCTGGCGGTGATTTCAAAAAGTTGAAAAATGCTTATTCTGAAGGCATTCAGCTCAAAGGCAAAACAATGGGTATCGTCGGTTTCGGTCGCATCGGTCAAGAGGTAGCACGTATTGCCCTCGCGATGGGTATGAATGTGATGCCTTCCGATCCATTTATTAGTGAAACAGAATTAGAAATTAATCTAAATAATTCAAAAGATGTGAAAGTGAGTATTAACCTTCGCTCATTTCCTCTTGCTGATGTCTTGAAAAAATGCGATTTTGTCACTTTGCATACCCCCTCAGTAGGAAAGGCTTTGATAG
>JAYTUY010000114.1:0-23411 GCA_043744275.1 Saprospiraceae bacterium
GAGTTGTTCCACGTGGAACAACTCCTTTTGTTTATTATTTAAATTACAATAATTATTAGACAAAATACAACTCACTAATTAGATTTCTGTATAAATTTACATGCATTTAAAATGAAATTATATTAACAAACCAATCAAATTTTATTGAATGAAAAAGAATATTCAAAAAGCTATTGCAGCTATTGCTTTAATCTTAATATCTCTTCCTATACTGAAGGGTCAAGATAAAGCAAAACCTTTTGACGACAAGTTTCGTCAATTGGAAGAAATACTTCCTACACCCAATACCTACCGCACGGGTTCAGGTGCACCAGGGCATGAGTATTGGCAACAGCAAGCAGATTATAAAATGAAGCTTGAACTCAATGATGAAAAGCAACAGATTTTTGGAGAAGAGACCATTACTTATACCAACAATTCGCCTGATGCTTTGACTTATTTGTGGCTGCAACTTGATCAAAACCATTTTGAAAAAGGTGGTATTGCATCAAAAGTGAATCAAAATAAGATTGATGAAAAAATGACAGCAGGGCAATTGGCTATTCTTGACCCTCAAACGGATTATGGATTTAAGGTAGATTGGGTAAAAGATGCTACAGATAAGGCTTTGCCTTACACGATTGTAGAAACTATGATGCGCGTAGATATGCCTAAGCCTCTCAGAAAAGGGGAGAAATTTGTCTTTAAAGTGAAATGGATGTTCAATATTGTCGATCGTTTGAAGACCAATGCACGCTCAGGCTGGGAGTATTTTCCTGAAGAAAACAATTACTTGTATTGCATTGCACAGCAGAATCCGCGCATGTGTGTATATAGTGATGTAACGGGTTGGCAAAATAAACAGTTTCTCGGAACAGGCGAATTCACTTTAGTTTTTGGAAATTATGAAGTTGCCTTAACAGTGCCAGCAGACCACATTGTTGGTGCAACAGGCTCTCTACAAAACCCTACACAAGTATTAACGGCGGCACAAATCGAACGTTTCAATAAAGCTAAAACGGCTTACGATAATCCAGTCATCATTGTAACAGAAGCAGAGGCTCGTGAAACTGAAAAAGCTAAATCAACAGCTAAAAAGACATGGATTTTCAAAGCAGATAATGTCCGTGATTTTGCTTTTTGCACTTCTCGAAAGTTTATTTGGGATGCTATGGCAGTCAAGCAAGATAATGGCACTGCACCTTTGGCAATGTCTTATTATCCAAAAGAAGGTAATCCACTTTGGGAAAAGTACTCTACTAAAGCCGTTGCTCATACTTTAAAATGGTACTCACATCATACTTTTCCTTACCCTTATCCTGTAGCCATTTCAGTTCATACTGATCGGATTGGTATGGAATATCCAATGATTTGTTTCAATGGTGGTCGCCCTGAAAAAGACGGCACTTACAGCGAGCGTACAAAGTACGGGATGATTTCAGTGATAATTCATGAAGTAGGTCATAATTATTTTCCTATGATTGTGAACTCTGATGAACGTCAATGGACTTGGATGGATGAAGGATTAAATTCATTTTTACAATATTTGGCAGAACAGCAATGGGAGAGAGATTACTCTTCTCGCAGAGGTCCAGCTTCAGAAATTGTGGACTATATGAAAAGTGATTTTTCAAAAATAGAGCCGATAATGACGAATTCAGAATCAGTCAAACAGCTCGGTAACAATGCTTACGCAAAGCCAACGGCTGCTTTGAATATCCTGCGTGAGACAGTTATTGGTCGCGAATTGTTTGACTATGCATTTAAAACCTATGCTAATCGGTGGATGTTCAAACATCCTATGCCATCTGATTTTTTCAGAACAATGGAAGATGCGTCTGGTGTTGACCTCGATTGGTTTTGGCGAGGTTGGTTTTATACCACAGATAATGTAGATATTGGGATTGATAAAGTGAAAGCATTTAGAGTAGATAGTAAAAATCCAGATGTAGAATTTGCTGCGAAGAAAGAAGAAAGTAAAGTTAAACCTCGCGGTATTACCAGCATTAGGAATGAGAAAGAAATTAAGCAAACGCAAGATGAAAAAGATGCGAACCTTAGAGATTATTACAGTGATGATGATCAGTTTCAAGTAAGCATACTCGATAAGGAAGAATATCAAAAATATGCTGCTACTCTGGGTAAAGATGAGAAAGCTTTATTGGAAGGTGGTTTTAATTTTTACGAAATCACTTTTGACTTGAAAGGAGAATTAGTTTCGCCTATCGTTGTTGAATTGCAATATACAGACGGAACGAAAGATTATCATAAAATACCGGCTGAGATTTGGAGAACGGGTATTCGCAAAGCGAGTAAAGTTTTCAAGACTACAAAGGAATTGAAACAAGTGGTGCTTGACCCTTATCTTGAAACGGCAGATGTGGATACTAATAATAACTTCTTTCCACCCAAACCTCAAATGAGTCGTTTTGAGCTTTTCAAACGCGGCAACAATCAATTTGGCGGTGGTGAAAATCCGATGCAACGTATGAAGCGGGCAAAGGAAAAAGAGAAACCTGCAAGTGGCGGTGGAAAATAAAGAAGTCGTCAATAAAAACAGACCCCTCAGTATTCATTTACTGAGGGGTCTGTTTTTATTAAAAAGGAATTAAAAAAATTAATGATTATTTAAATTCAATGATTGGATAAAAATGATAAACAACAATTCAAAATTTTATCTTTGCTTTTTAATAAAATTAGATTTTGATAAACTGAAAATATGCAGGAAGCAAATGAGCCTTTCATAGATGTCGAAAAAGTTATCGCCAGTAAAAATGCGACAATGGCTAAGCTGTTGCCAAACTTTATTTTAAATTATTTGAAGCGCATTATTCATGAAGATGAAATAAATGCATTTATCCGAACCAATGGGCATTTAAAAAATCATGAATTTGTGGAAGCTGTTTTTCACGAAATGGGTGCGCGAATTAATGTTAAAGGACTTGAAAATATTCCGCTTACAGGTGGTTGTATCATAGCTGCGAATCATCCGCTTGGAGGTTTGGATGGTATTGGCTTGATGAAAGCTGTTGGGGAGCGACGTAGAGATATTCGTTTTTTTGTCAACGATATTTTGTTAAATTTACAAAACTTTGGAGAGCTTTTCGTTGGCGTTAATAAACATGGTAAAAATGCTAAAGAGAATCTTCGTTTAATGGATGAGGTATTTGCTTCCGACAATTGCGTTTTGTTTTTTCCAGCGGGTTTGGTTTCAAGACGTCAAAATGGAGTGATACGAGATTTGGAGTGGCAAAAGAGTTTTATCAATAAAGCCATTAGCTATAGCAAACCCATAATACCCGCTTATATTGGCGGTCAAAATTCTAATTTTTTTTATAATTTAGCTAACTGGAGAAAACGCTTGGGCATTAAAGGAAATATTGAAATGCTGTATTTAGCAGATGAAATGTACAATCAAAAAAATCAAACGATTGAGGTTATATTTGGTGAACCGATTTTGCCAAACCATTTTACAAAAAAAATCAACCTTTCCGAATGGGCGCAAAAATTGAAAGAACATGTCTATAATTTAGAGAAAGATAATTTTGCAAAGTTTTAATAATGAAGCCAATCATAGCACCTATTAGTAGAGACTTAATCGAATCTGAATTGACTCAAGAACGATTCATCCGTAAAACGAATTACGGAGATAATAAAATATACATTGTGAACCATCACAATGCCCCTCATGTCATGCTTGAAATCGGGCGATTGAGAGAGGTGAGTTTTAGAAGTGCAGGCGGTGGCACTGGCGAGGAGATTGATATAGACGAAAACGATACGTGCGAAGTACCTTATCAGCAATTGATAGTTTGGAATGAAGAGGATAAAGAAATCATTGGCGGCTATCGTTACATCCTTTGTAGAGATGCCTTTCTTGAAGATGGTTCTCTCAATCTTTCAACGGCGCATCTTTTTGATTTTAGTAAAGAATTTATAAAAGAATATATTCCACATACTATTGAATTGGGTCGCTCTTGGGTGCAGCCTGCTTATCAGCCGTCTGTGAGTAATCGGAAGGGTTTGTTCTCTTTGGATAATCTTTGGGATGGCTTGGGTGCGCTTATTGTCATGCACCCTGATATAAAATATTTTTTTGGAAAAGTAACCATGTATCCTTCCTACAATGTGGAAGCACGAGATTGGCTCATGGCATTTATGCACTATTATTTTCCTGACCCTGATAAATTGGTTGTACCCATCAATCCATTGCATTATCAATATGATATTGCTGCCATTCAAGAAAATTTTATGGGCTTGGATTACAAAGAAGGTTATCGGGTGCTCAATCAAAAGGTGAGACAAATTGGAGAGAATATTCCGCCTTTGATTAATTCATACATGAACCTCAGTGCCAGTATGCGGACTTTCGGTACGGCGGTCAATGATTTATTTGGCGATGTAGAAGAAACTGGAATCATGATTACAATCGCTGATATTTATGATAGTAAAAAACATCGGCATATAGATATTCGCCATCAGTGATACCCCCCTCAGTATATTTGGGATTTTGAGGATTAAAATGAAAAAAGCCTATCAATTTTAAAACTGATAGGCTTTTTATTTTATCCATAATTATTAATCCCCATCCATAATATTCCCTAAAGTTCCGAGAATACTACCCGACTCTTTACCCTTGTTTGTCGTTGCAAAGCTGAGAATACGGCTGGCTAATCTGCTAATCGGAATTGATTGAATCCATACTTTTCCAGGACCCCTCAGTGTCGCATAAAATAAACCTTCGCCACCAAAAATAACATTTCGAACACCCCGAACAAATTCAATATCGTAATGCACATCTTTTGTGAAGGCAACAATACAACCCGTATCCACTCTAAACATTTCACCTGCTTTTAAATCTTTTTCAACAACATAGCCGCCTGAATGCACAAAGCAAAAACCATCTCCTTCTAATTTCTGCATAATAAAACCCTCGCCGCCAAACAAGCCTGTTCCGAGCTTGCGCTGAAATTCGATACCGACAGAGACACCTTTAGCTGCACAAAGAAATGAATCTTTTTGAGCAATAATTTTTCCACCCAACAAACTCAAATCCAAAGGAATAATTTTGCCTGGATAGGGTGCTGCAAATGTGACGCGTTGTTTGTTGATGCCGATATTTGTGAAGGCTGTCATAAAAAGGCTTTCACCAGTCAACAAGCGTTTGCCTGCTGAAAAGATTTTACCCATAAAGCCTTTATCTTGTCCGCCGCCGTCACCGAATATGGTTGCCATTTCGATGTCTTCGTCCATCATCATAAAACTGCCCGATTCGGCAATAGCCGTTTCATCAGGGTCAAGTTCTACTTCAACACATTGCATTTCTTCGCCGTAAATTTTGTAATCAATTTCGTGACTGCTCATTTTTAATTGGAAATTTGAGAGATTAAAAAATTATTTTTCAATTCCTTTAAAAGCTATTTTTCTATAAAATTGTTCGCTTCATCTATTTCATTTTAAAAATGATAGATGAACATTCTGAAATTCAAGATAGAACTTACTTTAAAAACGATGAGTTATCCACTCTCCTTTTCATCAAAATCCATTGTCCCGAATCCCATTCTTTTATTTTTTCATACTGTTTTTCTAAAGCTGGCATTTCATCGCGCGTGCAATAATAAAAATCATAGAAGTTGGTGGTATCGGGCTGCTTGTCATATCGCAAGGGAGCAATAAAAGTCATTTGCCCTTTTTCACGATGATAGGTGAATGAAGGGTTAAACATCCAAGTCATATTAAAACGAATGGCTTGTTTTTTATCTGATTTATCATATTCCGTTTTCAAAAAATCGAGAACCTCATACGTATGCGCATCATACCACCATTCACGATACATCGTAAAAGAGTAACTTCTTTTAACGTGATTCAATGAAAAGACTATGAAAATAATTGAAACAGCAACGCCTAATTTCCTTTTAAATTGAAAACTCCAAACAGCTACTATCGGCATCAGCATAGCCAATAATGGGTAAAAAAATAAAGCTGTCCTATCCGTTACATATTGATTGCCTAATAAATGAAATTGCAGAACCACACTCAAAGCCGTAAAGATGAACATAAAAGCCACAAATACTGAGGGGTATGTTTTTTCAGATTGTATAATTTGTTTTTTAATAAAACCGAATAAAAAATATAGACATACAAAACAGAGTAACACAAGGGTCAAAGTTTTAAAAATATCCAATGTTTTATCTGAAAAATACCCTTGAGCATAAACGGAATGAAAAATCACAGAAGATAATGTATCCTGCCAAAACCCACGTGTACCATAATAGGCAATTTGATTATCCCTTAAAATAGCCGTGATTGGTAAATAAATAAGGCTTACTAAAACAGCTAATCCTGCTGCTTGAATGCCCAAGCCATAAAGCAAAGGCTTGATATTTTTATTTGGAGGATAATGTATCAATTGAAAAAGAACCAATAATAAATTCAAACCTAAATAAAAATGCAACATGGCGAATTGAGCATAAACCGAGAGAATTGACATCAATATACTGAAGGGTAAGCTCTTTGAGTTGCCATCGAGTAAATAGCGGGCTGCAAAATAAATGCTCCCCATCATCAAGCCAATTGCCAAACCATAGCCTCGTGCGAGAGCAAAAAAGTCCAATAAATATGGGTTGCAAATCATGACGACTATAAACATCAGACTCACCCAATCTTCTAAAATATATCTTTTTGAAAAACGATAAATAAAATAAAAATACAAAATAAATGCTGCGATGTTAGGCACTCGCGCCAATGAATGGTTCATGCCGAAGATGCTAAAAAGCCCTTTGACAAGCAGCGTATTCAGAATATGATTGTTGGTATAGGAATCTTTATAGCTGATTAAATCCCAAACGGGTTGAGGCGCAAGGGTTTGGACGGTGTAGGCTTCGTCGCAAGTGACTTGCATCCGAATGGCTTTGATTATTAAAATGGAGAGAATGACGACACCGAGGGCGAAGGGTAAAATATCTCTCAGCCAAAGTCTTTTTGAATTCATAAACAAAAGGATTTTAGCAAAAATAATATTTTAACTGACTATTTCAAGGGATTTAGGCAATTATACTGAGGGGGTCACTTCTTTTTAAACTCACTAAAATTAGTAGAAATACTCAGATGGTTCATGCCACCTGCCAAATGTTGACGACCCATCCCATAATCAATTCTAAAACGGCTAACCTTGAAACCGATGCCCAATGAGAAGCCAGACCAACTGCGAATATTGCTGATATTCAATTCTTTACGCACTTGATGGCTATAACCTAAACGGATTCTAAAGACTTCAGTTTTGCCAAATATCAATTCACCGCCGACATTTAGATGTCTAAATAAATTATCTACCGTTTGTGAAATTTTACTTGGGGCAGTGGCTTCTTCGCCGAGCAATGATGTTTCATTATCCAAAGGGCTGTCGTAGCGAATATTCCAACGGTTTAAATCATGTAAAAGAGCGGAGAAGCGAAAGGGGGCTTTATTCAATTTTTTTGAAAAGCCAATTTGTACATCGAGCGGCAAGTCTTCTTTATTGCCGTTGTAGGTAGAAAGCTGAGTGCCTATATTTTTAAAAATAATAGCTGCGCCGAATTTTTTTTCTTCATCCCAATAAGCACCTGATAAATCGCCTACTAAACCTGTGGAGCGATAAGCCTCCAATTGAGAAGTGATATATTTCAAGTTAATACCTGCCGAAAGGCGTTCATTTATTTGCCTACCAGCACCGAGCGTGATAGCATATTCGCTGGCTTTGAATTCGCCGTTGATATTGCCCAATTCATCAGATTGCTTAAAAGTACCATAATTAATGAACTGAATCCCTGCTTGAAAAGTGGTTTTTAATTTAGAAACATTGTAGCCATAACCGAAATAACCTGTTTTGATACCGCCTAAAAGAAAGTCCTGATTATAGGTTAAAGCATTGTGCATCAATGGATTAAGCTGCGAAGGATTATGAAAACCCATTGCCAAATCATCATCGCGCAAGGCAATTTGACTACCGTTTAAACCTGTCAACCGAGCCGAAGGCATTTGTTTTAAAAAAGAGAAAACATAGCGTCCGCCAGTTTGGGCAGACACGTTAGAAAAGAGCAAAATACTGAGGGGTATAAAAAGTAACCGTTTTTTCATGCACTATAAATTTAAATGAGGCTATTTCAAGAGTTATTGGTGATTAAGTTATTAGGTGATTATTTATTGCCTAATAACTTATAACCAATAACTCTTGAAATAGCCTCTTATGGATTGCAAAGTTTAAAAAAAATTACAATTTTTTAGCAGAATCTTTTGTCATATTGCTTTTCCAAACGGTGTGACAAACGCCATTTTCACACTGCATTTGAGTCGTCAACTCGCCTTTGTCATTGTATTTTTTCAAAACACCATGTTCCAGCTCATTGACATAAGTGCCTTCCGCGCTGATTTTACCATTTTCGTAATATTCTATAAAAGGTCCATTTTCAACATTGTCTCGAAAATGAACGATTTCCTTGAGATTGCCTGTTCTGAAAAAGAATTTCCATTTGCCATTCATCGAGCCATTTGTATATTGCCCTTCGGATTTTAACTTACCAGTTTCATGATAAGATTTATACGCACCTGAAAAACTACCATCGATATCAAAATTACGGACTTCTTGAATTTGTCCATTTTCGTAATAAAAAATTTGTTCTCCTCTTAATATACCGTTTTTATAAGTAGATTCTTCTGATTTACTACCTGTCAGAAAAAATGCTTCGTGCAATCCTTCTTTGAGTTTTGTTTTTTTATTGACGGTATAGCGTTCCACAAGGCGTCCGGCTTCATCTTTATTTTCCACCACATCCACATTGCTACAACTTCCGAAAAGAACGATGATTAGACTAAAAAGCAGGATTTTTTTCATTTCTTAAATGTAAGGCGGTCTCATAACACCGCTATGTTTTATGATTAGAAGATAGATTTTTTATGTAGATGAATAGATATAAAAATTTATTTTCATGATTCAAAATTTCTAATAAAACGATGTTTGGACTTGAAAAATTATAGTGAAATAAAACTTTAAGAAATTACATTTTATATTAAGACGAAATAAAACGGCAGAGGTTTCTTAAATGGGTTTGAAATATTGCATACCCCTCAGTATCTTCGAGGAAATTTGAGTGCGTTCAATGCTACAAAGTTATTCTGATAAAATACGCCAAGAAGCCCATCGTTTAGGGTTCGGATTTGTCGGCATCGCCAAAGCGGAGCAAATGGATGAGGAAGCTCGCCGCTTGGAGGCATGGCTCAATCAAGGCTTGCATGGCAAAATGGGCTACATGGCTAATCATTTTGATAAAAGAATAGACCCTCGAAAATTGGTAGATGGTGCTAAATCGGTGATTACGTTGCTCTTCAATTATTTTACAGATGAAAAACAAATTGATAACGAAGCACCTAAAATATCGAAATATGCCTATGGAAATGATTATCATTTTGTCATAAAAGATAAGTTGAAAGACTTGATGCACTTTATTAATACTGAAATAGGTGAAGTCGGTGGACGCGTATTTGTTGACTCAGCACCCGTGCTTGAGAGGGATTGGGCGAAGCGGAGTGGAACGGGTTGGATTGGAAAAAATACTTTATTGATTAATCCAAAAGCAGGTTCATATTTTTTCTTGGCTGAGTTGATTATAGATTTGGAATTGGTTTATGATACACCCATGAAAGACTATTGCGGCACTTGCACCCGTTGCATTGATGCCTGCCCGACGGAAGCCATTTCGCCTGAAGGTTATTTGATGGATGGTTCAAAATGCATTTCGTATTTGACGATTGAATTGAAAGATGAAATCATACCCCCTCAGTATAAAAGCCAAATGGAGGGCTGGATGTTCGGTTGCGATATTTGCCAAGACGTTTGCCCGTGGAATCGGTTTTCTACAAAGCATAATGAACCACAATTTGAACCGCATCCTCAACTCTTAGAAATGACCAAAGAAGAATGGTATGAAATAACGGAAGATGTTTTCAAGGAAATTTTTAAAAATTCTGCTGTAAAACGGACAAAATATGAAGGGTTGAAAAGGAATATTGATTTTTTGAAATGAAATAAATTTATGGAATAAAAATGGAGTATTTTAAAAATATTACTAATTTTGTTTAAAATCACGCACCTCAATATGTTAGAAAAACTTCGAGATATAGCCATCCACTTTCAGATAGACCCTGAAATAACTGTTGGGCATGCCCCTAAAGTATCAACGGTAATTAAGGTATTGACAGAAATAAATAAGTCTTTTTCCAATTTTTTAGAAGTAGAATTTTTAAAAAATGAAGAATTTAAGAAGGCTTTAATGTCTAACAAAAATGTGCTTAATACAATTAAAGAGGAATTAGAATTATTAATAGTAGATTTAAATTATAGCAGTTTTGGGGCATCTGTTGCCCCTAACCTTACTGAAACACAACCTTCATTATTTCGCAATGAAGTGAAAGATTGGGAAAAAGAAACGTTTGAGACTTATAAAGATTTGATATTAGAGGGAGACTATCAAGAACCAAAGTATATGCAAAAAATCTTCAACCGATATACAGACGAAGAACGTCAAAAAATATATTACCCCCTTTTTTCTGCTTTTGGCAATGGCAACGAATATTCTTTAAAAATTAAGGATAATGAAGGGCATGTGAAAATTAAATTAGTTCAGCCCAAAAAAGAACAGTATGCTTTTTATGTACCTAAGCCTGAAAAAAAGCAGAAAGAATTTTCATATAAAACCGTTCAAGTATTTGCAAAAGTGAAGTCAAAAGACGATACTGTTAGTTTCACTAAGCAGAATATAAAACAAGTTTATCATATTGAGGAATTAGAATATGAGACATATCCATTCAAGCCCAATGTCATAAATTTTGATGGTTTGGTATATATTTTATCTCAAAAACTTGACTGTGAAGTTGAGTATGAAGATGAATCCTATGTCATAAGAAACAATCTTTTGGATATTACAGTTTGGGGAGAGACAAGAGAGGAAGTTGAAATTGCTTTTAATTTTAGTTTTCATGCTCTTTACTCAAATTTTGCCTTAGAAAATGATAGCAAACTATCAGATAAATCTAATGAATTAAAAACTACACTTTTAGGACTCGTCAAATCAGTATTACATGAAACCCAGAAAGGTTAAAGATATTCAAAAAGTTCTTTTAAAAAAAGGCTTTAAATTATATCCTGAAAAAGATCATCATCAATTTTACTTCTTGATTATTGACGGCATCAAGCACCATGTTTATACCTACTTCAGTCATGGAGAAAAAGAATACGGCAAGTATCTAATGGGTAAAATAAAAGGACAATTAAAATTCACTTCTTCCGATAAGGCTGAGGATTTTTTTGATTGCCCAATGACTCAAGAACAGTATATAGAGATGCTTAGAGAAAATGATATTATTCGCTAACTAAATTAAAAATCAAAGGTAAAAAGTAAACTAAAACCTCTAAAAAACGTTACTTTTGTAGAATCTTTCTAAATAGAGAGATATAATAAAATTATTTTTTCATTAAAATTTTAGGCGGATGAATTCGCCAATATGAATATGGAAGCAGCTACGAAAACGCCGGTGCTTTTATACACCGAGCAAACACCGAATCCCGAATCTTTGAAATTCGTTACGAACAGGATGTTATATCGTGGCACGGCTGATTTCCGAGAAGAAGCATTAGCAAAAGAATGGTCGCCGCTGGGTGCTGCTCTGTTTGAAATGCCATTCGTGAAAGGCGTGTACATTTGCAACAACTTTGTAACAATATCAAAGGAATTCAATTACGAATGGGCAGAAATAATGCTTAAAATCAAAGAGTTTATTAAAAACTTCATTGAAGAGGATGGCGTTATTTTAAAGGAAGGCTTCGCTGAGGCGATAGCTGCCATTCAAAATGATACCCCTCAGTATGAAGGCGATAATGGCGAATTGGTGAAACGAATCAAAGACCTGATTGATACTTACGTGAAGCCCGCAGTAGAAATGGACGGTGGCAATATCGAATTCAAAGCTTTTGACAAAGGCACTGTTTATGTTATTTTGCAAGGCTCTTGCAGCGGCTGCCCTTCATCTACAGTGACTTTGAAATCGGGTATCGAAGGTATGTTGACGCGTATGATTCCTGAAGTCAAATCAGTTGAGGCTGAGATGGGATAATTCAATAAGAGATATTAAATAAAAAAAGAGTGCTTAAAATATTGTTCCCAAAGGGATTCCTTCGGAACAATACTTTAAGCACTCTTTTTTTTACCCATATAATTTAAAACCTAAACCCAATCGTAGCAACAAAATTATGTTGGGTAGATGAAACATCAATATTAGGTTGTCTTGCAGGTTCGGCGGCTAAATATGGTTGATAACCAAAATTTTGTTTTTCATTCCGATAAGCAATATCAAAATAAGTGCTTTCACCTCTTACACCTACGCCAGCCGTATAAGCCATTCTATAAGCATCTCCTGCTTTATCGGCATTGCCTAAAAGATTGACACCCGCTCTCACTCTGAAAATATCAAGCACTAATTCACCTCCAAATCTTAGATTGAGCGTTGACCGATAGCCATCCTTGATTTTAGTATTCACTTTATTTTCATATTCTTTCAACTCTTGAATCCGAGTAGCACCAATTGAATCAGGTGTTTCAAAGCGAACTTTTGCAGACGAATAGTTGATATATTCCGCTTCGGCTGTTACAAAACCGCTTTTACCGATTAAAACACCGACACTGCCAATGCTTTTCCAAGGGGTATTGATGGTATATTTTGAAATCTGTTCAGGTGAATAAGCATCATTGCTAAAAGTTTTTCCGCTATTGGTGGTATAATTATAATTAAAATCGACAGTATGTTTTTCAGAAAAACTAATAGCTGTTGGTGTATGAATAGCCAAACCAAATCGAAGCATCTGAGTAGGACGATAAATAGCTCCCACTTTCAAATTGACGCCCGTGCCATCAGCTGTAAAACGGTCAATATATTTTAGGCTATTGAAAAACTTAACTTCAAAATTTGGGTCATTTTCATTATAATCATTTGTAGATGAATACTTTATGAAAGGAATACCGACAGTCACCCCGACATTTAATTTTTCATCAAAATTACCTGCGTAAGAAATAACCATTTCTGAAGTCCGCCCTGTAGTAGCCACTGATTGTAAACGATTCACTCCGACGCCTTCTTTTCCGTCAAAATCACTGAAATAATATTTTTTGCCAGCAATAGTAGAATCGTAAATAGCTTCAGCGTCGTAAGCCAATGCGCTACCATATTCATCAAATTTGCCAATGATTAAATCATTTTTAAAGACAGTAACCAACGAACCAGAAGATACGCCTTGATAATAAATCGTTCTTTTATAGTCCGCTAATTTGTTAAGTCCGATGGCAAAATTACCAGTTTTCCATTTTGAGTTGCCAAAAGGTTTTGAGCTTAATACAAGACCAATATTATTCAAGGTGACTTTACTGGCAGGTTCATTCCATTGCACATTATTGTTACTGAGCAATTGAGCATTTGTACTTGTTTTCAAGTAACCCATTGAGAGGCTTAAATCAGAACTTCTATAAGTGGCTAAACCAGCAGGGTTGATGCTAATTGTACTAAAATCACCACCAAATACGCTCATAGAATTACCAACGCCTATTGAGCGAGCCGTTCCACCATATTGAGTTGAAGAATAGCGCAAGGCATCAGATGCCTGTTGTGACCAACCGAAAGATAGCACAATCACTAAATTGATAAGGGTTAAAAAGGACCGTTTCATTGCATTAATATTTAAAATTTGAAAAGATTTAGTTAGTAATTTGCAAAATTAAACCCAAAATTACAAGCATTTTATTATCAAATCAATCATTTTGGGCATAAAAAAAGCGAGTGCAAAGTGCTATCACCAATTCGCACCCGCTGTATTTACTCTTAAAACACAACGATTGATTTTAAGTTTTCCTATTCTCTACTACCGCTCCTTCTGTTGCTTCCACCGTTGTTATTATTTGATGGAGCTGGAGCACTACGCTCTTGACGAGGAGCTTCTTGTCTTGGAGCAGGAGCAGCGCGTTCTTGTTGGCGCGGTGCTTCGTAAGTTCTCTCTTGACGAGGCGTTTCGTTACTGCGCTCTTGACGCGGTGCTGATTCTTGGCGACGCGGTGCTTCATAAGTTCTCTCTTGGCGAGGGGCTGCTTCTTCGCGCTGACGCTCTTGACGTGCTTCGTTGGTACGCGAAGGGCGGTTCTCGTAAGTGCGTGTAGGTCTTTCCTCAGTCGCTTGTTCTCTGCTCCGTTGAGGTTGCTCTCTGCTTTGAGGTGATGATTGCCCCCCCTCAGTAGTTGTGGCGTTTGAGCGATTCGGACGTTCAGTAGCTCTCACCGGACGCTCTTCAGAAGACTCCGTATTGTATCTACTGCCTTTGCCTTTACCAGTTCCTTCTGGAGTCACTACACCTGATTCCGTAGGTGCTTGACGCCCCTCAGTACGCATTTCAGTCTGTTGTTGATTTCTATTTCTTTGTGGTTGAGTAGTGCCTCCACTTCTTCCATTTCCAGCTACACCACTTGGGCTGATTGGCTCTGCAATTGTACCGTTTTTACGCGGACCATATGATTTGCCTCTTGATGTATTGCCTGTGTTCACTCCTACACCATTATTATTGTTGTAATTATTAGAATAACCATTGTGATATGGATTAGAATAATTTGAACCGTAACCATAGCCACCATAGTTTGAATAGTAGTTATTACCCCAGCCATTATTGCCATAGTAAGGATCATAGAAACTGTTGTAACTATTATATCCCCAGCTATTATAAGGTCTGAAAGCAGAGTAAGAGTTAAAAGAACAGTAGTCATTCCAATAGCGGTCAAACCAACTATTGCGATTCCAACGATTATACCTATTCCAATTGTTCCAATAACCATTGCCACCAATGACAATTGTTACGCCTGGGCGACCAAAAAAGCGGTCATTATAAAACGGATCATAATTGTAATAATCAGAATAAGCGGGAGCATAATAACCAAAACCTCTCACAGGGCGATGGAAACGATTGATACGAGATGAGTAATAATAATCATCGTAATCATCATCATATTCATAATAATCGCCTTCGTATGCTTGATCATCATACTCCGAAGAATTGTCATTATAAGATTGATTCTGAGTTTGCTGCGGCGCGTTGCTTCTATTTTTTGTAGAAGTATTCGACGTAGATTTTGAATCACGGCTCGGGTCGTAGTAGATGTCGTCATACTGCGCTTTCAACGAAACCGTTGTCAACAATACGAATAAAAACGGGAGAAATTTATAAGGTCTCATCACTGTGAAAGTTTTATAGATGTAACAATTATTGTTCGCGATTTATTATAGGATAAAATTACTACTTTTGCGCTTCATTTATAGTTAAGGCTTTTTTAAATCTTTGCAAAAAGTGTGTTAAAAATGTTAATATTTCATTTTTAGACAATTTTTTTAAAATCTTTCTTAACAAATTACCTTAACAGCGTGAAAAAATACCCAATAATTCAAAAAAAAGGTTTTGAAGTCCCAATTGACTTTATGTATATTAAACAAATTTAAGACTTAAAAGATTCTTATTTGTAACTATCTGAGTTGTTATTTTTTAGTTAAAAAAGGATAGAAATTTATGGCAAAGGAAATCACATCAAGAGAAGAAGATTATTCACAATGGTATTTGGATATTGTGAAAAAAGCAGGTTTAGCTGATAATTCACCTGTTCGAGGTTGTATGGTTATAAAGCCGCATGGTTTCGCACTATGGGAAAATATGCGCGATGCCTTGGATAAAATGTTTAAAGATACAGGACATTCCAATGTCTATTTTCCTTTACTCATTCCAAAGAGTTTTCTTGAAAAAGAAGAGGAACATGCTGAGGGGTTTGCTAAAGAGTGTGCCGTCGTAACGCATTATCGCTTAAAAGCCGACCCTAATAATAAAGGCAAATTGATACCTGATCCTGATGCTAAATTGGAAGAAGAACTCATCATTCGCCCAACATCTGAAACCATTATTTGGGATACCTATCGCAATTGGATAAAGTCTTATCGCGATTTGCCTTTGCTTTATAATCAATGGGTCAACGTTATGCGTTGGGAAATGCGCACACGCCCGTTTCTTCGCACTTCCGAGTTTTTATGGCAGGAAGGGCATACCGCACATTCTTCATCGGCAGAGGCTGTTGAGGAAACACTTCGCATATTAGATATTTATGCCGATTTTGCTGAAAATTGGATGGCAATGCCTGTTGTAAAAGGTATAAAATCGCCGAACGAACGTTTTGCAGGAGCTGATGAAACCTATTGCATTGAAGCTTTGATGCAAGATGGAAAAGCACTCCAAGCAGGTACTTCTCATTTCTTAGGTCAAAATTTTGCTCGGTCTTTTGATGTCAAATTTTTAAGTAAAGAAAATAAAGAGGAACTCGTTTGGGCAACTTCATGGGGTGTTTCTACTCGAATGATTGGCGGATTAATCATGACACATTCAGATGATGAAGGTTTGATTTTGCCTCCTAAATTAGCACCACATCAAGTTGTGATAGTACCTATTCCAAAGCCTTCTCCTGAAATTATGGAGGCGGCTGATAAAATTGCGAAAGAGTTGCGAGCAAAAGGAATAAGAGTAAAAATAGATGATGACGATAGCAAACGCCCAGGTTTCAAATTCGCTGAGTATGAAATGATAGGCGTACCTGTTCGTATAGGTATAGGCGCGCGCGATTTGGCGGAAGGAAAAGTAGAAGTGGCGCGGAGAGATACGAAGGAAAAAACAAGCGTCAATACTGAGGGGGTAGCTGAATACATTAGTAATCTATTAGTTGACATTCAACAAAATCTTTTCAATAGAGCCAAAGAATATCGCGATGCCCACATTACAAAAGTGGATAGCTTTGATGAATTCAAAAAAATATTGGATGAAAAAGCAGGTTTCGTTTCAGCACATTGGGATGGAACAGGCGAAACGGAAGAGAAAATAAAAGAATTGACTAAAGCCACCATTCGTTGTATTCCTATTGATAACCCGCTTGAAGATGGTCATTGTATTTTAACTGGAAATCCATCCAAGCAACGTGTATTATTTGCAAGAGCTTATTAAAAACAAAAAAATCATGTCGAAAACAAGTTTTATTAAAGTAACAACTGGTAATTTCCTCACTCTACATGGGTATGATGAAAACAATAAGGAAATTTTGGAAGAAATAAAAGTAGAGAAACCAATGGTCAAAATGGTAGCCATTGACCGTATCCGCTCTATTACAGATAAATATATCCTTGTTACAGCATCGCACGGGCGTATGATGTATTGGGAATATGAGGAAAGTTTTGAAGACATAGAAAAGATGCTTGATTTGAATGGTGCTCTATTAAATGACACTATTGACTTGCCTTTTTGAAAAAATTTGAAAGATTAGAATGTATAAATTAATTCTAAAACCTATATTTTTTCTTTTTTCACCTGAACGAGCGCATCATTTAGCCATGAGGCTATTCAAAGTGGGTTTAAGTTTTCCAATTATAAATTTATTTTTAAAAAATATTTATACCCTTGAAAATGAAGGACTTACAAAAGAAATTTTAGGTTTAAAATTTAAAAATCCTGTTGGCTTGGCAGCAGGGTTTGATAAAGATGGGAAATATTTGGATGTGCTGCCACATCTTGGATTTGGTTTTGTAGAAATAGGAACGGTTACGCCGAAGCCTCAAGATGGCAATCCAAAACCTCGGCTTTTTCGTTTGCCGAAAGACGAAGCTTTAATAAATAGAATGGGATTCAACAACGCAGGTGTTCAAAGCCTTGTGGATAAGTTGATTATTTGGACAGTAAAAAGAGCCAATGTTCAAAGCCAATACCCCTCAGTAATAATAGGTGGAAACATTGGTAAAAACAAAATCACGCCCAATGAAGAAGCTGTCAAAGACTATGAAATATGCTTTGAAGCCCTTTTCAATTATGTAGATTATTTTGTTGTAAACGTGAGTTCGCCAAATACACCTAATTTGAGAGAATTACAAGACAAAGAACCTTTGACAAAATTACTTTCAAGTCTTCAAGTTCTTAATTTGCAAAAAGAAAAACCTAAACCTATTCTTTTAAAAATAGCTCCTGATTTGACCAATTCTCAATTGGATGATATTTTAGAAATTGTGAAAAATACCCAATTATCAGGTTTAGTGGCTACGAATACAACTATTTCAAGAGAGAGTCTGCAAACCGACCCCCTCAGTATAGAAGCCATCGGAGCTGGTGGATTGAGTGGAAAACCTGTTAAAAATCGCTCAACTGAAGTCATTCGTTATTTGAGGGAAAAAGGAGAAAAAAATATGGTCATCATAGGTGTAGGCGGAATTGCGTCGGCGACAGATGCTATTGAAAAAATGCAAGCAGGTGCAGATTTAATTCAAATTTATACAGGCTTTATTTATGAAGGTCCGAGTTTAGTTAAAAAAATTAATCGAGCTTTATTGGAAAAAAATTAATTTTGCATTTAGAAAAAAACAATCATAGTTCATCTTTTATTCTCAGTATAAAATGTCATTTGAAATAACAGGCAAATTGTATAAAAAATTTGCAACAGAATCAAGAAGTGAAAAATTCCAGTCAAGAGACTTTGTCATTGAAGTGGCTGATGGTAATTACCCGCAGTTGATAAAATTTCAATTAGTACAAGATCGTTGTCAAATATTGGATAACTACAACGAAGGCGAGGAAATTAAAGTCCATTTTGACCTACGAGGACGCGAATGGCAAGGCAAGTTTTTAACCAATTTAAATTCTTGGCGCATTGAGCATTCCAATGGTGAAAATGCTGGTAGTGGTTCAGGCTCAACACAGCCAGTTCAACAAGTATCAAAAAAATCAGCCCCTTCCGAAGATTCGTTTCCAACCCTTTCTGACGAGCCTTTTAAAACAGCCGCTGACGACGATTTGCCATTTTAAGAAAGAAATTATGCCGAAGGTTTCTCTGAGGAGAAAATTTTATATTAATTTTAAACGTTCATACTCCCAAATACTGAGGGGTATGAACGTTTTCCTTTTGTACTATTTCCCCAAGAGTTGCGTCTAAATTTTCATCAAACTAAAAGTCAAATTTTAATGAAAAAAATAATTTTGATATTTTTTGTTTTAAATTTAATTCAAATAAATACTCAAAATGCTCAAATACTGAGGGGTATCTCAGCTCGTTTTAACGATGCCTTTGTGGAGTGGGATATTTTTATTGATGAAAATGATGAAAAAGGCAATTTGACAATGACTTGGCAAAATCCTGATGATTGGAGTCAGTGGACATATCGAATGGGTGAAAAAACGGGGACTATCAAAACAAAATGGAATAAAGATATTTCTCAATGGGAAATTAGAGGCGACAACAAAATTATCACGGCTCAAATGATTTGGAGTGGTGACCCACGCCAATGGCGAATTACGGATAATACGATGACGTTAGAACTGAAAAGTAAATGGTCTAATCAAAATTCTGAATGGGTAGTGGATGATGATCAAAGAGGGCAATTATTTATGTCCATGAATTTTCAAAATGACCCCCGAGATTGGAATATTGAAGATGAACTAAATCAAACGGTTAGTTTTCCGATGAAAATGGCGATTATTTTTTTAACCATGTTCAATAGCGTGCCTAAACAATAAAGAGCCCAATAGTAAAAACAAAAAAAGCTAAGTGATGAATCATCTTAGCTTTTTTTTGTACATGTTCGAATTTTAGTTTTAGATAAAATTTGGGTTATAATTTATTGCTCTGATTTCACACCACCTAAAAAGCCATCCACTGCTTTCATAGCGTTGGCAAGCCGGGGGTAGTCAATCGTGTAATGGATGAATTTACCCTCACGATGCGTATGAACCAAACCTGAAGCACGCAAAATTTTTAGGTGCTGGCTCGTAATGGATTGCTCCAATTTGAGCGTGTTGTAGATTTTGTTCACATTAATCGTTTTATTCTTGTCTATAAATTCAAGAATCTTCATCCTAAGGGGATGCGCCAATGCACGCAAAACGTCAGACGACACTTGTAGTCTTTCGTTGCTAATCTGGGCTTTTGCTTTTCTCATAGAGCCTGTTTTTGCGGTAGATTGATTAATTATTTTTCATTATCAAAAAGCAAATATGCAAATTTTAATTATTCTTTCCAAATATCTCCATTCAAAATACCAAAAAAAAGGTATATAAATAAAAAAAAAAGCTGCGAACATTGAAGTCGCAGCTTTTTTGCTTGTAGAAACAAATATTCGCCAAATTTTAATTGCCGTTATATTCTGTTAATTCTTCAACAAGGCGGCTGATGTGATTGATCCGGTCTTTATCAACTCTGTAGTAGATAAATTTGCCATTTCTATCAGTTGCTACAACTCCTGCACGGCGTAAAATTGCCAAATGTTGAGATGCAACAGACTGCTCAAGGCGCAACTTGATGTACAAGTCCGTAACAGTCATTTTTTCATTTTCTTCTAACAAATCGATGATTTGTTGACGAAGTTTGTGGTTCACAGCACGAAGAACCAATACCGCTTTACGCAATTCTGCATAGTCCAATTCGATGTCTTTCTTACCTTTTTTGAGGACTACAGTTTCATTTTTTTGCTTTCTCATATCTATGTTCTTTTTAATTAAAAAAAAGTGTGTAAAAAATAATAATTAAGTTTAAATTTAAAATAACTCACAAGTGTAGTTTATTTAATAAATATAGTTCATAATGTAAAAATATCATGCCAATTTCATAGATAGCAATATATTCATACGCATAAAACTATGAAAACCACGATAAATATAAAAGGAAATTTTCATTATAAAAATAAAATTGAATAAATTTTCCATTTAATACCTTAAAAACGTTAAAATTTATCCTAATAATTGCTATTTTTAATGTGTTAAAATATTTTTTTAGATTTTGTGATGTTAGGTGCTTTTAAATACAACGGCGTGTGATAAGCCACATCAACAAAATTTTTCATCTCAAATTGAACTGTACTGAGGGGTAACATATTAAGAGAAGTACACATTTTATTGCTGAAAAATGTCCCATCTAATCCAATCACTGTTTGGCACTTGCTTGCCCCATTTCCACTGAAAATCAACCGCTTACCCATATCTAAAAACCGTTTAAAAGTTTGTCCGTCCACTATCAGGGGTAACATAGGCTCTACATTAATCATATTTCCATCCTCCATTTTATAGATAGCAGAATAGACTTCCATTCGCCGTGCATCAATCATAGCACAGTACAATGCATCATCATCTCGTACTTCGAGATATGAAGCCATTGCAAGCGATTGGAGCGTATCAACAGCTATCATAGGTATATTAAGTGCATAGCAAATCCCTTTCGCTGTGGACGCTCCTACGCGTAGGGATGTATATGAGCCAGGTCCATTGCTGATGGCAACTGCTGATAGGTCTGTCATATTTAGACTTGCTTCTGTAAGGCATTTATCTATCATCAAGGTGATTTCAGATGCGTGTTTATTGGCATCTGTTTCATGAATTGAAATCAACTTGCCGTTTTGACTGATACAAACAGAACAGATACTGGTTGCAGATTCTATATTTAAAATATAAGCCATATTAAAAGACCCCCTCAGTAATTGAATAAAAAAATCGGCTCAAAGTTACCTTTTGAGCCGATTTTTAAAAATTTAAATTATAATAAAGTTAAATTTATTTTGTTTTTAATTCTTTTTCAAAAGCGATTTATAGCGAGGTGCATCTTGCAAAACCTTAATGGCTTCTTGAATTTCAATATCATTTCTCAAAGCAATTTTGATTTTACCTTTCTCATAATAGTATCGAGCGATGATTTCACGCTCTATCTCATCTATTATTTCATCCTTATGTTTTAAAAGGTCGTTCTTTTTATCTGACTTGATTTTAGTTTCTATGGCTTTGAGTTCGCCTTCTATCGTCGCTGAATATTTATCTTTAACAGCTTCTTCTTTAAGCTTCTTCAAGAGTTTTTCACTTTCAGAATCGTATTGAAAATTCTTTTTGTTCAAAAATTCTACAAAATCATCAAATTGCGTGAACCGAAACTTCTCAGGCTCTTCAATTTTTTCATTTTTCAAAGCAAACATAGTCACGTAATCAAACAATAGAAATTTATCTTTCAATGTTTTCATCAAACCAAAATCGCTTGATTTATTCAACAAAACGTCAGGCTTAATACCACCACCATCTAAAACAGTCCGTCCTGCTCGCGTTTTAAATACAGCTCTAACAGAATCTGCTACTTCTACAGGTTTACCTTTATCATAACTCACCGCTTGAATACACCGACCGCTCGGCACATAATATTTAGCAGTCGTTAGTTTTAATTTTGAATTATATCCAATATCACGCATATTTTGAACCAAGCCTTTACCAAAACTGCGTTGACCCATGACAATTGCTCTATCATAATCCTGCAAAGTACCTGATACAATTTCAGAAGCAGAAGCAGTGCCTCTATCCACCAAAACAACTATTGGCATTTGCTCATCTACTGAGGGGTTCAATGTTTTGAAGCTTCTATCCCAATCCACCACTTTACCCTTCGTTGTCACCACCATTTCACCTTTAGGAATCCAAATATTACAAATATTAACAGCTTCATGGAGCAAACCACCACCGTTATCTCTCAAATCGAAGATAACACCTTTCATACTCGGATTTTTCTCTTTCAATTCTACAAAGGCTTTTTTAACATTTTCACCTGCATCACGCGTGAAAGTTGTGAGAATTATGTAACCAACTCTATCATTCAACATTCCTGAAAAAGGTACATTTTGCTCAGTCACTTCATCCCTCACGACTTTTATTTTCATACCTTTATCCGTGCCATTGAGTTGCGGGCGGCTGATGGTCAACTCCAAATCCGTACCAGCAGCACCTTTTAAAATATCGCTCACTTCATCAACACTTCTACCTAATGCCGATTTTCCATCCACAGCCAAAATTTTATCACCTGGCTTCAAGCCTGCTTTTTGAGAAGGTGAGCTTTCAAATACATCGCTTACAAATACATACTCATCTAATTTATCAAATGAAGCACCTACGCCATTATATTTCCCCTCAGTAAAATACCGATAACCTTCAATATCACTTTCTGAAATATAATTGGTGTAGGGGTCAAGCGAATTGAGCATGGCATCTACCCCTGTTCGCATCAATTTTGAAGGGTCAACATCATCTACATAATAGGTGTTTAACTCTTTATAGAGGTTGGTGAAAATTTCAATATTTTTTGAAATTTCAAAGTATTTGCCGTGGTCTGTTTTATTATTAGCTGCTACACCAATGATAGAAACTGCTCCTAAAATCAACCATTTATGTTTTTTGATTAATTGCATCTGTGCTATATTTTATTTTAGAACGTTTAAAAATGAGTCTATTTAGTAATTCCCCCTTGAGGGTTAGGAGCTATCATATATTAAAATCAAAAACTATT
>JAYTUY010000115.1:0-23043 GCA_043744275.1 Saprospiraceae bacterium
GACTTTGAGATAGTTATTTTCAAAAAATTATAGTCAGAAATGACTTTGAGATAGTTATTTTCAAAAAATTATAGTCAGAAATGACTTTGAGATAACTATTTTCAAAAAAAATCCATATTTGTTTTCTTATTTAAATATAAAATAAACCGCCAAGATAATAAACCCAAAGCCCACAAAATGATTCCATTTCAAGGGTTCATTTTTAAAAATTAAGAGAACAAAGAGCATGAAAACGGTCAATGAAATGGCTTCTTGAATCACTTTTAGTTCCATTAATGAAAATGGTCCGCCTAAATCCTTTGAGCCGATGCGATTAGCGGGTACCATAAAACAATATTCAAAAAAGGCGATACCCCAACTGAGTAGTATCACGCCAAACAAACCCCATGATTCAAATTTGCCCATGCTGCGCATTTTTAAATGCCCATACCAAGCAAAGGTCATGAAGATATTGGAGAGAAAGAGTAAGGCGATTGTATAAAAAGCTTTCATAACTAAGTGAAAAGATAATAGTGAAAAGTGAAAAGTAAAAAAATCCTGAAAGTTGCCTCTCAGGATTTTTTATTAACTATGAGTGATTGGAACGCGGATGACACGGATTGTACGGATTTTCACGGATTTGAATTAAACAAAAAAATCAGTGAAAATCCGTACAATCCGCGTCATCCGCGTTCCCAAAACCATACATCATTTATTGACAATAAATTTATTCGACATCACTTTATTGCCTTTCGATAAGGAGTAAATATAAATGCCGTTTGGCAAATTATCGGCATTGAACTCTAAACTGTTCGTACCTGCCTGAATACTGAGGGGGGTATGGTACACTTTTTTACCCATTAAATCAATGACATCAAATTGAAACTCTCCACTGATATTTGATTCAATCGTGATTTGAGTGTATAAACCAAACGGATTGGGCGAACTGGACATGGCACTGATTTCTGTATTCAGATTCTGAACAGCAGAGATGCATTTAGGATCGCTCGCAGCTATTACTTTTAAAGTATATTCGCCAGGGAAATCGGGTCCTGGGAATTTTATCTCTTGACCACCGGGTGCTAAAAAGTTATATGCTTTGCCCGTTATTGTCAATGGATAATCTTTAATGGCATTGCTCGTAGCGGTAGTGCCTGAGATAATTACACAGTTCAAAGTGTTTTTGGGAAAAGCGCAACTTGGCGGATTACAAGCGTAACTCAAACCAGTGGGCATACCAGTAAGACCGCCCGTTTTAGCAATCACGACGCTATCCAAAGGCAGAGTGACAGTGTTGCCAAATAATTTTACAGTGATACTATCCGTTATTTTGATAGTAAAAGTAAAACTATAAGGTTTGCCCAAACAAGCTGGTTTGTCAATGCCGCCCGTTGGATAATTGACCGCATCATAAGGACGCGGATAGGGTCCGGCGGTTGAATCTTTGTACTTAATGTTCGGAACGCAAGCAGGCGTCTGCGCGTTGAGGGCTGTAATAAAAAGGCAGCCTACTAAAATGTGTAATAATTTGCTCATAAAAAAAATGGTTGTTTTAATTAATAGATTCAGATTTAATGTAAAGTTAGTGCATTTATTTCAAATATGTCAGAGTGATTTCTATTTAACATTTCATTGGGATAATATTTATGGGTGCATAACAACCTAAGGCATTGTTTAAATTGTTTAGGTAGAGAAATGAAAAAAAATGTAGATTTGCAAGATATTTCAAAAGACAAAATCAATAAATATTTAGGATATATGAAAAGCAGTTATTGGGTCGTTTGCTTCGCTGTGATAGGCGTTGTCGCTTGTAAAAATGATAGGAAACAGGTCATGCCTTTTGTGGGTCATTGGAATTTGACATATGGAGAAATCAACGGGCGTCCTGCTCCGAGTCTCGAAAATATATACTTTGAGTTTGGAATTGATTCGATAAAAACGAATTTTACCATGACAGAGCAGGATGAATCAGGCTCTTTCAGAATCAAAGAGGATAAAATTATTCAAAATACCATCGAACCGATTGAGTATGATATTGAAGAAATGACGGATTCTACTCTTCAAATGACCACTGCACTGAGGGGTATGGATTTTAAGTTGTTTTTGAAGAAGGGTGGGGAGTGATAAGTTTGACGTTTTCCCCCTAACCCCCAAGGGGGAACGCTTCGGAAGTTTGCATAATTTGTGAAATGATGGATAAAACACTTCAAAGGTCTTCTTAATAAAAGTTATAAAAATTAATGACTTTCAAAGCGTTCCCCCTTGGGGGTTAGGGGGAAAACGTAAAAAATCACCCATTTTATCAACATATTGCGCTCATCAACCATGAAAAAGTATTGGCTCATTTTAACAGTATCGCTCATTATAATGTCAAAACTTTTGGCAGTAGATATCAGCATCAGCCATGCAGCATTCAAGGGTGAAAAAGAAAGCTATATTGAGTTTTACTTTTATGTGATTGGTTCGTCTCTTGATCAGATTCAGATTGATAGTATTAATTCTCAGGGCAGTTTGGAAATCGTCACCTTGTTTAAACAAAATGGGAATGTGGCTAAATTTGATAAATTTATACTCAAAAGCCCACCTTCATTAAGTGCTGTCAATTTTTATGAAATGCGGCGTTATTCGCTTGAAAATGGGACGTATGATATAGAAGTACAGTTTAAAGATGTTAATAAAAAGGAGGAAGCGGTGACTTATAAATCCATCGTCATTATGGATTTTAATGATTTGAGTCTTCGCCAAAGCGATATTTCAATGCTCAGTGGCTTTCGACCTGACAGCAGTGACAATAAATTTAGTAAAAATGGCTACCTCTTAGAAATTCTCCCTTTTCAATACTACGATCGTAGCCAAACCAACCTTAGTTTTTACAACGAAATTTACAACACCGATAAATTCATCGGTGATGATTTTCTATTGAGTTATGCCATTGAAAATGCGTCTTCAACGCTCAATGGCAAAATGATGATGATTGGACACAAGCGCAAGAAGTCTGCGCCGTTTATTGCCAACTTGATTACAATGGATATAACTAATTTAGAATCAGGCAATTATAGATTAAAAGTATCCATCAGAAATAGAAACAATGATTTGCTGAGTGAAAAGGAAACTATTTTTCAACGCAGCAATCCCATGCAAAATGCCAATTTGGATACCATCACTCAAGACGCTCTTGAAAAAGAATTTGTCAGTCAATTGACACCCCAAGAGTTGCGTTTTGGCTTGAAAGCCATCGCGATGAATATTCCTGAAAGTGAAACAAGTTTGTTCACAACAATCATGTCCGCCAACGATTCGATTGCCAAACGCCGTTTTTTATGGCGATATTGGGTCAAGAAAAATGCGGCGATTCCCGAACAAGCGTATGATGAATATATGATGGTGGCTAAGATGGTGGATAATAGTTACAATAGCGGGTTTGGCTACGGATTTGAGACCGATAGAGGGCGCATTTTCATGAAATATGGTCGTCCAAATGATATTATTGCAGTAGAAAATGAAGCGAATGCTCCGCCTTATGAAGTTTGGGTGTATAATAAAATTGAGAAAACTCAGCAAACCAACGTAAAATTCCTATTTTACAACCCTAATTTAATGGCAAATGGTCATCGCCTTTTGCATACAACTTGCAGGGGTGAAATTCAAAACCCACGTTGGAAACATGAATTGTATAAAAATGTGCCTGGTGATTTAATCGGCAATAGTGTAGATGGGCGCGATGTGAAAGAGAATTTTAATCGCCGTGCCGAACAGATTTTTAATGATAACTAATATATGTCTCAACTTTCCATAGTCGCGCCGCTTTTCAATGAAAGCGAAACTTTCCCAAATCTTATTGAAAGGCTCAATCGATTGATGGATTCTGCTCAATCATCTACCCCCTCAGTATTTCCAAGTATTGAAGTTGTTTTAGTCGATGACGGCAGCCGCGACAATACTGCTGAACTGATGCAGCAAATAGCCATGACAGACACCCGCTACCATGTCGTTTTTTTAGCACGTAATTATGGACATCAAATTGCCCTCTCCGCTGGCTTGCAAAAAGCCCGTGGTACTGAGGGGGTCATGGTGATTGATGGTGATTTGCAAGACCCCCCTGAATTGCTGTTTGAATTTTATGAACAGTATAAAAAAGGCTATGATGTCGTTTATGCCGTTCGTAAAAAACGCAAGGAAAATGTGTTCAAACGCACTGCTTACAAAGCCTTTTATCGCTTATTAAAATCCATATCCTACATTGATATTCCCTTAGATTCAGGCGATTTTTCTTTCATGAGCCGTAGAGTTGTGGATGTTTTGAACCGAATGCCCGAAGAAAGTCGCTACATACGAGGTATGCGTTCGTGGGTCGGCTTCAAACAAATCGGCATCGAATATGACCGCTCGGAAAGGGTAGCAGGGGAGTCAAAATACTCCATTAAAGCCTTGATAAAATTAGCTTATAATGGCATTTTTAACTTCAGTGAATTTCCAATTAAACTCATCAAGCGAGTGAGTTATGCAGCTGTCGGGGTATCTTTTCTATATTTTTTCTATAGCTTATATCGCCAATTGATGTTTGGAGATGTGCCGCGTGGCTTCATGGCAACCATTTTTATCATCATCTTTTTCAGCGGCATTCAACTCTTTTTCATGGGCATCATGGGCGAGTATTTATTGCGTATTTTCTTTCAAGTCAAAGGCAGACCATTATTTATTGTAAAAGATGAAATTGAAGAAGGAGAGTGGAAAGGGAATAAACTGCAAAATGTAGAATGATAAATTTAAAATTTAAAAGTATCATTTTTTATTAACTTAAAATTTTACGATTTAGACGACATTTATCACTACAATATTTGACTTCATGCCACACTTTTTCCCATTTTTTACGCCATGAAAACGGACGTCCGCACGTGATGCAAGTCTTTTGAGGTAAATCCGATTTTTTCTTTTGTTTAGACATAAACAAGTATTTTTGCTGATAAAAAATTTATTAAAATTACAAATTAAGCAATTGATTTTTATATAATTCACAACTTACAACTCTTAACTCACAACTAAAAAATGGTTTATTGTCCAAAATGTCATACACGCCTTGTTGAAAATGCTAAATTTTGTCATCAATGTGGTGTTTTTGTGGAAATTCCGTTAGCGGATTGCCCAGCTTGTTTTAAAAAGAATCCAGCAGATGTGCCATTTTGTTACACCTGTGCACATCCCATGCAGACAATGGAATTGAAAACTGCAACCAATATCAGCACTAAAAGCCGCTACAAATTTGAGTCCGTTCAAGTCTTAGAAAACGATATAAAAAACCTATTTTTTGAAGAGCTTAAAAACTTGGCGAATAATATTGCACCAAAGAAAACAGACGATTATTTGAAGGCATTTTATACCAAAGGTTTTGCTCAAACCGTTGATTTAAGAGCCAAACAATTGGCAGAAAGCCTTTCAGAAATGTACTTGAGAAATGTATCTGTTTTAAGACTTGAAAAAGAGTTGGAAAATGCGGTAAATAGTTTAGCCTTGTACCATATTATTTATAACTGCAAGGAAATCAATCCTTTATACATTCCTGAAAAAATATTGCGTTATGAAAAAGCCTTTCGAGGCACTGTTGATTTGAAACAAATGATATTCGATTATTTGGATTTTGACAATGAAAAAGAGCGTGTTTACAATGATTTTATCACCATGCCTACGGAGGTCATGCAACACGCCGCGCAACATTTTCTCTATCCCGCCAAAGGCGAATTTATCTATTTTATCAGTGATCAAACCATCACAGCCAATGGAAAAGAAGGCTTTGCGATGACTGAATTTGCCCTCTATTGGAAAGCCCCGATGGAGAAGCCACAGAAGGTTTATTATCATCATTTAGCCCGCATCGAAAGCCATAAAGATTGGATAAAAATCAATACGCGCTTTTTCAATGTGACCCCCTCAGTAAATGTTAAAATGCTGTTGCTTTTGGAGAAATTGAAAAATATTTATGCTGGGTAGTGCAGTAGGACGGATTTTATTACAATTTTGTGTTTATTGCGAAGTAACGGTGCGAGAGTGCTTTGTATATTTTTGAGTTTTGTGAAATAAAATAAACCCGAAGAAATACACAAAATCTGTGGCAAAATAAAAATAGTTATTAAATTTATTTAGATTTGTAATCAACAATACAAAAAGTACGACATCAAATTTTTTAACAAAAAAGACTCGACAATACAAAAAGTACGACAAAATTTTCATATATTCGAGAGTTAGCGGCAACCCTAAATCGACATTCCGTCAAACAAACAACAATGGGACTTTTAGACTTTTTTAAACGAAATAAAAAAACAAAGACCGAAACACTAAAGGCAAGTAAACCTTCGCCTGAACATATTTTATTTGCGGACACGGTTTTAGAAATTATTACCGCAGCCGTTGACAAGTATGGTTTTGTAAGACACAGAACAGAAATTGAAAAGCACTTTACAACAATCATTTTTCGTAAGGACAAACAATATATAAAAATTAGCGGCTCGACTTATCCAACCGACTATCCTTTTTCTTACAACATTATCTTAGGGGAAGGAGACAGTGAAGATTTTTATGAATGGGATTGGAATTCTATTGCATTATGGCGACTTAAAACAAAAATTGACACAAAAGCCAAAGCAAAAGAGTTTGAATTTCCGTATGGTGACAAAGTGAAATTTAGTATTGCACATGCTGAGAAAGAACTTTTAAACTATGCTGACACTTTTTTGCGTGGCGACCTGACTTTGTTTTATGAAACCCGTTCAGACCAAAACAAAGGCAGAGAACCTTACAAAATTCATACACCTTACAAAGACGGAAATTATAAAACGACTGACGAGCAAAAGAGCATTGAACAAAAGAGAAAATACAGCTAACTAAAAAGGGTATGACACTAACATTGGGTTTTGTGCAAGTTGGGCAGACGGAATAACAATGAGCATTATACTAAAAAATCAAACTAGAAATTGATTGCAAAAATTGAAAATTTGAACTAACTTTGACTTATAAAATTAATATAAAATGATGTTATCAATAGTCGGAACATATCAAAACGGTTATTTAAAACTTGACAAGGATTATACAACCATAAATCCTGTAAAAGTAATAGTCACTTTTTTAGAAGAAGTACAAAGCCAATCAGAACAGGGTCTCGCTTTAACAGATTTCTCATTTTCAAAAAGCAAGAAAAACCTTGAAGATTTTAAAGGTTCATTTGCTGAAACAGTCATTGACGAAAATTAAAAAAATAATCAATGAAAAAGCTATTCACCCTATTTTGTCTGACGATATTTATAGTTAAAATCAACACCCAAACGCTCTCCCGCCTTAACATCGAATTTCAAAAATCAAGCGGCATTGCCTACAAAATGCCCTTGGCTGGCGGCTTAAATTGCCCTCAATTTAGCCCAGTTGATATGAATAATGACGGTAAACAAGACATATTTGTCTTCGACCGCATAGGCAATGTGCGTTTAACATACTTGAACAATGGCAGCGGCTTTGATAATACCCCTCAGTATATTGCTCAATTTCCAGAGCTTAACGACTGGGCTTTGCTTCGTGATTATAATGGCGATGGGATTGCCGATATTTTCACTTTTAACAATGGGGCAGTGTCTGGAGTCCGCATTTTTAAAGGTAAAATGGTGAATAATCAAATTGCATTCGACCGCGTCAACTTTACTTCCAACGGCAATATTTTGAATTACCCCCTCAGTAATGGCACTCGAACGAACCTATATGTGAATAATGTGGACATACCTAATGTTGACGACATAGATGGCGATGGCGACCTCGATATTTTATCGTTTGAAGTGGGCGGTGGGCATGTTTATTTTTATAAAAATCTGTCGGTTGAGCGTGGTTTCAAAAAAGATACATTAATATATGAATTAGTGGACGATTGTTGGGGGCTTTTCTTAGATAACGGCTTTCAAAATTCAGTCAAATTGGGTACAAAAGATGTCTGTGCGAACAGTTTGAAAGGCGATATTTCGCTCGTTATCAGGCATCCTGGCGCGTCACTCACCACGTACGACAAAGACAACGATGGCGATAAAGACCTACTGATTGGCAGTGTTTCCTTTGAAAATATCTCTGATTTGACCAACGGTGGCACGGCTCAAATGGCTTTGATGACCCAGCAAGACAACCGTTTTCCTTTCAATACTGAGGGGGTCAATCTGCCGAGTTTCCCTGCGACTTATATCTTGGATGTGGACAATGACGGTAAAAAAGATGTGGTCGTGACGCCAAGTTCTTCCAATTTTATTGAGAATTATAATGTCGCTTGGGTATATAAAAATATAGGCACTAATCTTATTCCATCATTTCAAATACAACAAAAAGATTTATTTGTAAAAGATATGATTGACTTGGGTTCGGGCGCAAATCCTGCGTTTGTAGATGTGGATGCAGATGGTTTACAAGATTTAATTGTCGGCAATTTGTCCTATTTTTTACCTTTCAATGGGCGTGATTCAAGACTTTTTTATTACAGAAATATAGGCACTAATCAAACGCCTAAATATAAATTAATTGACGATAACTGGTTGAATTTCAAGGCTTTATCTAATATTGATATTCTTAATTTTTCGCCAACTTTCGGTGATATGGATGGCGATGGTGACTTGGATTTATTAGTTGGCGAAGACAGCGGCACCTTGATTTATGTTGAAAATAAAGGCGGTGCGGGCAGACCCCTCAGTATGGATACGCCTCAAAGCAATTGGAAAAATATACAAGCTGGTTCGACTGCAAAACCTCAAATTGTTGACCTCAATCGGGATGGTCTCATGGACATCGTGACGGGTACTCGCAATGGGAATTTGCGGTATTTTCAAAACATCGGCACTGCTTCTCAACCCAATTTTAATACTACCGCTGCCAATCAAAATTTGGGAAAAATAGATGTTCGAGATATTGGCTTTGCCACAGGTTTTGCTGCACCATCTTTCGTTGATTTTAAAGGAAAATATACGTTATTTGTTGGTACAGAAAGCGGTAAAATATTCGTTTATGATAGCCTTGAAAACAACCTCAATGGTACTTTTCGACTCGTCAATAATGACTACGGTAAAATTAGGGATGGCGCCAGAACAACGCCCGTTGTGAGAAATATTAATGGCGATGATAAATTAGAAATGCTCATCGGCAACTATCGCGGTGGCTTGACTGGGTATAAAACAACCTATAATTCAGATGGCACTACGCCGATTCAAAGTGTTGATAATCAATTGGTTATACAAATTTATCCCAATCCTGCTCATGATTTTTTGAATATTGACATTAAAAATAGGCTTGATTTTAAATTTATAAAAATCACTGTTTTTAATGCTATGGGGCAAGTGGTGAAAAGTGTTGATAATGCACCCCCTCAGTATTTGATGCCTATTTTTGAGTTAAATTCAGGTATTTATTTTATTGAAATTAAAGGAGAAAATGAGAGGTCATTATTGAAATTTGTTAAAAATTAGGCTGTGTTTTTTAGACCACGAATTTTACGAATTGACGAATATTTGCTAATTTAGGTGCTGTTTTTATGTTTAAAAAATTTCATATTCAAGGTCATAGAGGGGCGCGCGGGTTGCTACCTGAGAACACGATTGAGTCGTGTATTGAAGCTGTCAAATGTGGGGTGGATGGTTTGGAAATTGATGTGGTAGTGTCGAAAGATGGGCAAATAGTTGTGTCGCATGAGCCTTGGATGTCGCCTTTATTTTGCTCTTTTCCTGATGGAAAATGGGTGGACACTGAGGGGGTATTTTTGAAAAATTTAGATTACGTTGACATAAGAAAATATGATTGTGGCTCGCGTGGAAATCCACTTTTCTCTTCTCAAAAACCCATAACTGCTTATAAACCAACACTTTATGAATTAGCGACTGCTGTTGATTCATACTGCAAAACTGCAAAACTGAACGTTCCTTTTTTTAATATTGAAGTCAAAAGCCACCCTGCTTGGTATCGGAAATTAGTGCCGCCGCCGAGTGTATTTATTGATTTGTTGAAGCCACCCCTCAGTCATTTGAGTGAAAAAAGCATCCCATTTTATATCTCCTCTTTTGACCCATTTTTTTTAAAATTATTGAAAAAAGAAATGCCCAAAGTGCCGATTGCTTTTCTAACTGAAAACAAATTGAGTTTAGAATTGAACCTCAAAAGATTGGGTTTTAAGCCTGATTTTTTTAGCCCCTACTATCGTTTTTTAACGCATAAAATGGTCAATAATGCGCATCGATCGGGCATCAAAGTAGTGACTTGGACGGTGAATGATGAGAGGGATGTTGCTCTGTTAAAAAAAATGGGTGTGGATGGGATTATTACGGATTATCCGAATGTAATTATTTGATTTTCAATTGATTATAAATAAAATCTTTATCTACTTCAACAACTTCATTCGGTTGCAAATCCCCTATTTCTAAGTCAGCAATTTTGACTCTAATCAATCTCAAACAAGGGTGCAACACTTTTGCACACATCCGCCGAACTTGCCTGTTTTTACCTTCCGTGAGCGTGATTTCTACCCAACTCATGGGCTTGTTGCCCGACGTTTTGGCGGCAGGAATGCGTTCCCAAATACCTTGATTTTTGAAATATACTGAGGGGTCATCCACCGCTTTGGCTTTGCAGGGTAGGGTGTGATATATTTTCTTTTCAATTTTTATATCGACGCCCGCTTGAAGTTGTTGGAGTGCTTTTTCAGTAATCATGCCTTCCACTTGGGCGAGATAGGTGCGTTCATGCGCGAATTGTGGGTTGAGAAGATGGTGATTCAGCGACCTATCGCTTGTCAAGAGCAACAAACCTTCGCTGTCTAAATCCAAGCGACCAATAGGATAGGCATCCTTTGGAAAGTCAAAATTCAAATCTGCCAATGTCTTTTGCCCCTCAGTATCGGCGGTGAATTGGCAGAGAAAATCATAAGGTTTATTGGCAATGAAATATCGAAACATCTTTTTCGGATATTACCTTTCCAAAAGTTAAAAACTTTTGGAAAGGTATATTAATTGATTGATTATCAATGGTTTATGAATTCATCCCCGATTTTTCGGGGCAGGCTATTCATCATTTATAATTCATCATTCCATTAGACATTGAATAAGAAATGCATCACATCACCGTCTTTTACAGGATATTCTTTACCCTCCAGACGCAATTTGCCTACTTCACGTGCTTGTTTTTCACCGCCGAGAGTGACATAATCGTCATAACCGATGACTTCTGCACGGATAAAACCACGCTCAAAATCGGAGTGAATCACGCCAGCCGCTTGTGGGGCAACCCAACCTCTTCCTATCGTCCAAGCGCGAACTTCTTGTACGCCAGCCGTAAAATATGTAATCAAATTGAGCAATTTATAGCAGCCACGTATGACTTTATCAACGCCCGCTTCATCCAAACCCATCATTTCGATGTATTCATCTCGCTCTTCTTTGGATTCCAATTCAGAAATTTCAGCTTCAATTTGAGCACATATTAAAATGATTTCTGCGTTTTCATTAGCTGTTGCTTTTTTCACTGTTTCGGTGTGTGCATTGCCCGTTTTTACAGACGCCTCATCTACGTTACACACGTATAAAATCGGCTTGGCAGTCAAGAGCATCATCTCATCTAAAACGGCTTGATCTTCGGCATTGTCGAATTTCATGCTGCGTGCAGGATTGCCATTTTCAAGATAATTAAAAATGCTTTGAGCCACTTCAACTATTTTGACAGCGTTTTTATCACCGCCTTTGGTGTTCTTTTTATATTTATCAACTCGCTTCTCAATTGTTTCTAAATCCTTGAGAATCAATTCGTTATCTATAATCATTTTATCTCTTGCAGGGTCAACCGAGCCTTCAACGTGCACAATATTATCATCATCAAAACAACGAATGACATACACAATGGCATTCACTTCGCGAATGGTAGCAAGGAATTGATTGCCCAAACCTTCACCTTTACTTGCGCCTTTTATCAAGCCAGCAATGTCCACAATTTCAACAGAAGTTGGAAGAATGCGCTTGGGATTGACGATTTCAGCGAGTTTGTCCAAACGAAAATCGGGGACGGTGATGATGCCAATATTGGGGTCTTTTGTCGCGAAAGGGTAGTTGGCAGCCAGTGCTTTTGCCGATGTGAGAGCGTTGAAAAGAGTAGATTTACCGACGTTAGGCAAGCCAACGATGCCGCATTTTAAAGCCATTTGTTATATGATAAATGTGATGATGAACGATTAATTTTTAGCGGCGCAAAATTAGTTTTTTTTACTGGGATTTGAGGTACGAATTTTAGTTTTTAAATTTCAATAAAGAAACCTTAGAATCTCTTTCTCGATATTTAAGAAACTTTAGAATTTTGTTCTCACCCTCAGTATATTTATCTGAACCTACACGGCAATAATCAATCAATCCATAAGCGGAGGCGAGTGGCACATCTCCTGCGAGTATCTTTTTATTACCGACGATTTGACGGAGGAAAGTCATGACGTCGTGCATGATTTGACCGCGCGTTTTGTTGGGGCGAGGCAGTACACAAACGGCATAAAGCCAATCGAGTTGAACCATATCATAACCCCATTTATCTAAAATAGTATGAAAAACGCCTGTTAAATATTCCTGAACGTCTTTGTTATAAAAATCTAAGGCATATAAATAAGGCTGCGACCAACCCAAAGTTGAAGGTGCAAAACCGATTTTCAAGGGCTTACCATTTGATTTTAAAATCCAATCGGACTTGGTTTTAAAAATTTGAGATGGGGCTTCTACGATAAAAGGCGATAGGCATAAATTGGCTTTAAGTCCTTGATTATGAATGAGTTGTGCTATTTTAACCATGCCATTGGGAAAGGTATTTTTTATTGAAACCCAATCACCGATGCGCGTTGTCCAACCTTGAGGAATGGTATAAAATTCAATTTCTGATTTATTTTCTTCAATTAATTTAAGGTCTTCAATGATGCTATTTTCTGAAATAATGGCAGCATTTTTATTTAAATTTAACCCATTTGTAAAAGGGATGTTTTGAGGTCTTTTAATGTTTTGTAAATTAAAATATGTGTCAAATACTGAGGGGGTATTGCCTTTCATCAAAACGACATCAATAGCAGGGTAGGAGTGAGTCAATTGAAGATTTTCAACGTCTTTTTTTATCGTAACTGTTTGATTATCAGCATGATAGAGAAGGCAAGTGAAACCTGTATTTTCATTGAGAGAGCCTATGAAATCTATATCTTTCGAGTTGTCATTTTGAAAATATCCATAAGACCATGAATGCAAAATGCCTTTTTTTCGAGGAATAAAATTAAAATGATAATCGCCTGAATTGCCTAAAAATGGCTTGGCGATAGCATTTAAATGGTTGGGTATTTCATCAAAATTGTATAAACGGCTTTCGGAAGAAGTTATAAAACCGTTGCAATAAATACGACTTTGAGTTTTATCTAAAGGTGTATCTAATTGAATTTCAATGCTTTGCAAAAGAATGTTTTGTTTTGGATGGACATCTAATTTGAGGCGTTTATACTGAGGGGTTACTTCCAAAGTAAACATAACATACAGTTCATCCACGATGGTTGATTTATTGAGATGGGCTTCGAGCGTTTTGTTGTTGAATCGGATGATGGCTTTCATGGATAGAAGGTCTTTTAAATAAAGATGACACGATATAAAAATATCATTATTGAAAGAGTCCAGCGGGCTCACAGGTTTGTAGAAATATTATAGAGTAAATCAAAATATTACACGAGTCCAGTGGACTCATACGGTTGTTAGATACGCTACAAACGTATGAGTCCGCTGGACTCGTGTAACGACATGAATACTTTTTTCTAAAAACGTGTGAGTCCGCTGGACTCTTGCTCAATTTTACTGAGGGGGTCAAACCTGCGTCCCGATTTTATGACCTTTCAAACCAAACCAAAGGATATAGGCGTAACAAACAGACATTGTAATTAAAAATCCTATTTTGAAATCCCAGATATGGGCATCGGTAAAACGTCCGTAGATTTGTGGAATGATTGCTCCTCCAGCAATACCCATGACTAATAGAGCCGAACCTAATTTAGTCCAACTGCCCAAGCCTTTAATGCCTAAAGGGAAAATGGCTGGCCACATTGGAGCGTTGGCAATACCCAATAAAAAGATGAAAACGACGGACGGTACCCCCTCAGTAAAATAAGCGGCTAATGACAAAACAATACCTAAAACCGATGCCAACCACAAAGATTTTTGTTGAGAAATGTATTTAGGAATGGCAATAATGCCTATAATATAGCCAATTAGCATCGCACCAATGGTATAAAAAGGGAAAAATCGAGTAGTAGCAAGGCTAAAACCAAGTTTTTTACCATAATAACTAATTAAATCGCCTGCCATGACCTCCGCACCGACATACATAAATATGCAAAGCGCACCCAATAAAACATGAGGGTAATTTAAGATGCTGGGGCGAGCAGGAGCTGAATCTACTAAATCCTCTTCTTCAATTATTTCAGGCAATGACGACCGCCATATCATCAAGGCTAAAAGTATAAGCGCAACAGTCATCACTATATAAGGTGTCACTATTCGCCCTGCTACTTCATTCAAAAAAGTATCACGTTGTATGGGGTCAGTGATGGCTTCAAGCTGTTTTTCTAAACTCGAAGCATCTGAAAATGCAATAACGCCCATGATGATGATACCCAACATGCCTGCTACTTTATTGCATATGCCCATAATACTGATGCGTTTGGCGGCAGTTTCGATAGGACCGATGATAGAAACGTAGGGATTTGAGGCTGTTTGGAGCAAAGCCAAACCCATACCTTGAATGAAAAGACCTGTTAAAAACATATTAAAACTGCGGTCATTGGCGGCGGGAATGAACAAAATAGTGCCAATAGCCATGATTGATAAGCCCAGTGCCATGCCATTTTTATAGCCCGTTTTTTTCAAAATCCAAGAGGACGGAATGGCTAAAAAGAAATACGCCATGAAAAAAGCAAAGGTGACTAAAAATGACTGAGCATCTGTCTTGAGTTCGCAGGTCATTTTGAGAAATGGAATTAAAAAACCATTGAGCCAAGTGACGAAGCCGAAAACAAAAAAGAGAACGCCAATGACTGAAATTTGATAAACATACTTGTTAGAAGCTGATTTGGTGGTGTCCATAATTTGATTTTAGAAGATGAAAAGATGTAGATTTTTCGATTTATAGAATGAATTTTTTATCATAATTAAAGAAATATTCCTCGCCGAGACTGACTAATATGAAGCCAGCATTGTTCTTTTCACAGGCTTTATTGATTAAATTCGTCGCAATTTTGATGTTTTCCATGTCCAAATTGCTGAATAATTCATCTAAAAGCAGCATTTCAAAAGGTTGACACAAGGCTCTGATGATAGCCACTCTTTGCCTTTGACCGTAGGATAGCGTTTCACATTTTTGATTTAAATAGGGCGCGATTCCTAACTGTTCACACATCATTTCAACCTCTTCATTTGTCACAGCGAGCGAGGCGTGGCTGGAGGGGGTGTCGGTCAAGTCTTTTTTAATAAAAATATTTTCCCTTGCCGTCAAATGTAAGAAAAGTCTTAAATCTTGAAAGACAATTGCGCTTTTTTTTTGTCGAATAGTTGCCCAATCATCGTGCGTGAAGGTTTTGACGTTTTTATTGTCTAACAAAATATCGCCTTCATAATCCGACCGCAAGCCATACATTAAATGCAACATCGTAGATTTGCCTTTGCCAGAAGGAGCGAGTACGAGGTATTTTTTACCTTTTTCAAACTGTACTTGCGTATTAAATATCTCTGATGTTGCACTGATACCGTTTTCAATTAGAGGAAAAGGCTTGACGTTTTTAAAGGTAATCATAGGTGTATTTTGATTTTTAAATTTAGACAAATATAGGGAAAGTCTTTTACCACGGAGTTTTTTTTAAGCAAAGGTTTTTTGAAACACATAGGCACATAGAACACATAGAAAAAAAACTATGTGCCCTATGTGCCTATGTGTTTCAAAAAAACATATAAGGCACATAAGTTCACATAGAAAAAACTATGTGAACTCATGTGCCCTATGTTTTAAAATAAAAAAAATGGTGGTTAAATCACCTCTTTGGTTTTCACTTTCTCTTCGCCGCTCTCTTTCAGGCGTTTATCCTCTTCCGCTTTATTTTTGAGATACCAACGATTAGCCGCTTTCATCAATGATTTCAAGCTATTTTCGCTTTGATCGCGCATTTTGAGCGTGCTTTCACCTGATTTTCCGTTGATTGACATTTTCATTTCAGTCATTTCAGGGTCTTTCATCCCCTCAGTATTGGCGAATATTTTTTCAAAATTGGCGTAGATACCGAAGATGTTTTTATTCAAAACGTCCTTCACATCTGAATTGACAGAGCCTTTTGTATTCAAATTGCTTACCGTCACATTGTCGCCGAGGAACAAAACATCGTCTTTGAACATCACTTTGCTATCGTTGACATAGCCTTTTGAAAGCGATTCAGCCATGCCTGCAAAATGAAAAGTGTTCTCATTTTCTTTAATCAAAATTTCTTCTTTTACCAATACATCCATGAGCTTTTGGATAGCTGGTTTATCGCCAACTTTGAAGCCCATCATGCCCGACCATTTATCTTCTTTTCCATTAGGTGAAGCGGCGATGACTATATCGCCGTCGAGGGCTTTGCAAAGGTCGTCGATGGTTAGATTATAAGCATTTTCACCCATTTTTGTCATCATACTGAATTGAGGATTGGCTTTGATAATTTCTTTTAAACCTTTCATATCCAAGCCCATAGTCATAGCAAAACCGAGATTTTGACCATTTATATACTTAGAAAAGTCTGTTTTGACATTATTTTTGAATAAAATACCCCATTGTTGAGTGATTTCTTTATTGATTTTAAAATCAGATTTAGAGACCACTTGTCCTTTTTCAAAATCAGAATAGCCAGTCAGATAGTTGCCTTTTAATGCTTTTGGGTCAAGGTTCATAGCACCTGCAGCGGCTTTGGCACTCATATTATCCGCATATTTATCGAGTGACATGTAGGTATAAATATCATGGCTTGAGCCTAATAATGATTTGATTTGATCATTTTGAGCCACTGATTCATCGGGCTTTGTTTTAAAATATTTAAGAAAATCATCGCCAGATTGACTGCCCAAAACTGCCATTTTATCGTTCCAAGCGACTAAGCCGTTGGCATGATAATTCACTTTATACCCCCCCTCAGTAGTTTCCTCTTTTTCCTTATCTATGCGGATATATTTCACGCCATCTTTAGTTTGAACATCACCTGCTTTGGCATTTTGAAGCATGGTTTCAAAGGCTTTGACATCAGCTATAGACATCAAAACTGAGCCACCGCCGCTCATATCGCCGCGCTGAGCAAAGTCATAATCTTGTACGATGTATATATTTTTAGTCAAATCAATCCCTGACTTTTTAGGATTTTTCATTATTTCAGCCATTGCAGGATTTTTCTTTTCAGCTTCAGAAATGGTTTCTTTATAAAAATCCATATTCTTAACTGATTCAAAATCAGCCTTTTGCATCAAACTCGGTACATTGATGGCTGTGACTGAAACGGCATCACGAGGGATAGCAACAAGGCTATCATTAAGTTTGGGTGAGTTCTTACAAGAGCTTAAAAATAAAAAACCAACGGACGCTGCTAAGAGCGATTTTTTCAATAATTTCATAATCATTTGTTTTAGAATGTATTAAATGGAGAATTTTAGTTCAGAAGATATTTTAAAAACACAATGTTAGGTGTATAAATTCACTCGTTTTTAAAAACATGGATAAACACCCTTTATTTAACGACTATCTAAGGATTAAAGTTGACAGATTTTAAAGGGTTTTAAAAATTGTTTTTTATTTTGCATCATACTTTTATTACCTTTCAGCGTTGAAAAAAAATTAAACAAGCAATTTTAACCTATTCACTCCCTAACCACATTTTATGAATTGGAATAATTTAAAAACCAGCCTCACCTTTTGGATAGTTGTAGCCCTTATCGCAGGCGTTTTGACAGGTATCTTTTTTCCAGAATTTGCTAAAAATATGGATGTTTTTAGCAAAATCTTTTTGAAATTGATTAAAACCATCGTAGCACCGCTGCTTTTCTCTACACTCATTATGGGCATTGCGGGTCATGCAGACATGAAGCAAGTGGGGCGTATGGGTTGGAAATCTATTTTATATTTTGAAATTGTTACCACTCTTGCTCTTCTATTCGGCTTATTAGCTGCCAATCTGATTCGCCCAGGAGACGGTATTGACTTGTCGAGTATCCAAAAAACGGGCGATATTGTGGCTCAAAAACAAGATTGGAAAGACATTGTTTTGCATACTTTTCCTGAAAATATCGCTAAATCTGTAGCAGAAGGGCAGGTTTTGCAGATAGTAGTGTTCAGTATTTTATTCGCCATCGGTTTGTCAATGATTACAAAACCACAGCATAAACAAACGATGTTGGAATGGACAGAAAGCCTTGCTGAGGTGATGTTTAAATTTACAAAAATCGTCATGTACTTTGCGCCTATAGGTGTATTTGGTGCTATGGCTTATGCCGTTGGTAAAATGGGCACTTCTATATTCGGACCGATTCTGAAATTGGTTTTGACTCTTTATGGCTCATTATTCTTTTTCATTTTATTGGTTTTACTACCAATAGCTTTGATTATGAAAATCAATATTCCAAAATTTTTAAAGGCAGTTTCTGAACCTGTTTCTATCGCCTTTGGAACGGCGAGCAGTGAAGCAGCATTGGCACCAGCGATGCAAAAATTGGAAGCTTATGGCGTGCCGAGGAAGTTTGTATCATTCGTATTACCAACTGGTATGAGTTTTAACTTGGACGGCTCTACCCTTTATTTAGCAACGGCAGCGGTATTTGTCGCCCAAGCCCAGGGGATTGAAATGAGCGTTGGGCAGCAGGTGGTGATGATGTTGACCTTGATGTTGACGTCGAAAGGGGTAGCGGGTGTTGCGAGAGCGTCTTTGGTGATACTGATGGGTACGATTGCGATGTTCGGTTTGTCTGAAACACCTATATATATCATCTTAGCGGTGGATGTGATTATGGATATGGCGCGAACGTCTGTAAACATGCTCGGTAATTGTTTGGCGACTGTGGTGGTGACGAAATGGGAAGGCGAAGGAAAAGACCTTTGATAGACAATATAGATTAGAAAATTAGATTTTAGATATTAGACCCTTTAAATACTGAGGGGGTCTAATATCTAAAATCTAATTTTCTAATCTCTCAAATTAAAGCAGCATATAAGTACATTAAGCGTTTATACAAACATGAGAAGAAAATTTACTAATAAAATAATACAATCACTCGGCACAGCTGCCCTAATTTTTTGCCTTACTGCCTGCGACAAAAAAGCCAATGAGGAAAAAATCATTGACGTTGAAAAAGAATTCAATGTTCAGATGTGGGAGAAACTGGATGGTTATGGCGGGAGCTTACAATTTGTGGTGTCAACCATAAAAAATCAGCCTTGTGGGAATACGCGAATCGAAATGAGTAGCCATCAAATTGATTCGAAACTCACCATTACCATCAAAAGTTTGATTCAACCGGCTTCATGCAACAATGTTTCTCAGCCCGCTGTAGATACGCTGACTGTTGGCAATTTGACCACAGGGAGTTATAACATTAATATTAATTTGAAAGATGTTGTTTTGAACAATGGGATATTGACGGTCAAAGACAACCTGTATAAAGTATATTTAGCCAAACAGGATGGTATTACACTGGTCACTTCTGAGTTGTTGCGTGTGCCAAGCGGCACTATTTGGGGCTATGTTTCTTTCGATACTGGGCAGGATGCCAAATTGGTGAAATTTTTTGATAATTTAAATAAAATAGCCAATCCTATTACAATTCCATCAGGCAATTATGGTTATTTTAATATCTCTTCAACTAAGGTGGATATTAAATCCAATTTTGATACTAAAAAGCAAAATATTCGTCAAATATTTCACAACTTAACAAAGAGTACTGTTGAACTTGAAAACCTTGTCAACGAATATCGCAGTCAAGGTCTCGATATTAAAATGTTGACTTATGATGGGAAAGTATTTTAAGTTCCCCTCAGTAAAATGCATTAAAAAGCCTGATAAATTACGCATTTATCAGGCTTTTTTAATGCATTTTACTGAGGGGGTAAAGCATAATTATTTTCTCATCACCTCTACTTCATCTCCAAAACGATTTCTAAATCGGTTCAAAATATTATTCAAATCCTTTTTAGAATTGTAATTCACTTCTGCTCCTATGACAGTCAAACCACCTGACTTTCTTTCATAAATACCATATCCATTGTTTGAAATCCATGTTTTCAAACGTTTGATATTGATTTTATTTGAAAAACCGCCGATTATAAGGACTGCTTGATTCTGAGGTTTTGAAGCAACTGCTCCAACCGAATTTTCAGAATTAATAGGCGGATTGGTAACTGTCGGCGTATTTTTAAAGGATTTGTCAGAAGCTATATCCTGCGGTTTGCTTGGATTCTGAGTTGAAGGCGTCTGTTGAGTAGGTTGTTTACCACCATTACCTACGTTATTTTCCACTTTTGGCGGTTTTTCATTGACTTTCAACTTTTGCCGCTCTACAACCGCATTTGTATCTGATTTTGTGAAAAGATAAATACTGAATGCTAATATCAGCAGCAATGCCACCGCCAAAGCAGGTATAAATTTTCGAATTTCAAAAGGCAAATTTAAATCTAATGGGTGTTCAGGAATTAAAGGGGTTGAAATATTATCAGCAGAATCAGGAAAAACCAAGGGCTTAGTCGCCACAACTTCGGGTTGATATTTTTGAGTCGCCACCACTGTTTCTGTTTTTTCAAGTATCGGGTCAGGTTTGTTTCTTGAAACAGGATAAAACTGAACCGTCGGCAAACCGAAAGTATCAGTATTGAAATTGGTATTTTCAGGTAAAAAACGCACTTTATCAGAGTAATCGCGATAAAGACGCCCGACATCAGGAATCACCACAATCTCATGTTTTTTGAACGTTTGAACCACATCCTCTGTAAAAGTATCAATTGCCTTTTGCCCTTCGTGTGTCAAAACATGGTATTTATTTTTTATATAATCCAATAAAACACCATCGTTCAGCACATTGTTGGGGTTAAAAACAATATCCAAAGCTGGCGGAGCCAAATGACCCAACACATTATCAATAGATGCTGATTTATAATCGCCCGTAAACGACCCCAACCCAGGAATCACTACCGAACCATGATCATAAATCAATTCCTTAATATCTTCTGCAATTCTAATCTCCATAATCCTGTGAGTTGAGAGTTTTGAGTTGAGAGTTTTGAATTGAGAGTCTTGAGTCTCAACTCCCAAACTCTCAACTCTAAACTCATAACTCATAACTATTATTTATTCTTTAGCATTCCATTTTCTAATATCAATACCAGTTTTAGGAATAAAACGAATCCTCAAATTGGTATCTTGATAAACAGGTGCGGGGGCAGGTAGTGCGTCTATTTTCTTTTTGACATCTTTAACCTTTTCCACAATTTTCGTTCTTGCTTTAGGCACATTAAATCGATTGTCTGTCTTTTTCGATTTAATATCTTCTCGCAATTTTTCTGCTTCTTTTTCATTTGGCGTGACTTTCAAGACATTATTGGTAATCTGTTCAGCCCGTTGTTTTTCACCGATAATAGCCGCCGCTTGGGCTACCACCAATATTTTACTATTGTCGAGATGCACGGGCTTTGAATTCATCACTAAATTGCTATAATGTATGGCGATACTATCCCAAACTTGAATATCTGTAGGGTGCAGTTCCCATTCTTTGACAAATTCATTGAGCTTACCTATTCGTTGTTCCGTCAACTTCTGCATTTTCCATTTTTCAGTGATAATCTTATTGCTTTCAATCGCTTTTTCATTCTTTTTATCCAAATCAACGGCTCGTTGACTCATGACTCTGGCAGAATCATATTGACCCAACGATGCTTGAGCATTGGCAATAGCAGCCAAAGCATCCGAACTTGTTTTGCATCTCGAAGCAGGAAGTTCTTGAAGATTTTGAACCAATTCCCTTTGAGCGATAGTATCTGTTGGATTGGCATTGACTTTTTCAACCAATTTGTCAATTTTTATCACATCTTTCCCAAATTCTATGCTTCTGATAGATGGATAACCAATCATCACTAAGGGTGCTATAAAACCATATAGCAATTTCAAATTGGGTTTATTTTTTAAAGCTGTAAAGAGAAAAATGAAAATTAATACCAAACCGAGAATGAAGCCGAGTACCATCAAAATCAATTCGTGTAGTTGAATGCCTTGCAATAAATTCATATTCTTTTTTTTATATTAAAGACACCTCAAATGTCAAATTAGTTTTTTTTAAAGACAATATTGAATAAAATTTGAATTTCATTAACAAATTAAACGCAAAATCTTACCCCCTCAGTATATTTCATGGGTAATGGGTAATAGGTAATGGGTAATAAGTAATGCTTATGGGTTGTCAACTTATTTAAGGCGTTTTGTCAACCCATTGCCTATTACTACTCATTACTCATTACTCATTACCTATATTTTAATGCGTTGAATTCTTTTCTAAACGGTATTTGTATGTCGTCATGACTTTCACAATTTCTTCTACTTCTTGTCGAATACTTAAAACTTCTGCTATTTTTATTAAATCACTTTCTACTAATATTTCAAGCCAAAATTGTGTTTCATCGGCTTCTTCTACAACGATACATAATTTTGCATAGCGTTCACGGTCGGAACGGGCTCTGCAAACAGCCCGATAATTAGCGGCTACTGATGTACCACTCCTTATTAATTGTTTACCAATGATTCTTATTTCATCGTTTTTTTTCCAACTACTGAATGCTTTAATGATTGCAATAGCCAGTTTTTTAGTTCGGCTTCGGAATTGTTCATTCCAAGTTGTTTCGCTCATAGTTATGTTTTTTGATAAATGTAAAAAAATTACCCATTACCCATTACCCATTACCCATTACCCATTACCCATTACCCATTACCCATTACCCATTACCCATTACCCATTACCCATTACCCAT